>JAFXIT010000008.1 GCA_017532825.1 Clostridia bacterium
ACTGCCCCCTCATGTTCGCTATCGTCCCCTCATGTTCGCTACCGTCCCTCTCGTCTGCTACCGTCCCCCCATGTTCGCTACCCTCTCTCTCATGTTCGCTACCTTCCCTCCTGTTCGCCACCGTCCCCCTCATGTTCGCTTCCGTCCCTTTCTCGTCTGCTGCCGCCCCTCTCTCGTCTGCCACCGTCCTTACCTCAATTTTCACGCCTTGTCTGCTGCGGTTGCAGCTCGCCGCCCCTCCTTGAGCCGACGTTATGTATTTGCCTCCCCCTGTTTTGTTTCATTTACGCTCCATTCTTTTTTGCCGTCGAATTTTGTTGACACGGAAATGTTTCCGTGATAAAATTATTTATAGGTAAAAGGTTTACCGTTACGCATATATTTTCTCTCGCTCAAAAACTAACAGACGAGGATAATGATAAATGGACAAAAAAACTGTTGTCGTCGGTTTTTCGGGCGGAGTTGACTCCGCTGTGACCGCTCTGCTTTTAAAGGAACAAGGATACGACGTGCGCTGTCTCCATCTGACCTCCGCAGCCATGTACTGCTGTGAGGACAATATCGAGGCGGCCAAGCGCAGCACAGACGAGCTTGGTCTGGAGCTTAGCATCTTCAACCGTGACGATCTCTTTGTGCGTGACGTTTGCGAGCCGTTTGCCGACGATTACATCAACGGCGAGACCCCCAACCCCTGCGTGCGGTGCAATAAGAACTTCAAGTTTGCCGCACTTTACGAATACTGCCGCCTCCGCAAGCTTGACGCCATTGCCACGGGCCACTATGCGGCCAACCGCTTCTGCGCCGAGGCAAACACCAATCTGTTTTTCTCGGTCGAAAGCAACGACCAGTCGTATATGCTCTCCCGTGTACGCCCCCGCCCCGAGATACTCTTCCCGTTGGCAGGGATGTCCAAGGCCGAGGTCGTGGCATACGCCGCCTCGCGCGGACTTTCCTCGGCAGAGCGCCCCTCCAGCATGGAGATATGCTTCGCCTCTCCGCAGGGCGGACAGGTCGAGGCCGTTGAAAAGTTCGCACCCTACGAGGAACTGCGCTTTACACGGGGTTGTTTCGTCCTGCCTGACGGCAGGCGCATTCCCCACAAGGGAACCTATCATTACAGCATCGGTCAGAAAAGCGGCTTAGGCATTGCCGTAGGCCGAAAGCTGACCGTCGTTGACATCGACCCCGACAGCGGCGACGTCATTCTGGCCGACGAGGCGCCCCTGGCCTCGGCCATCCGTGTATACGATTTCCGCTCCTACGCCCCCTTCCGTCCCGACGAGACCCTCAAGCTCCGCCTGCGCCATTCCAAGGACTTTGTCGAGGGCCGTGTCGAGCCCGACGGCGAGGGCGAGGCCGTCATCCGCTTTACCACGCCCGTCCTCAACCCCTGCCAGGGGCAGGAGGCCGTGGTCTATAAGGACTACGCCGAGGGCCGTGCGGTGGTCGCCGTCGGACGTATAATGCGTGAAGGCAAGGAGTTTGTCTGATGAAATACCTCATCGTCGTTGATATGCAAAACGATTTTATAACGGGTGCGCTCGGCAGTCCCGAGGCCGAGGCCATCCTTCCCTACGTCCGTGACAAGGTCGCAGGGTTTGAGGGACGGGTGCTTTTCACCCGTGACACCCACCTTGAAAACTACCCCCACACCCAGGAGGGGCGGAAGCTCCCCGTCGCCCACTGTATCAAGGGTAGCGACGGCTGGCAGATCCACCCCGAGCTTGAAGCGCTCCGCCGTACCGAGCCTATCGACAAGGTCACCTTCGGCGCATCCGAGCTCGTCGAGCGGCTCCGTGCCTACGAGGAGCCCGAGAGCATTGAGTTTGTCGGGCTTTGCACCGACATCTGCGTGATCTCAAACGTCATGCTTACCAAGGCCTTTTTCCCCGAGGTACCGTTGACCGTCGACGCCAAGGGCTGTGCAGGCGTCACCCCCGCAAGCCACGCTACGGCGCTTGAGGCTATGCGTGCGGTGCAGGTGGATATTATAAACGCCTGACCCGTAAAACCGAAATTTTCTCTGCCCCGTATCGTTTTTCATTTCCGATACAGAGCGGAACATGTCGTCTCCTTTCTTAAAACGGAGAACACCCGTGCAAGGTATTCCTTACACGGGTGTTTTCCGTTTTATTCTGCGGCAATGTCTGTTCCGCAATTATTCGTACAGCTTATCTATCTGTTGGCGCATTCTGGCGGCGTAGGTCTCAAGCACACCCTCTATGGCGGTCTCCGTCGTAGCTCTGAGCAGCTGCGGCATCATATCCTTGATGATCTTTCGTGTGTCGGATGAGAGTCTTGCGGTGTTGAAGGCGGCATTTGGGAGCATATAGTCCATTATCATCTCGACCGATTCATCGTCCCGCATAAACCCACGGGCGTAGACACGGTACTGTTCGGGGTCGTTAAGCAGGGATGCAAACTTCCCCATGATATATGCGGAGGTCTCGACGTCCTTGTTGGCCGTTTCGAGGCAGAATCCGTAGAGGTCGGCCAAGTTGTGGCTGTACTCGGTGGCGTCGGGCCCCATCGGGAAGGGGACGTAGCCGTAATCATCGTCCATAGAGGTATTGCATTGGCCATTGTAGAAGCCGAAGTCGCCGCACCAGAAAACCCGAAATCCCTGCCTGCCGGCATAGAAGTTCCCACGGGGGTCGCCGCTGCCGACCTCTAAACTGGCCTCGATGGATACGTCTCTGTCGTAAAATATTCTGTTGACCCACTTGGCTGCTCGGATAAACTCCTCCGAGTCGATATTCGTCTCCCATCTGCCGTCAGCATCGAGGCGGTTGATAGCGACGTTGGAGGTGATCTCTACGGTGTCATAGGTCAGCATGGAGTAACCGTCTATACCCGTGCTCCTGTCGGAGACCGCTCGGCAGACCTCCTCGAATTTGTCCCAGGTCCAGGCGCGGTCTCTGACCATTTGGTAGATGTCCTCGGCGGGGTAGCCCGCATTTTCGCAGAGCTTCTTGTTAAAGGCAAGTCCGTGACCCCAGGGAGCGGAGAAGTACTCGCCCGAAACGGAAAACGCCCATACGTTTTCGCCGTCGAAATGCTTGGAAGCGTTGGTCTGGTAGATATCCACCTGCTCGGGGTCGGAAACGTCCAGCCCTGCGGCCTTGACAGCGTCGGTATTCAGCGGTTGAATGTACCCCTTTATGGCGAGGGGTATCCAGTACTGGTGGCGAAAGTGGACAAAGTCTCCCGTCGCCTTGCCCGCAAGGGCGTTTGCGAGGGCCGTATCGTAGTTGGCATCCATGAAGGTGATGACTACGTCGAGCTCGTCCTCGAGAGCCTCGTAGGCTCGGAGCTGTCGGTTTGCCAGTGCGTTGAAAGCGGAGGTAACAAAGAAGGTGTTATCGGAGATGCCCCGTTCACCTGCGATGACAAACTCATAGCCGTCAAAGGTCAAATCCGTCGGCAGAGTCGTTGTCGCTTCAGTTGTCGCAACAGTAGTTGTAGTCGCAACGGTAGTTGCAGATCCTGCCGGCGCAGAACTGCTCGAGGTTGTTCCAACCTCGGAGTCCGTCGTTGCAGCAGGCTCCTTGCCGCCCCCGCAGCCTGCGAGGGTGCAAATACTTACAAACAAGAGCAAAACCGTGGCCAAAAATCGCTGTTTTTTCATCTTTACATCCTCCTTTTGCTTTCTCGGTTGTTACTGTTTACAGCATTTTATCAAAAGGGCATCACTCTTATTAACGCCCTTAAATACGTCTTTTTACCGACCGTAGGTCGCATCCGAATCCTTATACTGTTCCTTGTAGATGTAGTCATTCCACACGATATCGTATCCGATATCCGATGACCAAAACAGCTCCAGAGCAGATGACACCCGCCGGTTTGTCAAAATATAGAAATTCCTTTGCTCGTATCTATCGCTTTCAGGGATCGTGGTTTGTTCAATGAAGGTCAGATACGCATATGCTCGCTCGGCGTTGCCGTACATACTTACCCTTTTATACCTGTAAAACTCGCCGTCAAATGTAATGTCATATAAGGTTTTTGCCGTCCTATCCCCCTCGTAGGATGGCGAATCGAGCATCACCACCCGAATGACCGACGGAATCCCCTCTTGAGCTAATCGCATGAATTCCTCCCACTTCTCCGTACCGCTTAAAATGTCACCGTTCAAATGGGTAACGTAGCCCATCTCTTCGGCAAGATCCCCCTGATCGTATTCCAAAAAATTGTAGGCCTCTTCAAGGCTCATCTCATCTGCACCGTTTAGGTAGACATAGTTTGGCGAGGAATCCGTCCCATACCCAAAAAGCTTATCTATTTCGACCTGCATCATTCGTCCGAATATGTCGCACACATCCTCGGTATCCTTTGCAGAAAAAACGTCCGTGATAAGATTCTCCACGATCTGCTCGGTCTCGTACGACAGGCAAGCGGTGTTAAGGGTGGCATTTGGGAGCATATAGTCCATTATCATCTCGACCGACTCATCGTCCCGCATGACCCCACGGGCGTAGACGACGTACTGGTCTGGGTCGTTGAGCAGGGATGCAAACTTTCCCATGATATATACGGAGGTCTCGACGTCTTTGTTGGTTGTCTCGAGCGAAAATCCAAAGAGATCGGGAATAACATGACTATACTCGGTGGCGTCGGGACCCATCGGGAAGGGGACGTAGCCGTAATCTTCGGTCATTATTAGGTTGCACATGTCTTTTCCGAAGCCAAAGCTATTGCCGCTAAAGACTATGAAACCCTGCTCTCCGTCATAAAAAGCATATCGCGGATGTCCATGGCCGTAATAAAGGTGATAAAGCAGGTCAATACAAACGTCCCTGTCGTGAATTATCTTTTTTGTCCAATTGAAAGCTTGGATAAATTCGTCCGAACCAATGTTGGTCATCCAACGGCCATCCTCGGTGCGAGCGTTGATGGAAACGTTTGAGGCGATCTCTACCATATCGTTTATACTCACAGAATATCCGCCTATCCCCTCTATCCGATTGTCGGAGACCGCACGGCAGATCTCCTCGAATTTGTCCCAGGTCCAGGCGTGGTCTCTGACCATTTGGTAGATGTCCTCGGCGGGGTAACCCGCATTTTCGCAGAGCTTTTTGTTAAAGGTAAGTCCGTGACCCCAGGGAGCGGAGAAGTACTCGCCCGAAACGGCAAATGCCCATACGTTTTCGCCGTCGAGCTGACGGGAAACGTTGGTCTGGTAGATATCCACCTGCTCGGGGTCGGAAACGTCCAGCCCTGCGGCCTTGACAGCGTCGGTATTCAGAGGCTGAATATACCCCTTAACGGCAAGGGGTATCCAGTACTGATGGCGGAAGTGGACAAAGTCTCCCGTCGCCTTGTTAGCAGCAGCGTTTGCTAGGACCGTATCATATTTGGCACGCATGAAGTTGATAACTACGTCGAGCCCGTCCTCAAGAGCCTCGTAGGCTCGGATCTGTCGGTTTTCAAGGGCGTTTGTGGCTTGGGTGACAAAGAAGGTGTTACCGACGAAGCCCCGTTCGCCTGCGATGACAAACTCATAGCCGTCAAAGGTCTTGATCTCGGGCTCGGTGGTCGCAGCTTCTGCTGACGCAGAACTGCTCGAGGTTGTTCCAACCTCGGAGTCCGTCGTTGCGGCGGTAGTCGCAGATTCTGCCGGTGCAGAACTGCTCGAGGTTGTTCCAACCTCGGAGCCCGTCGTTGCGGCAGGCTCTTTGCCGCCCCCGCAGCCTGCGAGGGTGCAAATACTTACAAACAAGAGCAAAACCGTGGCCAAAATTCGCTGTTTTTTCATCTTTACATCCTCCTTTTTGTTGTGCGGGGCAATTCCACACCTTCATTATATAGGATAATGTCTTTGTCTGTCAAGATATTTTTTGATGCACAACAAAAAAAGCAGGGTGAAAAACACCCTGCTTTTTATTAAGGCTTTGAGATAACTTACTTGATCTCGACCTTGGCGCCGGCTTCTTCGAGCTTGGCCTTGATGGCTTCGGCGTCGGCCTTGGAGATGTTCTCCTTGACGGGCTTGGGAGCGCCTTCGACGAGTTCCTTGGCTTCCTTGAGGCCAAGACCGGTGATGTCGCGGACGACCTTGATGACGGCGAGCTTGTTGGCGCCGAAGTCGGCCAGAACGGGGGTGAACTCGGTCTTCTCTTCCTCGGCGGCGGCAGCGGCGGCGGGAGCAGCGGCTACGGCGACGGGAGCAGCGGCGGAAACGCCGAACTCTTCCTCGAGGGCGTGTACGAGCTCGTTGAGCTCGAGAACGGTAAGGGTCTTTACGGTTTCGATTATGTTAGTGATCTTTTCGCTTGCCATTGTAATTTTTCCTCCAATGTTATATATTTGCAGAAATTACGCTTCCTGCGCTGCGGGCTCGCCTTCAGACTGCTTGTCGGCGATAGCCTGGATCGCGACTGCAAGGCCGCGGATGGTGGCGGTCAGGCCGCCAAGGAACTGGGCAATGAGGATCTCCTTGGAGGGGATCGAAGCAAGCTGTTCAACGCCTGCGGGGTCGATCACCTTACCGTCTACGAAGCCGCCCTTGACTGCAAAGGCGCCCTTGACGGACTTGGAGTACTCACTGATGACCTTCGCCGCTGCCAGCGGATCTTCGCTGGTTGCAAACGAGGTGGTGCCGTTGAGGAGGCCGCCGAGTTCTTCGTAGGCGGTGTCCTTGAGGGCACGGGTCAGCAGGGTGTTCTTGACGACGGTGTATTCAACACCGGCCTTGCGAAGCTGCTTGCGGAGCTTGGTGTCCTGCTCGACGGTGATGCCGCGATAGTCGCAGATAACACCGGATGCCGACGCCTGAATACGTGCTGCGAGCTCTGCTACGACCTGCTGCTTTTCGCTCAGTACTTTTTCGTTGGGCATGGATGGTTTCACCTCCGGTAGATTTGTCAGCCTTGTCCCGGAAAAAATCCTGCTTTCCCTTCGGGGGAAAGCAGGAATCTATCGATCTGCGCCCAAAGCGCTTTGATTCAAATAGTTGCATTTCCCTCGGCAGGGTCTTTTTACACGCTTGCGCGCGACCTGCTGTCTACGGTAAAGGCTTATTTATTACCAGCACCCTCTCGGATGCGGATAACCTTGGTTGCTTGCTCCGAAATTAGCCGATCTCGGAGACTCTGACGGTGCTGATCTTGACGCCGGGGCCCATGGTGGAGGCGACGACGCAGGAACGGACGTACTGACCCTTCGCGCTGGCGGGCTTGGCCTTGACGATGGCGTTGGTCAGAGCGCGGAGGTTCTCGTTGAGCTTCTCGGCGCCAAAGGAGACCTTGCCGATGGGGCAGTGGATGATGTTGGTCTTGTCCAGACGGTACTCGATCTTACCGGCCTTGGCTTCGGCGACGGCACGGGCGATGTCGGGAGTGACGGTGCCGGCCTTGGGGTTAGGCATAAGACCCTTAGGACCGAGGACACGGCCGATACGGCCGATGACACCCATCATGTCGGGGGTGGCGATGACGACGTCGTAGTCGAAGAAGTTTTCCTTCTGGATACGGGCGACCATATCCTCTGCACCGACGAAGTCGGCACCTGCGGCCTTGGCTTCCTCAGCCTTGGCATCACGTGCAAAGACGAGAACACGGATGTTCTTACCGGTTCCGTTGGGGAGAACGACGGCGCCGCGGACCTGCTGGTCGGCGTGACGGGAGTCGACACCCAGTCTGATGTGGACCTCGACGGTCTCGTCGAACTTGGCCGACGCAGTCTTGGTCAGGAGCTCGAGAGCCTCTTCGGGCTCGTACTGCTTTGTTCTATCGATAAGCTTTGCGCTTTCGAGATACTTTTTACCTCTGTGCACTGTATTTCCTCCTCATGTGGTTAGCGGAATTGATTTCCTCCCACGTAATAGGGGCTATTAGTCGGCAACGACTACGCCCATGCTGCGGCAGGTGCCGGCGATCATGCTTTCGGCTGCTTCAACGTCGTTGGCGTTGAGGTCGGGCATCTTCTGCTCGGCGATCTTGCGAAGGGCCTCACGGGAGATGGTGGCAACCTTGTTCTTGTTGGGGACGCCGGAGCCGCTTTCGATGTTGACGGCCTTCTTGATAAGGACGGCTGCGGGCGGAGTCTTGGTTACGAAGCTGAAGGAACGGTCGGCGTAGGCGGTGATGACTACGGGGATGATGTAGCCGATGTCATTCTTGGTACGCTCGTTGAATTCCTTGGTGAACGCCATGATGTTCAGTCCGTACGGGGCAAGGGCGGGGCCGACGGGGGGTGCCGGAGTAGCCTTGCCGGCAGGGATCTGCAGTTTTACAAACCCTGTGATTTTCTGTGCCATTTTAAATGGACCTCCTAAATATAAGAATGTGGTCTTCGGGCTTTACGCCCTCCCACTTCCATGCGGTCTTATTCGTCGACCTCGACCTGATGGAGCTCAAGCTCGACCGGCGTTTCTCTGCCGAACATGGAAACAATGACTTTGACGCGGTTCTTTTCCACCGAAAGCTCATCGACTACGCCCATGAAGCCCTCCAGCGGACCGTCAGCCACACGCACGGTGTCGCCGACTGCATAGGATACCTTGATCTCGTTTTTCTCAACGCCCAGTGCCGCAACCTCACTGTCGGTAAGTGCGACGGGCTTTGAGCCGGGGCCTACGAAGCTTGTAACGCCCCTGACGTTGCGTACAACGTGCCAGGATTCATCGGTCATGACCATCTTTACCAGGACGTATCCCGGGAAGGTCTTGCGTTCGATCTCATACTGTTTGCCGTCGCGAAGCTCGGTCACCTTTTCGGTGGGGATGCTGACCTCGTGGATCAGCTCCTGCAGACCGCGGTTCTCAACGTTTTTTTCGATCGTTGCGGCGACCTTGTTTTCATAGCCGGAGTACGTATGAATGACGTACCACCTTGCTGCTTCAGACATTTACGATTTCTCCTTTTTGCCTCAGAACAGATCGATGACCATCTGAAGCCCGTTGCGCAGACCCAGATCTGCCACCCAGATTATTACGCCGATGACGATTATCATGGCGAAAACGATCAGGGAGTTGTTGACCACCTGCTTAAAGGTGGGCCAGGTGACCTTTTTCGCTTCACTGCGAAGCTCGTTGACCCAGCGCTTGATGCCGCGGAAGACTCTCTTGAAGAATCCGACCTTTTCGGCCTTTTCGGCGGCGTTGCGCTTACGGTTGGCCTTGTCCTGCTTTATGGCAAGCTTTTTGGCCTTCTTGGCGTCGATCTCCGTAGCGGCGAGCTTTTCGTTGTCTTTTTCAGGCACTTTTTTCACCCTTTCCATTCATCCGCAGTCCGCTTACTTGGTTTCCCTGTGAAGGGTATGCTTGCGGCAGAAGCGGCAGTACTTGTTCATCTCAAGCCGGTCGGGGTTGTTTTTCTTGTTTTTGACAGTGTCATAATTGCGCTGCTTGCACTCCGTGCAGGCGAGAGTGGCTCTGACTCTCATTTAACGGCACCTCCTATAAAGTTTTGCCTCCCTAAAAAAGGCCAAAAAAATAAAGCCCTTTTTCATAGGTAGGGTAATTATATCACTCTTTTATCTTCCCGTCAATACCTTTTTCAAAAAAACTTATCTTTTTTATTCTTTTTTTCTGCGGAGTATTGCATTTTGCCGCTCAATAGTGTAATATAGCATTGTTGAGCCGCCAACTTTAATTATTTTACCACAGACTGCGTCCTTTCGCAACCGGCGGACAAATATTTTTACGGAGTGTTTCCAATGTCTAAAAGAATAATCCTCAGTGCCGACAGCACCTGCGACCTCACCCCCGAGATTCGTCAGCAGTACGGCGTAAACCTCTACCCCTATCATATTATATTGGAAGGAAAGAGCTACGTCGACAACGTCGACGTCTCCGCAGACGTCCTCTACGACGCCTACCACGACCGCAAGGTCCTTCCCTCCACCGCCGCCATCAACGTCGGCGAGTTTATCGACTACTTTAAGCAGTGGACCGACGAGGGCTACGAGGTGGTACATATCAACCTCAGCTCGGGGCTGTCCTCCTCCTTCCAGAACGCACGCCTTGCCGCCGAGGAGCTCGGCGGGGTCTACGTAATCGACTCCAAGAACCTCTCCACCGGCGTAGGACACCTCGTCATCGAGGCAGGAAAGCTCATAGGCGAGGGTCTTGAGGCCTCCGAGGTCGCCGCAAGGCTTGAGGAGATGGTCTCCAAGGTCCACTCCAGCTTTATCCTTGACACCCTTGAGTTTATGAAGGCGGGCGGACGCTGCTCGGCGACGGCGGCCTTCGGCGCAAACCTTTTAAAGCTCAAGCCCCTTATCAACGTCAACAACGAAAACGGCAAGATGGAGGTCGGCAAGAAGTACCGCGGCGCACTCATGGGAGTACTGGAGCAGTACGTCGGTGAAAAGCTTGACGAGTACGACAACATCCGCACCGACAAGATATTTATCACCCATTCGGGCATCGAGCAGGAATACGTTGACGCCGTCAGGCGCACCATCGAGGAGAAGAAGGCCTTTGAGAATATAATCGTCACCAGAGCCAGCTGTACCATCTCCTGCCACTGCGGACCGAGGTGCCTTGGAATACTGTTCATGACCAAATAGGAGGTATGGCAATGAAGAAGCTGTGCTCTGCCGCACTTGCCGCCGTTCTCCTTTTTACCGCCGCCTGCGGCGGCAGTAAGGAGCCTGCCGCAGCGACTGCCGCAACGACAGTTGCGACAACTACTGCACCGCAGACGACCACCGAATCAACGACCGTCGCAACGACTGTTGCGACAACTACTGCACCTCAAACTACAACCGAGGCGACCACTACGGCAACCACCGAGGTTGGAACAACCTCGAGCAGTTCTGCGTCAGCAGAATCTGCAACTACCGCCGCAACGACCACCGAAGTAACTACCACAGTTGCGACGACTACGGCTCCGCCGACAGAGTCCACAACGACCTCCGAGGTTGGAACAACCTCGAGCAGTTCTGCGCCAGCAGAATCTGCAACCACCGAGCCCGAGCCCGAGCCGAGCTTTGTCGAGACCGAGCTTTGCTACATACCCGACACCGCACTTATCAAGTCGGTATCGGTCGACAAGACCGCAGCGACGGTATACACAGACGACACCTCGGTCATATACACCGTCACGACCGACGAAGGGGTAGAGCGGCTTGAGTTTAGCCTTGTTGCCCTCGGAACGAGGGCCTCCGCCACGCCCTATCAGTTCTACCGTGCGGTAAGCAACGGCTATGAAGCCCTGCGTGAGATATCCACCGTCGTCATCGACCAAGGAAAGCTGACCTCCGACTACATTACCGACCCCGAAAGCGGGGAGAGGTATTTTGCAGGGCGCACCCTCAGCGACGGACGGGCGGTATGGACCGTCGGCATCGACTTTGGCTACACGGCGGTCGAGCACGTCCGCATCACCGCCAAGGGCGGAAGCGACGAGGGAACGGCCATCCTCCGTCTGGACATCGAATATCCCACCTTCAACGCCGATACGGCGCTTGAGGAGGCGATAGATCTGTGGGTCAAGCTCAACCTTGACGAGCCGATACTCTATCAGATCGACTATTCCACCCTCAGCGACTACCAAAGAAACGTCCTTGACAGCCTCGGCTGGATGTTCCTTGACGAACAAGCCATCTTCTACGGCAACCAAAAGTCCCGCTCGGAGATATTTGCCTCGGAGGATGCCCCCTATCTCAAGTACGCTACCCTCTCAAACGAGGACTACTACGACCTCATCTTTGACGCCTCGCCCATATACAGGGGCTGGTTTACAATGTATCTCGGCGGCGTGACCATCTCCTCTGCCGTCCTGAACAGCCCCACCCTTGCCCAACAGAGGGAGATCCTCGGCATCGAGGATAAGCTCGTCTCCAACGACCCCCAATTTAACCGTACATTTATCTTCAACGCAGACGGATTTACCTACGAGCTGCGTGCGATAATTGCCTACCGTGGCGGCTACGAGATCGACCCGATCAAGTTCCCGCAGGCCCACAGCATACTTGCAGCATCCTCGGCGGCGCTTGAGGAGATCATAAAGGACGGTATGACCGACTTTGAAAAGGAGCAGGCCATCTACCGTTATATGATGAGCCTCCACAACAACGGCTACAAGCCCCTGCCCGAGAACATGGACGGACAGACCTCCTACGACATCGTCAAGACGGCCTACGGTCTGCTTAACGGCTACGGCGGCGACTGTATGGGCTGGAGCGGCACCTTCTTCACCCTCTGCAACATGGCAGGCATTCCCTGCTCGATGGTCGACCTCTCCATCCTCATTCCCGACGTTGAAACGGGCGGTCCCGACGATAACTACTCCTCCTCCAACCACCGCATCAACCTCATCCGCCTTGACGGCGAGTACTATCTGGTCGAGGTCTTTTGGTTCTATCAGAAGAGCTCCGACGCCGAGGGCGACTACCGCTTTATGAATATGACCTCGGAATACGCCGCAGAGTTCTACCGTTGGCCGAGCGCCGAGCACTTCGGTCCGATCGACTGCAACGGCTCGACCTACCTTGTCGACCCCGTCACGGGCGAGCTTCTTTCGAGATAACCTCCCAAAACAAAGTAAAAAGAAGCGAAGCAGTACACCTGCTTCGCTTCTTTTTCCCCGTCGAGGGTCATTGATACACCTTACCTTCAAAAGGGCAAAACTTGCCTCTGCCATAAAAGAGGGCGTTTTATATTTTTACGGGCGTATACAAAATTTGACTAAACACGGAAAAGTAAAAAACCTATCCTTTTAACGGATAGGTTTATCTTTTTTGAAATTCTTCGCCCGTGATCAGGTAATTCACCGAGACGTTAAAGTATTCCGACATCGCAATCAGCAGAGCAAGTGACGGCTCTCTCTTTCCGTTTTCATAGTATGACAATGCCTCACGGGAGATATTTAAGTCCATAGCGACCTTTTGTTGGTTTAAATTCAACTTCTTTCGAATAATTTTTAGCCCAACCATCCAATCACCCCTTGCATTTATTGTAACACTGTGTTACAATCTTTATGTAACACTTTGTTACACAAAGAAAAGAGGTGAGCATTATGAGCTTTTGCAGACACTGTGGCAAGGAAATTTTGGACATGGCGGTTATATGTCCCGCTTGCGGATGTCCCGCTCGGCCGCAAAATAACGGTCGCCAGGCAGTTGACAATTCGATCAACGCAGGGTTGGTTGTCCTTTCAGTTCTGATTCCTCTGTTTGGCTTTATTTACTGGCCGTTAAAAGCGAAGACACAGCCAAAATGTGCAGAGGCCTGCGGTATAGCAGCACTTATTTCCTTTGCGGCGGGTTTATGTATTCTTGCTCTTGCAGGAATATAAGATCGATTGATTAAAAGAAAGGAGAATTATTTATGAAGTTTTGTCAGTATTGCGGTAAGGAAATCACCGACCAAGCCACCCTCTGCCTTAGCTGCGGATGCGCTGTTGAGCCTGTAGATGGAACTGTTACGTCACAGGTCGACGAATCAGTCAGCGGAGGGTTGCTTCTTTTGGCCATTTTTATTCCTCTGTTTGGCATCATCTACTGGCCCGTCGCAGCAAAAACACGCCCCCGATGCGCCAAGGCGTGCGGCATAGCGGCAATCGTTTCCTTTGTGGTAACTGCCGTGGTTCTTCCCGTTTTTACTCTTATCCCGTTAATTATTTCGGGCGCACTTTAATTCCCCATCAAAAGAAGCGAAGCAGTACACCTGCTTCGCTTTTTTCTTCAGCTGCGTTATTTTATCAGCCTATATTCTCTGCTTTTAAGGATAGCTACAAGCTCCGAAGGCTCACGCATACGCCTTTCGGTCTCGATGCCGCCGATACAGAGGCTTGCGGCATTGTGGGCATCCCCTCCGCAGACGAGTATCCAGTCGGGATGCCTTTCGGCCTCGGCTTCGGCCTCGGCGTTCATCTCGGGGGCGTTTGCCATATTGCACACCTCTATCCCGTCGAGGAAGACCTCCTCAAAAAGCGCCGCATCGGTAATGTACCCTCTTCTCCTGAAGGGGTGGGCCTGAATAACAAGGCCGCCTGCCTCTGCCATGACCGCCGCATAATCTTCAATACGGTGGTTTATCAGCTCGGGGTGGGAAAGAAGTATTTCGGGGGTGATGCCGTAGCAGAGTATCTCCCTGCCGCCGCCGAGGTGCTCCTCTATGCTGAATATCACGTCGATATCATACCTTGCGGCGTAGCCTGCGCAGGCCTCCCAGTCACGGACGTATTCCTCCACGAAGTCCTTCCAGGGCAGTCCACGGTCGATGCCGCTGTTGCCGCCGTGGAAGTGGTTAGTCAGTACGCACCCCTGGTATCCGCCCTCGTAAAGACTGCGCCCAAGCTGCTCGGGAAGAGTACGGCCGCAGGCCGAGCAGGGGGAGGTGTGAGCGTGCATCTGGTATTTATAACCCATTTACATCTTTCCTTTGCGGTTGCATATCCAATACAAATACGGACGGTTATCAGTAAACCGTCCGTATTTCGTTTCAGTTTCTCACTATTTTTACACCCTGCGGAGTGTCCTCGAGGGTGATCCCCCGCTCCTTGAGCTGATCTCTGATAGCGTCGGCAAGGGCGAAATCACGTGCCTTTCTGGCGGCGTTTCTCTTCTCCACAAGCTCAAGCACCTCGGGGTCCTCGCCTGCGTTTTCCTTCTCGGGGGCGATACCGAGCACCTCGCAAAGCTCGCCTATTACCTCCCTTGCGGCCTCGATGGAGCCACGGGTCATGCCTGCGGCGGCAAAGGAGTTGACCTCACGCACAAGGTCAAACACGGCGCTGACGGCGTCGGCGGTGTTGAGGTCGTCGTTCATCGCCTCAATAAACTTCTCCCTTGCCCTTTCGGCGGCGGCGACAACGACGGGGTCTGCCTCGCCTTGGTTGGCGGTACGGGAGAGGAAGGCGAGGTTTTCACGGCAGGTCTCGATGCGGCCAAGGGCGGCACGTGCCTGATTTATGACCTCGACGGAGTAGTTTATGGGGCTTCTGTAATGGGCAGAGACAAGGAAAAATCTTATAACGCCGTAGCCGTACTCCTTGGCTACATCCCTTGTCATAAAGAAGTTGCCCTTTGACTTGGACATCTTCTGATTGTCGACGTTTATATAGCCGTTGTGCACCCAGAAACGGGAGAATTCGCAGCCGTTGGCCGCCTCCGACTGGGCTATCTCGTTTTCGTGGTGGGGGAAGCAGAGGTCCTGGCCGCCGCCGTGGATGTCGATGGTCTTGCCGAGGTACCTCGTTGCCATGACCGAGCACTCGATGTGCCAGCCGGGACGGCCCTCGCCCCAGGGACTGGGCCAGCTGGGCTCACCCGGCTTTGCCGCCTTCCAGAGTGCGAAGTCGAGGGGATCCTCCTTGCGCTCGTCGGCCTCGATACGTGCGCCCGACTCAAGGTCGTCGACGTTCTGGTGGGAGAGCTTGCCGTAGCCCTCGAAGGAACGGGTGCGGTAGTAGACGTCGCCGTCGAGCTCGTAGGCGTGACCCTGCGAGATGAGCTTTTTTATCATGGCGATGATAAGGCCGATGTTCTCGGTGGCACGGGGGTGGACGTCGGCACGCTTGATGCCGAGGCCGTCGGCGTCGACGAAGTACTCTTTTATGTACTTTTCGGCCACCTCTGCCGAGGAGATGCCCTCCTCGTTGGCACGGCGGATTATCTTATCGTCGATGTCGGTGAAGTTCTGGACGTATTTGACGGGTATTCCTCTGTAAACGAGGTAGCGGCGGAGGACGTCGAAAACGACGAACATTCTGGCGTTTCCGATGTGGAAATAGTTATATACCGTCGGGCCGCAGCCGTAGATAAGGGCGGTATCGCCCAAGGGACGGAATACCTCTTTTTTTCTTGTCAGTGAGTTAAACAGTTGAAGCTCGGACATTTTACTTTGTCTCCTTTAAAACGGGAACCAGCTTGACGGCGTAGTCGATGCCCGACCATACGGTGACGGCGGCGGCGACCCAGCCAAGCACGTTTGCAATGATATTTTCATAGTCGGCAAGGAAATCGATGCCGACGGCTCGGAAGAGGGGAAGGGCGAGGATGACGATGATACAGGTCATCTGACAGACGGTCTTGAGCTTGCCCGACATGCTTGCGGCGATGACCTTACCGCTTCCGCCTGCGACGGCACGCATGGAGGTGACGGTGAACTCCCTTGCAAGGATTATAAGGAAGGCAACGGCGTGTATCTGTCCGACGTTGACCATCAGAATAAAGGCCGAGAAGACAAGAAGCTTGTCGGCAAGGGGGTCCATTATCTTTCCGAAGGAGGTGATCTGGTTGTACTTTCTTGCAATGTAGCCGTCAAGCTTGTCGGTTATCGAGGCAACGGCAAAGGCAAGTATGGCAAAAAGGTCCCAAAGATATCCGCTCATGTAAAAACAGAGCACGAAAACGGGGATAAGTATCATTCGAAGCATCGTAAGCTTGTTTGCGGTGTTCATAATAACCTCTCCTTATTCTACGGTGTGGCCTATCGGCTCGCCGTCGGCGGCATCGTCAACTACCACGTTTACAAATCTGCCGGGTGCGGCAACGCCTGCATCGTCGGTAAAGAATATCTTGCCGTCGATATCGGGGGACTCGGCGTAGCTTCTGCCGTACCATATCTCTGCGATACGGTCAAAGCCCTCGCACATCAGCCGCAGGGTCTTGCCCTCAAGGCCGCTTGCACGCTCGTACATGACGTCCTCCTGGATATACTCTATCCTCTCGGCACGCTCAAGCTTGACCTCCTCGTCGATCTGCCCCTCCATCTCGGCCGCAGGAGTACCCTCCTGTGGGGAGTAGGGGAAGGCCCCGACCTTGTCAAGCTTAGCCTCACGGAGGAACTCGCAGAGCTCCTCAAATTCCTCCTCGGTCTCACCGGGAAATCCGACGATGAGGCTGGTGCGGATGACCATATTTTCTATCCTGCGGAGCTTTGCGACCTTTTCCTTGACGTCCTCGGGGGTATAGTGGCGGTTCATATCGGCAAGTATCCGCCCCGAGATGTGCTGGATGGGCATATCGATGTATTTTACTATCTTATCCTCCGAAGCGATAAGCTCAATGAGCTCATCCGAAAGACCGTCGGGATTTATGTAGTGAAGGCGTATCCACTCAACACCCTCTATCTTTGCCATTTCACGCAGCAGCTCGACAAGCTGTGGCTTGCCCGTCAGGTCGATGCCGTACTTTGAGATGTCCTGGGCGACCACTATCAGCTCGCCGATGCCCTTTGAGGCAAGGTCACGGCACTCCGAGAGGATGTATTCCATCGGGCGGGAGCGGGAGGGTCCGCGCAGGGAGGGGATGACGCAGTAGCTGCAGCGGTTGTCACAGCCCTCGCCGATCTTGACGTAGGCATAGCCCTCGGCGTTTGAAAGGGTGCGTCCGCACTCGAAGGGGGGTGCACTCAGGTCACCCTCTATCATCGGCTTTTTGCCCTCAAGAGCCTCCCTTACCGCCTCGACGGTGCGGTCGAGCGCCGAACAGCATACAACGCCGTCGACCTCGGGAAGCTCGGCAAATATCTCCTCCTTGCAGCTCTGGGCCATACAGCCTGCAACGACGATGGCACGAAGGGCGGTCGAGGGGTCTTCCTTCATCCTCGCAAGCTCGAGGATGTTTTCTATGGCCTCCGACTTTGCCGCATCTATAAAACAGCAGGTGTTGACCACGACCGCATCGGCGAGGTCTATGGAGGTAGTCATCTCATAGCCCGCCTGCTGCAGGGAGTATACCATCTGCTCGCTGTCAACGAGGTTTTTGGGGCATCCGAGTGAGATTATGGCAATCTTTTGAGACATTTTCGCTCTTCCTTTTACAGTTGGTCATCCTCGCCGAGGTCCTCACGGTAGTTCCGCAGTGCGTTTCGTACCTCTCGGCTGTCAAATCCACGTCCGCAGAGGTAGCGCATGGCGGAATCTATCGCCGACGGGTCGGCACCCCTGCCCTTGAGACGGGCTTCCAACAGCTCCTCTATCGCATCTGCGGCGGGCTTGAGCATTTCAAGCGCCTCCGCCCAAAGCTCTCTTGGGACTTTGCGCTTGTAAAGCTCGTTTTCCATAGCCCGACGGGACATATTCTTTCTTGAACAGTAGGCCGCAAGAAGCTCACAGTAGCGCCGGTCGTCGATAAGCCCCCAACGGGTAAAGTCCTCGATAAGTCCATCGATGCTTTCCCCGTCGTAGCCACGCTCGGAAAGCCTGTCACGGAGCTGACCCTCGGTAAGCTCACGCCCCGAAAGGAGCGCCGCCGCCGCATCACGGATGTGCCGTCCGCCGCCGACCGATAGGCGCTCTATATCCTCGGAGTCAAGGCTCATGCCGACCTTGAGGGCGTTTTCTTCTGCGGTTCGGGGCGAGAGACGGAGTACCCGTCCGTCGTCAAGCTTTACCACAAGCCGTCCGCCCCGTTTGGAGGGCTTGATCTCGATTATATCAGACAAAATCGTCTATCAGGTCGACCGAAAAGCCGCCCTTGACGTTTGATATCTGGGGTGCCTTTTCGCCGAGTGCAGGCTTCTTTTCCTCAGGCTTTTCCTCGGCCTTTTCCTCGGGCTCGGGGTTTGCCATGGCGGCCATCCTTGCACGGATCTCGGCCTCCAGCTCGGCGGCCTCGTCGGGATGCTCCTCGTAGTAGCGCTTGACGTTTTCCTTGCCCTGGGCAAGCTTCTGACCGTCGGCCTTGGAGAACCACGAGCCGCTCTTGCGTATGACCTCGAGCTTTATTGCCGCATCGACAAGCTCGCCCGAGAAGGAGATGCCCTTGCCGTACATAAGGTCAAACTCGGCCTCACGGAAGGGAGGGGCGACCTTGTTCTTGACGACCTTGACCCTTACTCGGCTGCCAATGGCCTCCGAGCCGTTCTTGATGGTGTCGACCTTGCGGACGTCAAGGCGTACCGACGCCGAGAACTTCAGCGCACGTCCGCCGGTGGTGACCTCGGGGTTGCCGTAGAGGACGCCTATCTTCTCACGAAGCTGGTTTATAAATATCGCAACGGTGTTGGTCTTTGAAATGGTACCCGCAAGCTTTCTCATGGCCTGGCTCATAAGACGTGCCAGCTGTCCCACGCTTGCCTCGCCCATGTTGCCCTCTATCTCCGAACGGGGGGTCAGTGCGGCGACCGAGTCGACGACGATGACGTCGATGGCGCCCGAGTTGACCAGCTCCTCGGTTATCTGGAGGGCCTGCTCACCGTCGTCGGGCTGGGCGACCAGCAGAGAGTCGATGTCGACACCCAGCGCACGGGCGTAGTGGGGGTCGAGGGCGTGCTCGGCGTCGATGAAGGCCGCAATGCCGCCTTCCTTCTGCGCCTGGGCGATTATGTGGAGGGCGACGGTGGTCTTACCCGAAGACTCCGGACCGTATATCTCGATTATTCTTCCTCTGGGTACACCGCCGATGCCAAGGGCGATGTCAAGGGTCAGCGAACCGGTAGGTATGGCCGCAACGTTCATGGCCGCCGAGCCGCCAAGGAACATTACCGCTCCCTTTCCGAAGTCACGCTCTATCTGGGCAAGCGCCGTGTCAAGTGCTTTTTTCTTATCCATATGCTTTTTGACCCCCATCGGATGATTTTTTCATAGTTATTTATATTCTACACTATTTTAAATAAAATTGCAATAGCCTGTGCTTTTTCAAAAAAGAATATTTGTTCTTTTTTCGCCGACCCGCAATATCACGGCGTCGCAATACCACTGCGCCCTCGGCGCAATACCACTGCGAAGCAATATCACTCGTCGCTTGCGACGAATAAAACTAAAAAAAGACACCCTCTCGGGTGTCTTTTTTACTTATCAGTATCCAAAGAGCTTATCTATCTCGGCTTGCACATTTGTCACGTAGTTTTGCGCCACCGTATCACGGTCATAGTGTCCGCCGGCGATGTCGTCGTGTATCTCAAACAACTCGTGACGGAATCTGCTTGCGACCTTGTTTACGGGAATCGACAGAGACCCTCTTGCAAAGACGGTACCCGGAATAATGTAGTCCATGACCATCTCGACCGATTCCTCGTCGGGCAGGATTCCCCCCATAAACTCCCTTGCGCCCTCGGCGCTGTTTACGATCTTGGCTATCTCGCCCAGTGCGTAGGCAGTTCTGCGCAGCTCGGAATTTTCCGTCGGGATACAGATCCCGTTAATATCGAGAGATGTGTAGGCGGGCGCATCGTTCCCCGTGAATTTCGGGCTCGGCAGATACCCTACGGGGAAGCCGTGTCCCTCGGGATATACCTTGTTATAAACGTAGAGGTAGTCTGCGGATGTGAATGCAAAGGCCATTTTACCACGTTCAAACTCCGAAGAAATACCGCTGCTGCTTAAGGAGCTCAATCTGAAGGATATCTCCCCTGCGCCGCCGGCCCACTTCAAGGCGTAGTCCGCACCCCGCAGCACCTCCTCAAGGGAGGGCGCTCTCCATTTTCCGTCCGTTCCTCGGGTGGGTGCGATGCCCATAGCGTTAAAGATATGCTCTACCACTCCCGAGTCGACACCGAGACCGTCATTGTCGGTATTGGCCATGACCGCTCGGCATATCTCCTCCAGCTTGTCCCAGGTCCACTGTCCGTCCCGAACGAGCTGATAGAGGGTCTCGGCGGGATAGCCCACAGCGGCAACTATGTCCTTGTTGAATCGGAGGCCTGACATCCAGTATTGTGCAAAGTACTTCCCCGAAAAGGATGCCGCCCAGACGTTTTCGCCGTCAAGCTCCTTGGTTGCACCTGTGAGGTATATATCGACGGTGTCGGGATCCTCTACGTCAAAGCCCGCAGAACGTATCTCCTCGGTGTTGAGCGGTTGGATATACCCATTTATCGCCAATGGTGCCCAATATATCTGTTTGGTGTATATCGCATCGCCTACGAAGTCATTCCCGGACAGATCCGCAAGTGCATCCTCGTAGGACATTTCCGAGAAACATAAAACGGTGTCAAGCCTGTTTTCAAGCTCGGAATATGCCTCGTTCAGCTCTTTTGCAAGCTCGGACTCTTCGCTGTCGACGTAATAAAACTCAAGCTTGTTGAGTTTGCTGCGGCTTCCGACGGATACGATGATGACCTCCGCTCCGTCAAAGCTCGGCGGTGGCAGCGGAGCCGTTGTGGAGGCCGTAGATTCCGCATTCGCGGAACTACTCGAGGACGTTCCGTCCTCGGCCCCGGCAGTTGTTGCGCTTGTTTTTGCCGTAGTCTTCTGCCAGGGGATGTCTTCCTTGACACCGCAGGAGGCAAGGACGGCTAAAAGCAAGACAAGGGGCAGCAGTATCTGTATGACTTTTTTGGTTGTTTTCATCGGTCTTTACCTCCGTTTTGTTATATTTGCGGAACTTTCCGCACCTCCATTATAATATAGATATATGTATGCTGTCAACCCCCTCCGAGAAATTTTTTGTCTTATGTCAACCTTCACGCCGCAATATCACTTTTGCCTTCGGCAAAAATATCACTGCGAAGCAATATCACTGCGCTCTCGGCGCAATACCACTCGTCGCTTGCGACGAATAAAACTAAAAA
>JAFXIT010000009.1 GCA_017532825.1 Clostridia bacterium
CCAAGGTCGACCGCAGTGCCTCCTACATGGCCAGATACGTTGCAAAGAACCTCGTCGCCTCCGGCATCTGCACCAAGGCTGAGGTCGAGATCGCCTACGCCATCGGTGTTGCACACCCCGTCGGTGTCAACGTAGACACCTTTGGTACGGGAGTTGTCTCCGAGGACAGGATCTCCCGGATAGTCCGAGAGGTCTTTGATATGCGTCCCGCAGCGATAATCGAAAAGCTCGACCTGCGCCGCCCCATCTACTCCGGTACCACTAACTACGGTCATTTCGGCCGTGAGGACATGGGCTTTACCTGGGAGAAGACCGACGCCGTCGAACTCATCAAGGCGAAGTTTTAGTATAATTTACGATCATCCGTCAACAATAGTTGCGGGTGATCGTATTGATATTGGCAGAAAATCTGACAAAGACCTTCAAAGGAAGCCTTGGCCGTGTTGATGCGCTGGACGGTGTAAGCTTTCGCATACAAAAGGGCGAATTTGCCGCAGTTGTCGGCGCTTCGGGCTCGGGAAAGTCCACGCTTATGAACATACTCGGACTGCTTGACCGCCCAAGCTCGGGAAGATACGTTCTGTCGGGTCTCGACACCGCCGAGCTTTCGGAGGGACGGCGTGCCGCACTTCGAAGCAGGGATATAGGATTCGTCTTTCAGAATTACAGTCTCGTGCCGAGGCTTACAGCCCTCGAAAATACCGAGCTTCCGCTTTCGTTCAGAGGGTATTCCCCGTCCGCAAGACGTGCCGCCGCAAAAGCGGCCCTGGAAAGGGTCGGCCTTGAAGCCCGTATGCACCACTTTCCTTCCCAGTTGTCAGGCGGACAACAGCAGCGTGTAGCCCTGGCAAGAGCAATTTCGGGAGGACCCTCGCTGATACTTGCCGACGAGCCGACGGGCAACCTTGACCCCGGCTGTGCCGCACAGATACTTTCTCTTTTAAAGGAGCTCAACGGCTCGGGTGTAACGGTATTGCTTATAACCCACGATCCGAGCGTAGCAGCCGATGCTCCGAGAGTTTTGACCATAAACGACGGAAAGCTGACTTCCGACGTTAAAAACCGAAAGGTCGGGATATTATGAAAGAAAGACGCGACAAGACAAACTACTACCTCGACATTGCAGAGGCTGTGTCTCTGCGAGGGACCTGCCTGCGCAGAAATTACGGCGCCATCATCGTTAAAAACGATCAGATAATCGCAACCGGCTATGCAGGTGCACCCAGAGGAAGAAAAAACTGTTCCGACCTCGGCTTTTGCATGAGGGAAAAGCTCAACATTCCCCGTGGAGAACGCTACGAGCTCTGCCGCAGTGTCCACGCCGAGCAAAACGCCATCATCTCCGCCTCACGTGAGGAGACCATCGGCTCGACCATCTACCTTGTCGGCCGTGAGGCAAACGGAGAGTACATAAAAAACGCCTCCCCCTGCTCCCTCTGCCGCAGATTTATAATCAATGCAGGCATTGAAAAGGTCGTGGTAAGAGACGATCAAAATAAGTTCCGCATCCTCCCCGTGATCGACTTCATCGAAAATGACGATTCCCTGTCGGGGAATTTCGGGTACTGATATGGCTGACTTCCGTTCAAGGACGGCAATGCTTGTCGGCAAAGAAGCACTTGACGTTCTCGCATCTGCAAGGGTCGCGATATTCGGTCTTGGCGGTGTCGGTGGCTCGGCCGCCGAAGGGTTGGCAAGAGCCGGTGTCGGCAGTTTCATACTGATAGACGGCGACGAGGTCTCCGAAAGCAATCTAAACCGA
The DNA here is from genome assembly GCA_017532825.1 of Clostridia bacterium. Taxonomy (GTDB): domain Bacteria; phylum Bacillota; class Clostridia; order Oscillospirales; family QAMX01; genus RGIG6452. The sequence continues at coordinate 1,763 of JAFXIT010000009.1, forward strand.
CAGACGGTTGCCCTCCGCTCCACCCTTGGGCTTTCAAAGACCGAGGCAATGTGCAGGCGTATACTTGATATAAATCCCGATGCAAGGGTCGAGCTTATAGACCGTTTCATCACTCCCGACGACCCCTTGGATATGCTTGATGGGGTCGACGCTGTCGCCGATGCGATAGACACCGTATCGGTCAAGCTAAACATTGCCAAGCGATGCTTTGACGAAAACATACCGCTTGTCGCCGCTATGGGCTGCGGAAACCGTCTGCACCCCGAAAAGCTCCTTCTTACCGACGTTTTCAAGACCTCGGGTTGCGGACTTTGCAGGGTAATGAGGCGTGAGCTACGGAAAAGAAACGTGACCTCTCTGCGTGTGGTCGCATCGACCGAGGAGGCTATCTCCCCCACGGAATGCGATGAAGATACCAACCGCAGAAGTACCCCCGGAAGCAGTCCCTTCGTCCCGCCCGCCGCAGGGTTGCTGATGGCATCGGAAATATTCAGAATGCTTACAAAGTAAAAACAGCGTTACGGCCTAATGACCGTAGCGCTGTTTTATTTTACCAGGTTATTGCACTCGGAGGCTTGAGCTCGGTGATACGTGAGTTGTTTGACAGCTCGCTGTGGCTGATATCCTCTGCCTTCATAAGCAGGCGATAGACGGGTGCAAGACGGAGAAAGTCCTCCCCCACCGTCTTACCGAAATCCTCGGAAAAGAGCACCGAGAAATCGTTTGAACGTCTCATAAGACAGAAGTTTTTCAGGTCGAGCCACATTTTAAGCTCCTCGGGCATATCGGGGAAGCGGCTTTTTTTATACCTTTCGTCGGTAAATGCAAAGCGGCCGTCGGACAATACCTTTTGCGCCTCGGTAAACAAAGGGTCACGGGCGATGATAAGAGAGCGCAGGGCATTCATCACCTCGGAGGAGGTCATATAATACCCACAGCCGTAAAAGAATTCCGTTTGTGTTATCACCAGAAAAAACTCTGCACAGGCAGGTCTGGCCTTGCGGTCCCGTTTGAAGCTCAGCCACATATTCTCCCTATAAAGCATACCGTCACGCACTCTGCGGGTGTCACGGTGTATCCGAGAGAGTGTTCCGTTGCGGCTCGGGACGGTAATTATCTCGGGGTCTATCCCCGAAACGACACAGCCAAGCTCGGCGGCAAGGGCTTTCAGCGGTCCCGAAACGTATTTTTCGTATTCTTCACGGTGGGTCTGAAACCACTCTCTGCTGTTATTGAAGCGGTTTTCGGCAAGAAAAAGCAGTGTTTTTTCCGAGATCATTGTTTTCCTCCAAATCAAATGCGGCTCAGTCGGAGCATAGCCCAGGTTCGTCCCGGAACAGCGGAAAGGCGGACGCCCCCGTCAACAGGCTCTGCCAAGCAATGAAGGCTATCCCTTATGGTATAGGAACCGGAAAGGAAGATATCAAAGGACGGGATTTCGGTATCGCCGTCATTTATGAGCATAAGCGAAAGCTCACCGTCAGCACCCTCGGATATAAGAGGATATATCCCGGGTACGCAGGCAGGAACGGTGGGAGCAAGTGCACGAAGGGTCTCTCTGCAGTCGGGAAGGTCGGCAAAGTCCAGCTCCGAAGCATCAAAGGGAAGCTCGGTGCAGTCGATACCCCGCTCACGCAGGATAGCCGCACCCGTACGGTCGGCAACCAAGGGTGCAAAGGAGGGATCTGCAGGCAGATGACGTGCATCCTCTCCAAACACGAGAGTGGGACCGTCTCCCTCATAGCGGGTGGGAATACCCATAGCCGCAGCGTAAGAGCCGGCGTGTGACTGGGTCAGCCATTCCATAAGCCTTCCATCGCCCATATATTCCTTGGGAAGATAGGCATCACGCACCTTATGCTCTTCGGAAAACACCCTCCAGCCGACGGCTTTCTTGCCCAGAAAGGCGTCAACTATCCTTGGATCGTCGGGAAGATTTTCCATATGTGCATTGAGATATCCGAGCTCTCCCGTAGTACGGTCGTCATACAAAGTGATATACTTAAGCCTTCCGACACGGGCTTGGGTCAGCATAGCCTTGTCATAGAGCTCTACATCACATGCGGGAACGATTTTGGTATCACGTGGAGAGGGATCGTTTTCATCCAACAGCTCAAAATCGGTATCCTTAAGCCAGGCGGCCTGCATACGTACAAATTCAAGGACCCCCGAGAGCCGCTGATGCTTTCCTCTTGGTGCAATGCGAGGCCAGTAGGTAGCACCCGACAGACGGAAATACGGACGGTTGCCCTTACCCGCAAGAAGTCTCACAAGCTCCTTCACGTCAAAGCCGTCAAGATCGTAGTGGGTGTAGCTTGCACAAATGCCCAGACGTACGGTGGGATCGACGGCATCGACAGCATGACGAAGCCTGCGGCAAAAATCGGTGATCGTCTCGCCTGTCATATCCATCCAGGCGGTGCGCTCTGCAGAGGGCGCTCCCGTGAAAAGGTCTCTGACCTCGGAGCGTGTCCACTCCCGCCCCGTACGCTCGGCAAAGAGCTTAAGGTGCTTATCGCAAGAGCAGGTAAAGCCCGGACGGACGGAGAGCACAAGATCGTCATCCAGCAGGATCAGGCGTGCTCCCGCACGGGCAAAGTCGGCCACGTTGCGTTCGCAGTGGGCGGTAAACTCCTCATCCAGCACGCACACAGCAGCGGTAGTACTGCCGCCAAAGGAGGTGATGCGGGTGGAATTGCCGTACATACTGTTGAAATCCTCGCTTCGCTCGGTACCCCAACCAAGGGTATTTGTCCAAACACCCGGCTGAAGGCCTTCGGCGGTGGCACGGGCGATATAGCGTTTCAAATCCGAAAAGAGAGCCTTACGCCGATCGCCTTCGCAAAATATCTCAACAGCATCGATGAGCATTCTGTCGGCTCCCGCGGCCTTTTGATCTCGTATAAGGTCGGACTGATGCTCGTCAGAGCGCGGTTTTGGGGTAGGAATAGTCAACATAGTGTAATACCTCTTTTCTCAAGCAACGCTATAAGGCTTATTCAAGCTCTATAAATACGCCTCGCAGTGCGGGGATCTTTATATCCGCATCAAGCTCGAGCGGGGTAATGCTTCCGCTTTCGGGGTCATAGAGCTTTGCCTTGGTCTTGCTTTTATGGGTCAGCTTAACGGAGCTGTCGCTTCGGGACTTGTTTGCAAGCATCCAAAGCTCACGTCCGTCCCGCTCAAAGCGCGACTTTATAATGCAGCTATCCCCTGCTTCAACAGAGAAGCTCGCATCCTCGGCAAGAAGGGAAAAAACGTCTTCCATACGGGAGGCTTCAAAGCAATCGGGGTCTTCCCCACCGTCCGCAGACGAGGGCAGTTTATCCAAGAACAATACCCTGACACCCTTTTGCTTAAGCTTTTCAAGCGCACGGTAGGCATCGTTATGGATAAAGTCCATCGCAGGAACGATGACGGCCTTTACCGCATTTCCGCTGATGGAGGGTACGGTCTCTGCGGCGGCGGAAACGATATCGTCCCTATCGGCGTAATAGAAATCATAGCCCGAATTAAGCAGTGCGTTGGTCACACGCTTGGAATTTTCGTGTATCTCGGTATATCTGCCCGGCCATGCCTCGGAATACTGCGGAATAAATTTCGACTGACTGTCCTCAAGTCCGTAATAGACGAATACCTCGCAGGCATTGCTCAAACCGTCAAGCATTGCACGCATACGTCCGAGATAGTTATTGAATCTGTTTGCATCGTCACAGCTCATATATCCGCTGTATCCGCCGAGCTTCTCCCTATCGTACTGACGAAAATCGGAAGAAAAATACGAATTGCAATGACGCACACCGAACATATATAAAACGGCGGTTACGTACATCATATTGTCCAGCGGTGCCTTTGCAAACTCTTCCACGTCGTAAAAGGGACACAGCTCGGCCATTATGCGTAAGGCCCCGGATTTTCTTGCGGCCATTTGCGGAAACTTTACAGTCTCGAATTCCATCCTTTCGGGAATGCACTGAAGGATATCAAGACCCGGATATTCACTTTTGCTGAGCACCTCAATAAACGAGCCGTAGCTCTTGACGTGTCCCGCAATATGCTCCTCGCCGAAATAGTGGCCCGAGAATACCCCTCCGTGGGCTTTGCACCATTGTGAAAGCTGTTCAACGTATGCCCTTCCGATCATTATGCCGACAAGTCGATAAAAGTCGGTACGCACCTTTGCGCCCCTGTTCTCACCCTCAAAAAGAAGCGGCAGGTCGGGAAGTATCGACCGCCCGTACTCCTTTTGATAGAGCTCAAAAAGGTCTTCCGACCAAGGAGCGAGTGCATATGACCAGGTCTCATAGCCTCTGGCATAGAAGGTACTGAGTGAAGGCTCGTCGGTAAACACCGCCTCTGCTCTTTCAAAGGCGTCGGGTATAACCTTTACGATAGGCTCAAGCATTATATCGATAAAGCGGCGGACTGCTCTTTTATCCATAACGTTGATATAACGCTGGAAGGAGCTTACGTTATGGGTACAGTGTGAGCCCTCGTAGGCAGACTTTACGCAGAAGACGTAAAAGACCTCTTTTGCCTCAAGGTCGGTCTCGCAGAATTCGTCGGTAAACGGCACGGGGATCATCTTATCGTATTGGACGTACGATTCGTGAAGTCCCGGGCATTCCATGGGGTATTTTGCCGCCCAGATTATTCTTTCCGACTCAAAATCCAGTGCAAATTTGACGTGACGGGGCTCGTATGCGACCATACGGCGCATATAAAAGCCCTTTGCCTCCAGCTCGGGATGACCCTTCAGGGTCTCTCCGTTTGCCGCACCCGAGGGATAGCCGTTTTCGTCGTAGAGCCAAAACGAAAGATCTCTCTCCTCAAGCTCGTTGAGCGCATAAGCAAATTCGCGGATGTTGTCCTCGTATCCATCGTACCAATTTTCAAAGCTCGGATTTATTACGACGCCGCCAAAGCCAAAGGACTTTATTGCATCCATCAGCACCGTACGGTTGTTTTTGGGCAGAACGTGGAGCATAGGACAGGCACGAAATTCCTTCGGCGGCTCTTCCCACTTTTTAATATCAAAGACCATTTATACTACCTCCGAGCGTTCAACGGTCATCCTTCCGCCCCTCATAAGCTCACGGACCGAAAGCATTCCGTTTTTCAGTATTTTTTCGTTAAATATAATCCTTTTGGCGTATTTACCTTTGCCTACGGTCTCGATCGAAAGGGTATTTCCCGTTGCAAGCTTTATCTCTGCACGCCTGACTCCCGGTACAAGTACTACTGCAAGGTCCTTGCCTGCGATGGGGAAAATTCCGAGCATACACCATACGTACAGAGAAGACAGCGCACCCGAGTCGTTATTGCCGGGTATTCCACCCCTGCCGCCCGTGAACATATACTCAAGACCTGCCGAGAAAACCTCGCAGGCTCTGTCGTGTCTGCCTGCAAGGGCATAGGTTATCGGCGCTTCCATGTCGCTTTCGTTGTTAAAGCCCTCAAAGCGGCCAAGCTCCATTCCCCGTTCGATATATCTTCCGTCTCTTGGGTCGGTCGGTTGAACGACGGGGTCGGCCCCGTAGCCAAAAAACCTATCGAGCATTTCAATAAAACGCTCTCTCCCGCCCGCAAGAGCAATTCTTCTCTCCATATCGTCGCAGGGGCGGAAGGAATAGTTATACCGACTTCCCTCGTAGTATTCCGAGTCCTTTGTGATATATCCGTCCTCATCAAACACGCTCTCCCAAAGGGAGCCGAGCCTTTCAAGACGAGATGCAAGGTCGGTCTTTCCCATCTCACGGGCAATACGGGCGGCATTTATACAGCCCTCGGCCATATCGAGGGTGTGTGTTGCGCTTCGGCAACGGCCGTGGAGGGTAAAGTCCTCCCTATCGGGATGGAATATATCCCTTTCGATTACCGAGAGCATCCTATCCGCATCCAGCTTCACTCCGTGGTAGTAGGCAGACATAAGGGCATACGACCCAAGTAGCCTCGCCTGGGTATCCTCGTGGCGAAGCTCGGAGGACAGAGAAATGCTGTTTGGAATATATCCGAGGGTCTCGCCCGTCCTTATAAGTGACGCCGCGATCCTCTCGGAAACATCGGGACAGAGGGTAAACACCAGCGGAAGCTGGGTCTTATACATATCCCAAAGGGTCATAAAGTCGCAGAAAAAGGGGGACTTGTCCGACCAAAACAAGCTCTCCTCACCCCAATCGCAGGGCTTTACAAGACTGTGATAGAGGTTGGAATAAAACACGGTCTTGGTCTGCTCATCCGCATCAATGTCGATGCGTCCGAGCATTTCTTCCCACGCCGCAGAGGCCTCGGCCCTGCAACGGTCAAAAGAAGGCTTTGTAATGGGCAGTCTGTCCTTTGCTGCAGATGCAGATTTAAGCGAGATATTTACCGCAACAACGGCGGTTTTTCCGAATCCGCTGAATTCTGCCTTCAGTCCTTCGGCGCTTACCCTCGCACCGTAGCATCTGGCAGATACGTAAAGGGTCACTCCCTGCATTACTACACGTGCGGTAACGCAGTCGCCCTCGAGCTTCAGCTCACCCTCGGTGCAGGAAAGCCTGCCGTGGTCCTCCGTAAGACCGTTGTTTGCAAAGTCTACGGTGACCCGTCCCCCATCCGAGCCGAAGCTGTAGCGGTGGAGGGCAAAATCGGGGCTGACGGTCAGCTCGCATAGGATATCCTCAAGCCTTACCGAGTAAGATCCCGGGCAGGCAGTCTCATCGGAGGGTGTCCTACGCTCTGCACTGCCGTAGTGGGGCGTGGTGACGGCGTAGTTATAGTAATAGCCGACCGCCCCCGTACCCGAATGCTGGAGGTGAGAAAAGCCCAAGAGCTTGTTTCCGTCTGCAAAACGGTCGGGCTTGCCCGAGCAGTTTATAAGTCTGTCGCCGTATCCCGTCGGGTATCCGCCCGAAAACGGCGCAACAGACAGCCTGCCAAAGGGCAGCGTTGCCCCCGGAGAGGTATTACCTGTCTGTGCCTTTATAAAAAACCAGGTTGCGGCTATACCCTTCGGTGTCGGCAGCGAGATTTCGTCGTTTCCCTGAAAGACATCTACGTATCTGCAGTATTTCATATTATATGCCAAGTCTTACAAATGCATATCTTGGTGCATAGCTGTCGCTTGTGCCGTCCTCCCGCCAGCTTCCGAAAAGGGAAAAGGTGTAGGGACCCACTCCGTGGGGGTCAGCCTCGTGTGCCCAGTGATGCGGGCCAAGGAGGTTGCGGTTGGAGCTGATAACGGTTATACGGAGAGTATTCTTTCCAATATTCAGGTTGGAAAGTATCACTTCATCGTCAAAGAACACCGTCTGCTCGCTTCCGCCGTTTACCGAAACGGTGACGGCAGCGTGCCTTCCCTTAAGAGGCAGACGGAGGCTTGGCTTATCGGCTTCAAGCTCACACTCAAAGGTGATGCTTCCCGCAAAGAAGGGATATCCGTTTTGGGTGATATTGCGGGGATCGAGCTCGGTCTTTGGCAGATCAACGGTAAAGCCGCCGTCGGATATGAGGCAGACGTCTCCGTCGGGACGGTATTGGGCGTTTACGCTGAAGCTTCCCCGCAGATAAACTGCCTCGATATCGGTATCGTAGGAAAGACAGTTTATAAGGCTTTCGGTACCGTCGGCGCAGTCAAAGAGCACCGAGTAGACGTGTTCGGCCTGGAAATAGTCAATAGCGAGAACGATCTCGTTGCGGCCGAGCCTGAGCATTTTTGCAACGTCTGCACGGATAAATCTCGGCTCGATGGTTCCCGAAGTGAATTCGGAGAGGGCCTTTCCGTTTACACTTACCTTGGGTGAGCCGGTATTCTCTATTTCAACGGATACCGTTTCGGGCAGAGCGGCGACGTCAAAGGTGTATCTGAGCCACCTCTTACCGTTTTTGCGTTCACGGAGAAGTCTGTCGGAGACGGCCATTACGTTGTAGGGTCCCTCCCAGCTCTCTCCGTCGTAGGACAGCTCGACAAGGTCGAGGGTCAGAGAGTTTTCGTCGGCCAAAACTATCTTCATCTGCTCGGGAAGAACGGCTATATCGCTGTCAAGCACTATAAGTGCGCTGTCACAGGGCTTGAAGGAAAGGCTGACAAGCAGATCCTCGCCGTCCTTGACGGCACTAAGTGGCTTTGTCTCCCCGCTCAGGACGTCCAGAAGTGCGGCAGATTCGGCCTTGACACGAAGCGTGCAGGTCTCGGCCTTTCTGTCGGAAAGATTTACAATGTATATAAATCTTCCGAACTCTCCGCTGCGATAGGTAGACCGAAGCTCGGAGCCGCTGTATTGTATGGAATACTCCTTCTGACGCATATCGTCAAATTCGACGTTGGAGACAAGGAAGGAGGTATCCGCAGGAGCACCGTCAATATATTCGGGAGCCTTGCCCTCGAGCCATATCCTGCCGCCCGAGGCGACGTACTTTTTAAGGATCTCGGCAGTGGACGAGGTTATGTTGAGCATTTCGGGCACGACTACGTACTTATATTTTCTCAGTCCCATACCGAGAAGTCCGTTTTCGACCGAGCCGTATTTTTCAAGCAGACGCTCGTCTATGTAGTGATGGCATATATTTTCTCTGCCAAAGCGCTCAATAAGTCTAATAAATCTGCCCTCTATCTCTCCCGAGGCTCTTTCATTATTGCGGTTATAAACGAGGTAGGAGGAGGTAATGGGATGGATGATGCCGACCTCGGCAAACTCGTCACTCTCGGCAAGCATTGCGCCGATGTTGGTAAAGTAATCATTGAAGTCCTTAAATACCTTTTCCGTCCAGGGGTTGCAGGAGGAGAAGAAGGTCGGATGGTCACGCTTGCGCTGACCTCTGACCGAATAGGGATAGAGGTGCTGGCATATTCTGTTGACACCGTTGACAAACTGCCACTGGGCGATGCGCTTGAGCTCTCTGGGGGTAACGTCCCAGCCGGTGCAGGCAAAGGTCTCGGTCATGACCTGCTTTTTACCAAGCTGTGCGGCCGCACTCGACACCTGCTTAGGCGAAAGCTCGGAGGATATTCCTCTGCCCAGCCAGTCTATGCCGGGAATATGCTCGTATTCATAAAAGGGCATGATGCCGGCACAGCACATCATCTGTCCGTTAAGGCCGGATTCCTCTATACTGTGGCCGGTGAGCATACAGTTATGCTCTTGGCACCACCTGTATATACGTCCCGCAAAGTTTTCGGTATAGAGGATATTCATCAGCCGCCAATATCTGAAGCGCAGCTCGTAAGCTCCCTCACAGTCGATAAACAGTGCGCCCAGACGGTCAAGCAGGTCCTCGCCGTAGGTCTCACGGTAGAGCGGTATTATACAAGGAGTATAGGCCGTGTCCCATCTGAAGTACTGCGGCTCGTCGGTGAAAAAGCCCTTCATGGCCTTTCCGAAGCTCTCTCCGCATTCCTTAAAGTATTCTTCATGGGTAAGCTCGATGAACCTATCGACGACCTCGGGGTTGCATATATCGACGACGGAGGAGTTAGTCCTATCGTAGAGGCAGTAAAGCCTGTCCTCACCGCTGTATACACGCTCAAGCCTTTCGCCGTTTTTGCGGTATACGGCAAGCGCCTCGGGATCGAAGCCGTCATGCTCCTGCCACACAAGGAAGTGTGCAAGGTTTGACGGATCGTCAAGCAGCTTCATTCCCGCAAAGCCGCTGGGCCATCCGTTCTCGTCATAACACCAGGCCTCCATACCGCACTTTTCAGCCTCGTCGATGCAGGCACGGATGGCGTCAAACCACTCCTTGCCCATGTATTCGGTGGTCAGTCCGCCACGTGCGTGCATAAAAAAGCCGCCGATACCCGCAGCCTTCATCTCACGTATCTGTGCGCGAAGGCTTTCGGGCTCGAGCGTATCGTTCCAGCTCCAAAAAGGAAAGCTCTTGTATTTGGAGAGATCTCCCGACAAGAATTTTTCTACGGTCATACTTATCAGACCTCCTGTGTTTTATTTAAGCATCCACTCTTTTATGGGCTTGAGTTTCTTATACAGTTCGCAATAGCAATGGTGTCTGCTTTGGGCTATCCTTCCCGACCTTACGGCATCCACAACGGCACAGCCTTCGTCGGAAACGTGGGTACAGTCGCCGTATCGGCAGCTGCCTATCAGCTCGGAAAACTCCGGGAAGCAGTCACTGAGACGTCCTACGTCGGTCATCTCCATCTCTATCGGGTCAAACGAGGAATAGCCCGGCGTGTCAGCTATGTATCCTCCGCCGAGCTTCATAAGCTCAATATGTCTTGTAGTCTGCTTTCCCCGTCCTATACGCTCGCTCAGTTCACCCGTGACCGCATTTGCAAGGCCGAGGGCGTTTATAAGGCTGGACTTTCCGACTCCCGAGCTTCCGGAAAGGACCGAAAGCCCTCCTTCCCTAGAGGAAAGGATACATTTGAGCTGTTCTATCCCCTCACCCGTTCTTGCGCTTACGGTAATAGAGGGTATGCCCGCCTCGCAATAGGCCTTTGCAAGCTCCGAGCCGTTGCAGGCATCGGTCTTGTTTATGACGAGCAAAGGCTCAAGGCCTTTGTAAAATGCAAAGGCCGTGAGTGAATCGAGCAATATATCTGCGGTGCGCGGCGGTGCAAGCGATGCCACTATTACCAGGCGGTCCACGTTTGCGACGGGCGGTCTTACAAGGCGGTTTTTGCGGGGCAGTATCTCGGTTATAACTGCCTCCTTGGGGTCAAACTCCACCCTGTCGCCCGCAAGGGGATGTATACGCTCTACACGGAATCTTCCGCAGGGGCGGCAGGCTACCCTGCCGTCTTTATTTTCGACCTCATAGATGGTGCTTGAGGTCTTTACAATAGTTCCTACTGCCATTTATTCGGTTACGTCCCCCGTCCCGCTCGTTCCGGTCGTCTCATCCGGTATAACGGGCGGTGTACTCGGGTCGGGTATGTCAATGTTAAAGGATCTCCACTTGGACATATCTATGCTGACGTCCACCGTCACACTTCCCGTACGGAGAAGTCTCAGCGGGAGAAGGTTATCCGACTTGCTGTGAGGACCGCTGTAGATCAGCTCACCCGTATCGGCATAGGATATTTCAAGGAAGTACATTGCGGGGATACCCGAATCGGTAGGCAGCTCTACCGTCCACTCATAACCGCCTACGGGAGGAATATACTCTGTGGCGGTGGAGAAATCAGCCGTGCTTCCGACCGTGGTAGCGGCCGTCGTGCCGCTGTCGGGCGAGGTCACGGTCAGTATGATCTCGGTACCCTTGGTCACCTTGGTGTTTCCGGGGACACTCTGATTGATGACGTATCCCGGACCGAAGGCGTCGTTTTTCTCCGTCTGTATGGGGCCGACCGCAAGACCGAGGCCTATAAGCAGTTCTCTTGCACGTATCTCGGTGTAGCCAAAGAGGTTGGGCATAATTACCTCCTCGACCTCAACACCCGAGCTGATATAAAACACTACCGTATCGCCTGCAGTGATCTGGAGTCCTGCAAGAGGCGACGTACGGATTATGGAGTTTTTGGGGACGGTGGTAGACGTCTCGTAGATGCGCTGGATTATTATATCGTTCTCCATTATCTGCTTTAGCTGTTTTTCGGCAGCGTCAAAGGGAGAATTGACGTAGTTTGGCATAAGGGTGGTAAGGGTGCCCTTACTGACCGTAAGCTTTATAAGAGAGCCCTTCTTGACACGGGTACCGTCGACACGGTCCTGGTCTATTATTATGCCGGCGGCGTATACCGAGCTGTAGCGCTCGTCGGCCTTTACAAACTCAAACCTGTCAGAGTTATCCCTGACCACGTCGTCATAGTAAAACCCGACAAAGTTATCAACGATAACGTCCTCTCCGCCCGACGAGGGAGAAAGGATGGATATCCACAGTGCGGCTATACCTGCGGCAAGGACTAAAAGGACAAGCAGTGCCGCCATTACGGGCATGAGGTTGACCTTTTTCTTTGCTGCAGTACCGTCTCCGCCGTTGCGCACGACGGGCACGGGCTCCGTATTTCTGGAATTCTGTGCATTTGCGGCAACGGGAACGTATCTTACCGTCATATCGCCCGACATCTCGGCTCCTATCTTGCCGGGAAGGAAGCCGACGGGATCACGCTTGAAGGACTCCAGATCGTCTATCATCTCCCCTGCCGTACGGTATCTGGCGTCCGGCTCGGGATTCATGGCCTTTAAAAGTATCCACTCAAGACCGTTTGGTACCGAGGAATTGATGCGTGAGGGAGGTACGGGAGCAGCGCTGAGGTGCTGCATGGCAATAGCCACGGGGGTGTCTCCCTTGTAGGGAAGCTCACCTGTGAGCATTTCGTAGAGCATTACACCGACCGAATATACGTCGGCTCTGCCGTCAAGATCTCCGCCGCGGACCTGCTCGGGGGACATATAGTGGACCGAGCCGAAGGTGCTCTCGGCGGCCGCAGTCTGGTCACCCGTGCCTATCCTGGCAATGCCGAAATCGGCTACCTTTACCGTGCCGTCACGGAGGATCATCACGTTTTGGGGCTTAATATCACGGTGGATTATATTGCGGTTATGGGCATGCTCGAGCGCCCTGAGTATCTGTATGGAAAAATGGACCGCTTCCTTGGGCGTCATCGCTCCGCGCTGGTTCATATACTGCTTAAGGGTTATTCCGTCAATGAGCTCCATTACGAAATAATCCATATCCTCACGTGCACCAACGTCAAGAACGCTGATTATATTCTGTTGATTGAGCTTGGACACAGCCTCGCTCTCGGCAAGGAAGTTGCGCCGTACCTTTTCGTCTGCACGCATCTCCTGCTTAAGAATCTTTACAGCTACCATGCGGTTAAGCTTTTTATCCTTTGCCTTGTAAACTACCGCCATACCGCCCGTACCGATTATTTCAAGCATCTCATAGCGGGAGTCAAGGACCTTGTTAAGATAAGCGTCCGTCATATTTTTTGCACCTTTACATCATTTTATGGTGGTAGAGGACCACCGTTATGTTGTCTGTTCCGCCCTGTCGGTTTGCCATAAGTATCAGCTCGTTACAGCACTCCGAAACGTCCGTACAGCTCTTGACGACCGAAAGTATCTCCTCGTCGTCAAGCATATTGGTCAGTCCGTCGGAGCAAAGGAGGATACGGTCCTCCTCAAGCAGGCTTACCGTATAGAACTCCGGCTCGGCTGTATCGCTGGTACCTACGGCACGGGTGATATAGTTTTTTGCCGGATAGGTCTTTGCCTGTTCGGGTGTCAGCTCACCCCTGCGTACCATCTCCTCGGCGACCGAATGATCGTTGGTTATACGCTCGATCTTCTCTCCGCGTATAATATATGCACGGCTGTCGCCCACATTCATTATCATTGCATCGTCGCCGTCAATGCTTGCCGCAACGATGGTCGTTCCCATTCCGCTGCAGTTTACATCCTCGCAGGACTTTCGGTAGATAACCGAATTTGTCTCGGTCAAGGCCTCAAGCATAACAGCATGCATATAATCGAGTGACATTCCCGGCTTTCTTCGCCTTGAAAAGCTGTCGGAGAACAGATCGGCGGCCATCTCGCTGGCAATGTCTCCCGCTCTTGCTCCGCCCATTCCGTCACAGACCATAAGCAGTGCCTGGTCAAGCTCATAGTGAAGCTCTACACGAAAATCGTCCTGATTCTGTTTTCTTTGCATTCCGATATCGGTAGCACCCGTAGCCGTCATGATCTGTCACCCCTTTGCATACTTCTTCGTCTTAACTGCCCGCAGGCACCGTCTATATCCGCCCCGAGTCTCCGTCTTACCGTGACGTTGAGCCCCCCTACCTCAAGACGCTTTTTAAAGGCGTCAAGCCTTGTCTCGGGTGTGGGACGGAATGGGCTCTCCGGTATTTGATTAAGTCTTATAAGGTTTAAGTGGGCACCTCTGCCCGAAAGAAGCTTTATAAGTGCCTCTGCCTGTGCAGGCGAATCGTTTACCCCGTCGATCATCGCATATTCGTAGGATACACGCCTGCCCGTCTTTTTCTGGTATTCGGTAACCGTTTTTACAAGCGTTTCGACCTTCCATTTGCGGTTTACCGGCATCAACCTGCTTCGTATATCATCGGTCGGAGCGTGGAGTGAGACCGAAAGGGTTATCTCAAAGCCATACTCTGCAAGTCGCTCTATCCTGTCACAAAGTCCCGACGTCGAAAGAGATATGTGCCTCTTTCCGATATCGGTAAGTCTTATAAAATCAACGCTGGCCTCGAAATTGTCAAGAGGCTCACCCGTTCCCATCATAACGACGCTGTCGACCCGCTTCCCGGAGTCCTTCTGCGCCATGGCTATCTCAAGAAGCATCTCCGAGGGAGCGAGGTTTCTGACAAGACCGTTTAGCCCCGACGCACAGAATGCACACCCCATACGGCAGCCTGCCTGGGTCGATATACAAAGGCTGTTGCCGTGCTTATACTCCATAAGCACCGCTTCAACCATATTGCCGTCCTCCGTGGCAAAGAGATACTTTACCGTGCCGTCGGAGGACTGCTGCTTGGTCGCTATCGAAAGAGATGGAATGCCAAACGACTCCGAGAGCTTTTGCCGAAGCTCCCTTGAAAGCTCCGACATCTCTTCAAACGACGTCGCACCCTTTTCGTGCAGACGGGAAAAGATCTGCCCCGCACGGAAGGGCTTTTCGCCCATGGCAACAAGAGTCTCCCGAAGCTCATCGGCAGTCATCGAAAGGATGTCCGTTTTTGACTTGTCACAGGGCATTGATACGATCATTTCGGCTTCCTTAACTTTGCAATAAAAAATCCGTCCGTGCCGTGTATATGCGGCAGTAATGTAAGCTGTCCTTTAGGTGCTTGGTATATCTCGGGAAGATCGGTAAAAAACGCTATCGGCTCGGCGCCGACCTCGGCTATAAAGCGGTCTGCGACCTCACCGTTTTCCTCGGGAAGTATGGTGCAGGTGGAATATACCGCTATACCGCCGGGTTTTAAGTAGTTCCAGGACCTTTTGAGTATCTCAAGCTGAAGTGCAGGAAGATCGGAGCCAAGCTCCTTATATCGGATATCGGGCTTTTTCCGTATTATTCCCAGTCCCGAGCAGGGCAGATCTGCGATCAGTCTGTCAGCCTTTCCGAAAAGGCTCTCATCCGGCTCCAGCGCATCACGGCATTGGGTATGTATCCGTGCGCCGAGGCGCTCGGCATTCTTTCGCACTACCTCCAGCTTTTCAGGGTAGATATCAAAGGAATATATCTCCGTCTTGTTTTCGGTGGCTGCTGCGGCGGCAAGGCTTTTTCCTCCCGGTGCAGAGCAGACGTCAACGATAACATCCCCCGCCTGCGGGTCAAGTGCGGCTACGGCAAGCTGAGAGGCTCTGTCCTGAACGGCTATAAGTCCGTCCGAAAACGCCTTGAGGGCGTCTACCCTTCCGCTTTCGGTTATCGCAAGCGCACCCTTGGGAATGGAGTATTCCTCCACCTCACAACCGTCCTCCCTAAGGGAGGCTATCGCCTGCTCCGAGGTGGCCTTAAGGGAGTTTACCCGCACCACCGTCGGAGGTGCGGCATTGTCTGCAGCAAGCAGAGCTTCGGTGTCCTCACCGTAGATCGACATAAGCTTTCTTGTAAGCTCAAGGGGGTGGCTGTAGCGAAGAGAGAGATATTCATCCCTTGCAAGCTCCTGCGGAAGCTCAAGAGAGTCCTTTTGGGCAGTCAGCTTGCGGAGAACGGCGTTTATCAGCCCTGTCGCTCTCGCATTTCCCGTAGCCTTTGCGGCATCTACCGACTCGCTCACAGCCGCAAAATCGGGAATACGGTCGGAAAAGAGTATCTGGAACGCCCCCACACGCAGGATGTTGAGCACACGGGGATGCATCTTTTTGAGGCGTACCGAGGAAAACTGCTGTAAAAAGAAGTCTATATAGGCCATATTCTGCAGTACGCCGTAATAAAGCCTTGTGGCAAGGGCGGCATCACGACGGTCAAGCCCTGCAGAAAAGAGGATGTTTTTTATCTCCGAATCGGAATACGACTTCTTGGAGAAGAAGCCCGTCAAGGCGTTTACCGCCGCAATACGTGCGTTCATCGTCTGTTTCCGCGTCGGCCCGCAAATATCAGCAGTATACGAAGCACCTGAGCAAGTGCGGTTATCGTTGCGGCGACGTAGGTCATTGCGGCCGCGCCAAGCACCCGCTTTGCTCCCGGAAGCTCGTCGTCATAAAGCGCTCCCTTATATCCGCCAAGGGCAGAAATGGCACGTCTTGAGGCGTTGAATTCCACGGGAAGTGTCACAAGCTGGAAGATAAGAGAGGTGGAGAAAAGCAACAGACCTGCATAGAAAATGGGCTCGCACCATGCCGCTTCCACTATAAGGCCGATCAAAATCAGCGGCCAGGAGAGCTGTGAACCTATTTGGGTCACGGGAACGAGGGCCGAGCGAATCTTAAGGGGAAAATACTCCTCTGCGTACTGCACTGCGTGTCCCGCTTCGTGAGCTGCAACGCCAACGGCGGCAACACTGCGTGAATTTATGACCGTATCCGAAAGATATATCGTATTGGTCCTCGGGTCAAAGTGGTCGCTTAAGGAGCCTGCCGTACGCTCTATGCGGACCCCTCTTACACCGTTTGCTTCGAGGACCGACCTTGCGGCATCAGCGCCGCTTATGCCGCTTCTGGTCACGACCTTGGAATACTTTTCAAATGAGGATCTAACCCGAATCTGCGCCCACAGAGCAAGAAGCATCGCAGGAACTACGAGTAAGAAATAATAGCTGTCAAAACCGTAAAAAAGCACTTTTTAGACCTCTTTATTCAGAATTTCCGCTTTTTCTATTCCCCTGCCGTTTACAAAATCGCCTGCCGCCATCTCTTTTTTTCCTTCCGGTGCAAGCCTCAATATCCTTACCGCACCGTCCTTGCAGGCAATGACCGCACCCCGCTTTCCGACCTCTACGACCTCACCCGGAACACCCGAGGGGCCCTCGCAAAGCTCCATTGCGGTAATGCGCAACACCTTTCCGCGGTGTCTTGCGGTGACACCGGGGTTTGGGCTGCAGCCTCTGAAGATATTATATACCCTTTCAGCGGACATATTGAAGTCAAGCCTTGCCTCCTCCTTTGATATCATCGGAGCGTAGGTGGCCTTTGAATGGTCCTGAGGGGTTCTCGGAGCTTCACCCTTGGCAATGAGCTCTATCGTTCTCATAAGCAGCGGTCCGCCAAGCTCTGCCAGACGAACAGTAAGCTCGCCCGCGGTCTCGTTGGGGTCAATATCGGTCTCCTCCGAGAGTATCATATCGCCCTCGTCCATCCCTGCGCAGAGGTACATAGTGGTAAGACCGGTCTTCTTTTTCCCGTCGATTATCGAGCGCTGTATGGGTGCCGCACCGCGATATTCGGGAAGTAGCGAGCCGTGAAGGTTTATAACTCCGAGCGGTGCCGAATCAAGTATATATCCCGGCAGCATCATACCGTAGGCTACGACGACGATCAGGTCGGGAGCGATCTCTTTAAGTGTAGCCTCAAAGGCTCCGTCCTTAAGCGTCGCAGGCTGATACACTGCAAGTCCATGCTCCAGGGCGCAGACCTTTACGGGAGGCGGGGTCAGCCGCTGTCCCCTTCCGCTCATGGCGTCGGGACGGCAGACAACCGCCGCAACGTCACAGCCCTGCTCTATCAGGTATTGGAGGTTTGCCCGTGCAAACTCGGGCGTACCCATGTAAAGAATTTTAGGCTTAGTCATCGTCTCTTAACTCACCGGGATCTATATATTCGTAAATGATGCTGTCAAAAAGCTTTCCGTTGAGGTGGTCGTTCTCATGGTCAAACGCCTCGGCAATAAGTCCTTCAGCCTCGGCCTCAAACCAGTTTCCCTTTACGTCCTGCGCACGGAGCTTGACGTACTGGGGACGTCTTACCCTGCCCCAGACACCGGGCAGGCTCAAGCAACCCTCTATGGGGGTCTGCTCGCCTCTGCGCTCAAGTATTTCGGGATTTATAAACTCGGTCATATTCTCGCCGTCGGATATTACGAATATTCTGCGCAGTATTCCTATCTGCGGAGCGGCAAGACCGACACCCTGGGAGTCCTCAAGGGTATCCTTCATATCACGTATGAGAAGGGCCAGACGTCTGTCAAACTTCGTTACGGGGTGGCAGACCTTATCAAGGCATTCATCGCCCTTTTCTCTTATCTTTATTATCGACATAAATTACATCTCCCAACCGTCATTCAAGAGGATTGATCTCGGCGGTGACCGATATACCTCGGTTGCGGCTGTCTCCTCTAAAATCCGAGAGAACGCCGTATACCGCCTCCCGCAGTTCCTTGCGGTCGTGCGTCTTTATAAATATCCTCAGTCTGTATCTGTTGCTCACACGGTAGACCGGTGCGGGTGCGGGACCTATGATCTCACCGCCGACGGACGCCGAAAGCGCCCTTGCAAGCCGTATTGCGGCGGCGTTGAGGGTGGCCTCGGTCTCACCCGAAATGCGCAGACAGAGAATATCGCAAAAGGGAGGATAGTTCATTTTTCTTCTGAAGTCTATCTCGCCTTTATAAAACAGGTTGTAATCCTGGGTGGCCGCTGCACGAAGCAGCGGATTTTCGGGGGTATAGGTCTGTATGACCGCTCTTCCTGGGCGCTCTCCCCTGCCGGCACGTCCGATGACCTGGGTTATCTGGGAAAAGGCACGCTCGGATGCACGAAAATCGGGTGAGCAGAGCTCACTGTCGGCATCCAGCACCCCGACGAGGGTCACGTTATCAAAGTCAAGACCCTTGGCGACCATCTGTGTTCCTATCAGCACCGATGCTTCGCCGTTGCGGAATTTTTCAAGTATGGTCTCGTGCGAGGTGCGCCCCGAGGTAGTGTCGGCATCCATGCGAAGAAGCTTTATCTGCGGGAAGCGTGCCGTGATCTCCTCGGCGGCCTTTTGGGTTCCCGCACCCTCAAGCACAAGCATCCCTCCGCAGGAGGGGCATCTGTCGGTAAGCGCCTCGCTGTGACCGCAATAGTGGCACATAAGGCGACCGTTTGCGGAGTGGTAGGACATTGCGACCGAGCAGTTCTTACAGCCTACCGCCTCCCCGCAGCTTGCACACCTTGCAAGGCGGTTTCTGCCCCGTCTGTTGAGAAAAAGGATTGTCTGCTCGCCGTTTTTTATGTTTTTTTCTATCTCATCAAAAAGCACGGGGCTTATAGTGGCGCTGTTTCCTCTTCTCAGCTCCGCCCTCATATCGGCAAAGAGGACCTCGGGAAGGCTTCCTCCGCTGTAACGCTCGTCAAGGGTATACAGAGAGTATTTTCCATTTTCGGCGGCATACATACTTTCCACCGAAGGAGTGGCAGAGCCAAGCACCAGCAGGGCCTCGGAACGCACTGCACGGAATTTTGCGACCTCTCTGGCGTGATAGCAGGGGGTGTTTTCGGAACGGTAGGTATACTCCTGCTCCTCGTCGATTATTATCGCACCGAGATTCTGTACCGGAGCAAACACGGCAGAGCGTGTACCGATGACGACCCTTGCCTCGCCTCTTTTTATCCGTTTCCATTCGCCGCTTCGTTCGGAAGCGGTAAGTCCCGAATGCAGCAGAGCCACGAGGTTGCCGAAGCTACGGTAAAAGCGGTCGAGAAGCTGCGGGGTCAGCGCAATTTCGGGGACGAGGATAATTGCCGAGCGTGATCTGTTTACAAGCTCACGCACAAGACGTATATAGACCGCAGTCTTGCCGCTTCCCGTCACCCCGTGAAGAAGTGCGGCAGAGGGTCTGCCCGAAAGCGCAAGCGAGAGCATTCCCGAAAAAGCCTTTTGCTGTTGCTCCGAAAGTATCGGATCGGGCAGCAGCTCATCCTCGCAGATGCGGGGACAGAGAGTCCTGTCTGCCTTCTGCTCAAAGAGCTCTACGATGCCGTTTTTTTCAAGGGTCTTCAAGGATGCGGGCGAAGCGCCGGTATAATACTCGACGTCACGAACCGTCGCACATTCCTCTGTTTTGAGGTATTCTACTATCTCTGCACCCTTTTTCGAAAGCTTTCCGCCGAATGAACCGTCCTTAAGTCGGACGAATCTGACCGTCTTTTCCGCAGGAGGCGGCAGGGTCTTTTCGGCAGTGGTAAGCATCCCCTGTCTGACCATTGCGCTGAGTGTTCTTCCGAGCTCGGGTGCGGCAAAGGCAGTGCGAAGCTCGGAAAGGGTCGCCTTTCCTCCCGATGCGGATATGTAGGCGGCGATCTCGTTTTTGATGCCTCCGATATCGGAAGGCTCTGCACAGACGGAATAGACCGTTTCTTCCTTGAAATCAAGACCTGCGGGTATCATAAGCCTTACCGCATCAAAGCAGGTGCAGTAATAGCGTGAACGTACCCAAAGCGCAAGTCTTATCTCGTCGGGAGAGAGTATCGGCTCGTCATCAAGGAGCGACAGTATACGTTTAGTATTCTCCTCGGCCTTTCCGCCCTCTCCCAAAACGATACCCTGGGTGACACGGTCTCCCCGTCCAAACGGTACAAGCACACGTGTGCCGGGAAGAACGGTATCCGTACCTTCGGGAGGAAGGTATGTATAAGGCTTATCGAAGCTTATGTTCGCAGAGCGCAGCGCAACAGCGACAGTCATTTGTATGTTCTCTTATTCGGCGTAGGCTACGCCGTCTTCCTGCTCCTTGTAGCGGCGAATGTCGGCGGCGACCTCTTCCTCGGACTTTTCGGAAAGCTCGAGAACGGCAAGTCTGACGGGCTTATCATTAAGCTTTTCGCCTGCATCGGCGGCACCCTCGGCGATCTCTCTGGCTCGCTTTGCAGTGACGTTTACCAACAGGTATCTGCTGCCGACCTTCTTTACAAGGCTGTCAAGTGTGGGATAAAGCATGCTCATTTTATTTTACATCTCCGTTCAGATTTGTGTCTATTATCTTGCAAAAAGCCTCTACGGCATTGTCAAGCGTGTCATTGTATATTATGTAATCGTACTTTTCCGCATGTCCGCATTCGCTTCGGGATATTGCCATACGGCGCTGTATCTGCTCCTCGGTCTCGGTACCGCGGCCGCGCAGACGGCGTTCAAGCTCGTCCATATCCGGCGGCATTATAAACACCGATACCGCATCGTCCCGCTTTTCCATCACCTGAAAGGCGCCTCTGGTCTCTATGTCAAGCACGACGATGTCTCCGTTTGCAATGTGGCTGTCAATGGGAGATGCAGGTGTACCGTACATATTTCCCGCATACTCGGCGTACTCCAGAAGCTCGCCCCTGTCACGCAGCTCCACAAAGTGCTCACGGTCTATAAAATGGTAGTGATATCCGTCTATCTCCCCCGGGCGCATCCCACGTGTGGTAGCAGAGACCGAAAGAAACACCTTACGCTCGGGCTCATAATGCGCCCTGAGAAGCTCCAGTATCGTACCCTTTCCGACTCCCGAGGGGCCGGACATAACGATAAGTAAACCCTTGCCCATGGTCTATTCTTCCTCTTCCTGCTCTTCGGTCTCCTCGGCATCGTCGCCCTCGCCGGAGTTATCCCAGTCGACAAGTCTGTGGGCGATCGTCTCGGGCTGTATCGCCGAAAGGATAACGTGGTCGCTGTCGGTAACGATGACGGCACGGGTACGTCTGCCGTAGGTGGCATCGATAAGCACTCCACGTTCCCTTGCCTCGGTGATTATCCTCTTGATGGGCATCGATTCGGGGCTGACTATGGCAACTATCCTCTGTGCCGACACCATATTTCCAAAGCCTATGTTAACAAGCCTGAAGTTTGCGCTCATATTTTTTCTCCTTACTCTATGTTCTGTATCTGCTCACGGATCTTTTCAAGCTCCGACTTCATCTCGACGATGCGCTTGGTGACCGTCAGGTCGTTTGCTTTGGAGCCGATGGTATTGATCTCACGGTTGATCTCCTGAACAAGGAAGTCAAGCTTCCTGCCTATCGCACCGCCTGCGGCAAATATCTCACGCAGCTGGGTGATGTGGCTTGCAAGACGGACCGTCTCCTCGTCGGTCGCTACACGGTCGGCAAATACCGCAGCCTCGGTAAGGATCCTCGATTCGTCTATCTGTCGATCGCCGACGATCTCTTTTATGCGCTCGGTAAGCCTTTCACGGTACTCTGCGACTATCGCAGGCATGCGCTCGCTGATAAATTGTGCACTTTCGGAGATGAACTCGGCCTTCTCCAGCACGTCTGCCGCAAGGCGCTCACCCTCACGGGCACGCATTGCACAAAACTCGGCAATGGCCTCCTTTGCAACGGCAGATACAGCCTCGGAGAGCTCGTCACGGTCCTCTTCCCTACGCTCAACGCTCAATACGTCGGGCAGTCTTGCTACGGAGGTGACGTTGACCGCATCATTATGAAGACCGAACTCACCCGACAGCTGATCAAAGGCGTTGAGATAGGCTCCGACAAGTCCCTTGTTGAGCCTTACCTCGGCGTCTCCGCCTTCGGTGTACTCTACCGAAACGAATACGTCTATCTTGCCTCTTGTGATCCCTGCAGCGGTTATCTCGGCTCTGATGATCTCCTCAAGATAGGAGTAAAGCCTGGGGCAGCGTACCGAGCAATCAAGGAAGCGGTTGTTTACGCTCTTGAGCTCTACGGTCACGGTGCGCCCGTCAGCCTGCTTTTGGGCTCGGCCGTAGCCGGTCATACTGTGTATCATAAATAGCACCCTATTCTCCAGTTTATAATCGATTTATTATACCATATATCCGAGGTTTTAGCAAGGGTGTAACTACTATATTTTATTATTTCGGAAAATTAAAAAGTCCTCTGCTTCGGACATACCTCCGCAGAAGACTTTTTTGTTATTACGCCTTGTTTACGGTTATCAAGCCGTCCTCGGCGGAAACCTCTACCCTGTCGCCCTTGGATACCGAACCGTCAAGCAGTCTTTCCGAAAGTGCATCCTCGACCTTCGACGCTATCGCCCTGCGAAGAGGTCTTGCGCCGTATATCGGGTCGTAGCCCGCATCGGAGATGACCTCCAGGGCGGCATCGTCCCACCCAAGCTCGACTCCGAGCTCTGCGGCACGCTTTGCGACCGAGCCGAGCATATTGCCGGCGATCTGCTTTATCTCATCCTTGGAAAGCTTGGAAAAGACGATGATGTCGTCAATGCGGTTGATAAATTCGGGTCTGAACTCCCGCTTAAGCTCATTAAGGACGGTCTCTCTGGTGTGAGTGTCATCCTTTTCCTCTCCGCCGGCAAAGCCAAGCTGCTTTTGTGGGACGGTTATAGCCTTGGCACCGATGTTGGATGTCATGACAACGATGGTGTTTTTAAAGCTTACACGTCTGCCCTGAGCGTCGGTCAGTATTCCGTCATCCATTATCTGAAGCAGGAGGTTCAACACGTCGGGATGGGCCTTTTCTATCTCGTCGAAGAGAACTACGCTGTAGGGCTTACGGCGTACCTTCTCGGTAAGCTGTCCACCCTCGTCAAATCCGACGTATCCCGGAGGCGAGCCGACCAGACGGCTGACGGTATGCTTTTCCATATACTCGCTCATATCGATGCGGATCATCGCATTTTCGTCGCCGAAAAGTGCCTCGGCAAGCGCCTTGCACAGCTCGGTCTTGCCCACACCCGTCGGACCGAGGAAGATAAACGAGCCGATGGGACGCTTGGGGTCCTTAAGCCCCGCTCTGCCACGGCGTATAGCCCTTGATACCGAGGACACCGCCTCATCCTGCCCGATGACCCTTGCGTGCAGGATGTCCTCCATCTTCATCAGTCTTTCGCTCTCGGTCTGGGTCAGCTTGCTTATGGGGATATTGGTCCAGGAGGAGATTATATCGGCAATGTCTGCCTCACCGATGGCACATTCACCGTTTTCACAACCCTGCCAATTTTTACGTTTGTCCTCAAGCTCGCTCTTTTTCTGCTTCTCCTCGTCACGGAGTGCGGCGGCCTTTTCGAAATCCTGCGCTCTGACAGCCTCCTCCTTTTCGGCAGAGAGACGTGTCAGCTCCTCTTCAAGGCTTTTAAGCTCGGGCGGAGGGGTCAGCTCACGCAGACGTGTCCTTGCGGCGGCCTCGTCTATAAGGTCGATGGCCTTATCGGGGAGGTAACGGTCGGTTATATATCTGACCGACAGCTTAACAGCCGCCTCTATGGCACCGTCGGTTATCTTTACACGGTGGTGTGCCTCATACTTATCCCGCAGGCCCTTGAGTATCTTTACGCTGTCCTCCTCGTTTGGCTCTCCGACCGTAACGGGCTGGAAGCGGCGCTCAAGCGCGGCATCCTTTTCGATATGCTTGCGGTATTCGTCAAGGGTGGTCGCACCGATGACCTGAAGCTCCCCTCTTGCAAGGGCAGGCTTTAATATATTTGCGGCGTCTATGGCGCCCTCTGCACCGCCTGCGCCGATCAGCGTGTGAAGCTCGTCAATAAACAAAACGACGTTTCCTGCCGACTTGACCTCCTGAATAATATTCTTTATACGGTCCTCAAACTCACCGCGGTACTTCGTGCCTGCGATAAGGCTTGCAAGGTCAAGGGTGTATACCTTCTTATCACGGAGGTTTTCGGGGATGTCACCAAGGACTATCTTTTGCGCCAGCCCCTCTACCACGGCGGTCTTGCCCACACCCGGCTCTCCGAGCAAAACGGGATTGTTTTTGGTGCGGCGAGAGAGGATCTGTATCACTCTGTTTATCTCGTCGGTACGCCCTATTACCGGATCGAGCGCCGAATCGGCCGCCATTGCGTTGAGGTCTCTGCAAAATTCCTTTAACAGCTTGCCCTCTCCGCCCTCCTTTGAGCCCTGCGAGCGTGGCTCACCGTAGCTCTCGGAGGGACGTCCGTCGCTTTCGCCCAGAGCCTCAAGTATACCGCTTGCCAGACGGGACGGGTCTCCGACGATGCTTTTTATGATATGGGCTCCTACGTTTTCGCCCTCACGTATCATCCCAAGCAGTATGTGCTCGGTACCGATATAGCTGTGTCCGAGGGCATTTGCCTCCTCGGCGGCATAGTTCAAAATGAGCTTTGCTCTGGGGGTAAAATCACGGGGCATATCCCGTCCCGTTCCCCGTCCCACAAGCTCGTTTATCGAGGAAACGACATCCTTTTCGCTCACACCTGCCGCCGCAAGGCTTCTGCCCGCAATGCCGTCAGACTCTCTGATAAGACCGATAAGCAGATGCTCGGTGCCTATATAATCGTGTCCCAGCTCAACTGCGGCGTTGGCGGCAAGGTTTATCGCACGGTTAGCACGCTGGGTAAAGCGTTTATCATTCATAGTTTATCTCCCTTCTCAAAAGCTCTGCCCTGTTTGCATCCCTCGAAGCGGCTGAATTTCCGCCGAGCGAGGCGGGCTGGATAGCCCAAAGCAGAGCATTTATTCTATCCATATCTCCCTTGAGTATTCCCGAGGCAACTCCCGTACGGTAGTCCGAAAGAAGCTGCATTGCCTCGTCGGTGCTGATAAGCCTTGCCGACGAAAGAACGGCCGCAGAGCGGTGTACTCTGTCCTCAAATGCAAGGGGTGAAGCCTCGTATTCCTCCTTGCGTCTTGCCCTTTCCTCCCTTATAAGGCTGTTTACCGCCTCCTTGAGGCGTTGAGCAAGCTCACTCTCGTCGTATCCGAGGGTGACTCGGTTGGATATCTGGAAAATGTCACCCGTTGCGGCAGTTCCCTCTCCGTAAAAGCCTCGCACCGCAAGTCCGAATCTTGAAGCGATCCTTGAAAGCAGACGGTCGCTTCCCGATGCGGCAAGTGCCGGAAGGTGGAGCATTACGCTCACACGCATCCCCGTACCTATATTGGTCGGACAGCAGGTCAGATATCCAAGACGGCTGTCAAATGCGTAGCCGCCCAGTTCTTTGCCTATCCCCTGCTCTATTACTCTGTCAAGCGAGGTCGCCGCCTCAAGGCATTCTTCGATACAAAGTCCGCTTCCGATCGCCTGCAGGCGGATGTGA
Source organism: Clostridia bacterium (assembly GCA_017532825.1). Lineage (GTDB taxonomy): Bacteria > Bacillota > Clostridia > Oscillospirales > QAMX01 > RGIG6452. The sequence continues at coordinate 27,598 of JAFXIT010000009.1, forward strand.
TCCTCCTCATTTATCATTACCGATATTCCGCCGTCCTCGGATATGAGTGCGGCACGGGTCAGCCCCGAAGCGGCAAATTCCTTTGAAACAAGGTGCTTTTCGACAAGGCCTCTGAGCTCTCCCGAGGGCTCTTTCCCGTATTTTTTGAGGGTAAACCTCTCCGAAAACACGGGGTTTTCTACTATCGGACGTGACGCCTCGGCTATGAGCCTTTCGGCATCCTCTGAAGCAAGACGGTTTCCAAAGGGTATGCCCGCAAGGTTTCTCGCAAGGCGGACACGGGTGCTTATTACGATATCGGTATCACTGCCGCTCATCTTAAAGAAATCAGACATCCTTCTCAAGCCCCCTTATCTCGTCTCTTATTGCCGCCGCCTTTTCAAATTCCTCGGCAGATATGGCCTTTTTCAGCTGTTCACGCAGATCTGCGATACGCTTTTTATTGTCCGGCGGCAGACTTCCCGGTCGCCCTCCGCAATGACTTACTCTGCCGTGGAGCCTTACGATGTAGGGCTCAAGCAGATCTTTAAAGGTATTATAGCACTCCGCACATCCGACGTATCCGCTTGACGCTATCTCCTGCTCGGTCGCACCGCACTGCGGGCAGACGGTACGTCTTTTCGCAGGATGGTTCAGCCCCTCGAAAAAGCCCGAAAAGCCGCTTTGAAGCTCATGCTCAAGGCCCGAGGTGCTCGATTCAAGCTCGGAGGCACATTCACTGCAGAGATGACTCTCTGTCTTCTTTCCGTTTACCGACCTCATCAGATGGTAGGTCGCCTGTCGTTTTTTACAGTTATCACAAAGCATAGTCTTTCTCCTTTCAGTTTGCTATCTGCATAAGACAGCGCTTAAGTACCGAAGCACGGAGTCTGTCCCGAAGCTCACGGTCCTGGACGGGTGTCAGGGCGCTGTCGGATATTGCCGCCGATATCACCGCCGTCTCACGTCCGTCTATTGCCTCGGCGGCCCTCATATTGGCAAGAAACGCCGCAGCACTGCGTGCGTCGATGGAATCTCCTATCGAGTTTATTACGTGCATTATCAGCATACCTCTGGTCATATTGACCCTCGTTATCCTGATATATCCGCCGCCTCCGCGTCTGCTCTCGACGGTATAGCCGTGCTCGGGAGAGAACCTCGTCATCAAAACGTAGTTTATCTGGCTTGGCACACACTTGAACCTTTCGGCAAGCTCACTCCTGGAAAGAACGGTGCTTCCGTCCTCATTTTCAAGCTCTCCCAATATATAATGCGTGATAATATCGCTTATTCCCATACCGAAACTCTCCTTTGTCTTTGACTTTCTTTGACTTTTCGTTTATATGATACAGCAAAGGTCAGTTAAAGTCAAAGTCAGTTAAAGTCAGTCTCGCTTTTTCTATCCCCGTTTTTTGCAAATATCTCTTCCTTGCTCGTTTTTTTCAGAGTTTTCCTTAAATTGTAAAATCTGTCGCCATGCATACCCGAGCGCTCTTTTGTCAGTCCGTCGGGCATTATTTCGGCGGCAAGCTCAAAAAGCGGTTTCCCTTGCGAATTTTTCACAGATACACCTCATATAGTATTTTACACCTATATTTCCTCTGTTTTGAGCGGTTTATACCGACAAATATCTCTTCGTGCCTATTGCAATTTTTTGTCGAGCGTGGTAGAATATAAAAAGCATCTTTGTAAGGAGGATAATAAAATGGCTTATAAGATCAGCGACGATTGCATCGCCTGCGGCGCCTGCGCCGGCGAATGCCCCGTTTCCTGCATTACCGAGGCTGACGGCAAGTACGTTATCGATGCAGACGCTTGCGTCGAGTGCGGCGCCTGTGCCGGCGTTTGCCCCGTTGGAGCTCCCCAGCAGGACTAATTTTACATTGCGGAACGGGGCGGCGTCTTGCCGCCCCGATTCTCGCATAATGGGGGTATTTTTACGGAAAACATAGGAAACGGTATGAAATACATCCAAACGTCCGACCGTTTTTCAGCGGATGCAGTAATGCTTGCACACTTTGTCCGTCCCAAGGGTCGGGCATGCGAGCTGTGCGCAGGTGGCGGAATAATCTCTCTTATTCTGTCGGCAAGATACCCGGATCTTTCGATCGACGCCGTTGAGATCGATCCTGCAGCGGCCGAAACCATGGCTGAAAACTTCCGTATCAACTCCCTTGATTCTCATCTTCATGCGGTATGCGGAGATCTGCGTCTGCCAATCCTCACTGCAGGAGGGTACGGTACGGTCTTTTGCAATCCGCCCTACTTTAATTCGGGCAGACTCCACTCCACCCGAAGCCACGCACGAAGCGAGGTCAGCTGTACCCTTTCGGAGGTCTGCTCGGCCGCAGGAAGGCTTCTTTGCAACGGAGGCCGCTTTTTTGCCGTATACCGTCCCGAACGGCTTGCCTCTATCTTCTGCGAGATGAAAAATGCAGGTATCGAGCCAAAGCGGCTTGCGTTTATAAAGCACCGCTACGGTGCGGCACCCTCTGCGGTACTTATAGAAGGACGCAAGGGCGGCGGAGAGGGGCTTGTCGTTCTGCCCGAGCTTATTTTATTTAAAAAAGACGGACAACCTACTGCCAAATACAGAGAAATTTACGGGGAGTTTTTATAATGTCGGTACTTTATATAGTCCCTACCCCAATAGGAAATCTCGGCGATATTACACCTCGTGCCGTTGAGACGCTATCCAACGTCTCCTTTGTTGCCGCCGAGGACACACGTGTGACCCTGCGACTGCTTACCCATCTGGGGATAAAAAAGAGCCTGATATGCTATCAGGAGCACAATAAGCTCACCCGTGGAGGCGATATAGTCTCCCGTATTCTTGCAGGAGAGAGCTGTGCGCTCGTCACCGATGCAGGTACTCCCGCAATAAGCGACCCCGGAGAGATGCTGGTACGCCAATGCGCCGACGCAGGTATTACCGTGGTATCCCTGCCGGGTCCATGTGCGGCAATATGCGCTCTGTCCGCCTCGGGACTGCCTACCGGCAGATTCTGCTTTGAAGGCTTTCTCTCTATGAATAAAAAAAGCCGCAGGGAGCATCTTGCTTCCTTAAAGGACGAGCATCGGACCATGATATTTTACGAGGCTCCGCACAAGCTTCGCTCCACCCTCGACGACCTTTACGCCGCATTCGGAGACAGACGGATAACGTTATGCCGAGAGCTTACAAAGATCCACGAGGAATTTATCCGCACTACCCTTTCAAAGGCACGGGAGCTCTATACCGAGCTTCCGCCCAGAGGTGAATACGTACTGGTGCTTGAGGGCTCGACCGAGACGGAAGAAGTGAAGGATGTCTCATTTGACCTTTCGGGAAGCTCCAAAGAGGCCGCCGCAAGAGCCCGTGAGAAGGGGCTTTCGAGAAACGAGGCCTACCGTGCCTCGCTCCGTGCAAAAAAAGAAGGCTCCGAAGAATAATCAAAAGACCTGTTCAGCATCGAACAGGTCTTTTTTGACGGTATTTTACTCTATTACGTCCATTCCTCGGCGCAAAGAGCCGCACCCGTGGCGGTTGCAAATTCGGCGTGCTCGGGTATGATATAATGCAGGCCGTAAAGCGGCTCAAGGCTTGCAAAGATCGACTTTGCCGATTTCATACTGCTCAAGGTACCCGTAAGGACGATCTTATCGGTACGCTCGACACGGGAGGCAAACATTGCCGTTATTCCGATGGTCTGTATGACCATATTGATTATGCCCAGGGCAAGGTCAGAGTTGGAGGCAAGATCTGATATCCGCCCGAAGTTGGAGGCGGTGGTACCCTTTGGAAGGGTCGGTATCTTTTCGGTGGTTATATCGTCAATAAACAGGTCGGTATTTCTCAGGTCACCGCCCTCGGCCGTCTCAACGAGTGCGTCAAAGTGGCGGATATTTATCATCCTGCTTGAAAGTCCAAGCAGAGTGCCGCCGCCGACGCCCGTACCGCCGAGGTGGGATACCTCCTTACCTCTTGCGGCGATGTAGGCCGTACCGGTACCCATGCTCACTATTACTGCGTGGTCAAGGCCCGAAAGATACAGTCCTCCCCTGCCGGTAGCACGGAATTCCTCCACACGGTCGGCCTTGATGCCGTATATGTCCCCACCGAGCGCAGGGGATCCGACGCCGGTCACCATTACTCTGGATATATCCGAAAGAGTAAGGCGATTTTCATCGAGGAACTTGCCAAATGCCCCGAATATCGATGCCTTGGGGTCGCTTGCCTTGACCATTGCGGGGCCAAACATGCGTCTGCCGTCAAATCCGACTATCTTTGTAGTGCTTCCGCCTACGTCTATTCCTATAACGTTCTTCATCTGAAACCATCCTTTGTCATATATCTAACAGGGGGTGTTTTATTTTGAAGTATAAATTTATCCTTGTATGTCTGCTCACGGCGGCTCTGTTTGCCGCGGCGATACCCGTTTCCCTCAAGCCCCGCTCGGCAGACTCCGTCGCAGAGATCCAACTGCCTATAATAATGTACCACAGCGTGCTCAAGGACAAAGCCAGGACGGGGAAATATATCATCACGCCCTCAAGCATACGTTCCGACCTTGAATACCTTTCCGAGCACGGCTATACGGGAATTACCGTCTCCGACCTTACAGCCTACGTTTTCCGAGGCGAGCCGCTGCCCCAAAAGCCGGTGATGCTCACCTTTGACGACGGACATTACAACAATCTGACCTATCTTCCCCCGCTGTTGGAGGAGTTCGGATTTCCTGCGGTCATATCGGTGGTCGGCCAATACGTCGAGCTCTACACCGAAAACGGTGACACCAATCCAAACTACGCCTACCTAAATCTTGACGCCATAGCCGAGCTTCTGTCCACAGGACGCATCGAGATACATAGTCACACATACTCCCTGCATACACTCGGTCTGCGCCGAGGTGCTGCCAAGATAGCTTCGGAGTCACCGTCCGACTACGAGCGTCTGCTTTCGGGGGATCTGATGCGGCTTCAACGGTTACTTCTCCCCTGCGGAGCGATACCCGTCGCCCTTGCCTACCCCTTCGGCGCATACTCGGCAGAAAGCGACGGTATAATAAGGCGGCTTGGCTTTGTGTGTACGTTTACCTGCGAGGAGAAGCTAAATCTCATCACGTCCTCTCCCGAAAGTCTTTTCGGACTTGGAAGATTTAACCGTGACGGGCGGCTTTCAACTGCCGAATTTATGCGGATGTACGGAATCAAATAGCTTATTTGTTTTTATTATACCATATTTATTCCGCATAATAAAGGAAAAATGCGTTCCGAGGATCAATCGGAACGCATTTCGGTAAAAATCGTTTCGATCAGGCGGTCTCTATCTTACTCTCCGCCTGCAGTCCGAGGAGGTTGACTGCGTTTTCACGCATCTTATACTTGAGGATCTTTCCTGCGGCGTTCATCGGGAAGGAGTCTACAAATACAACGTACTTCGGTACCTTGTGCTTTGCCATGTGGGTAAGAACGTACTCCTTTATCTCCTCGACGCTGGACTCCTCACCGTCTTTGAGTATGACGCAGGCCATTACCTCTTCGCCGTACTGCTTATCGGGAACGCCGATGACCTGTACGTCGGAGACCTTGGGATGGGTGTAGATAAAGTCCTCTATCTCCTTGGGATAGATGTTTTCTCCCCCTCGGATTATCATATCCTTTATGCGGCCGGTTATCTTGAAATATCCGTTGGAGTCACGCCTTGCAAGGTCCCCGCTGTGGAGCCAGCCGTCGGCATCGATGGCGGCAGCGGTCGCCTCGGGCATCTTGTAGTAGCCCTTCATTATGTTGTAGCCTCTGGCGCAGAATTCGCCGTCGACGTTATCGGGAAGCTCCTCTCCCGTTTCGGGGTCGACTATCTTACACTCAACGCCGAACATCGCCGCACCGACGGTGTTGACACGGACCTCTATGGAGTCGGTGGTCTTTGACATCGTGGTCGCAGGAGATGCCTCTGTCTGGCCGTAGGTTATGCATATCTCGGGCATATGCATCCTTTCGATGACCTCCTGCATGACCTTTATGGGACAGGGACTTCCCGCCATTATACCGGTACGCATATTGGAGAAGTCGGTGGACTCGAAATCGGGGTGTCCCAGCATTGCGATAAACATCGTCGGAACACCGTGGAAGCAGGTTATCTTCTCACGGTTGATACAGTCAAGTCCCTTTTTGGGAGAAAATGCGGGTATCGGCGACATCGTAACGCCGTGAGTCACCGATGCGGTCATTGCAAGTACCATTCCAAAGCAGTGGAACATCGGCACCTGTATCATCATTCTGTCGGCGGTGGAAAGATCCATACAGTCGCCTATCGCCTTGCCGTTGTTTACCACGTTGTAGTGGGTAAGCATAACTCCCTTGGGGAAGCCCGTAGTACCCGAGGTGTACTGCATATTGCATACGTCGTCCTTATGTACTGCAGCGGCACGGCGAAAGACCTCGGAGATCGGTACCTTCTCGCTGAGTGCCATAGCCTCGTCCCAGTTATAGCAACCCGGCTGTGTTGACTCGCATGTTATCACGTTGCGAAGGAACGGGAGTCGCTTAAGATAGAGAGGCTTGCCCTTTTCGGCAGTTGCAAGCTCGGGGCATATCTCGTTGATTATGGATATATAATCGGAATCCTTATAGCCGTCTATCATTACAAGAGTATGGGTATCCGACTGACGCAGAAGGTATTCCACCTCGTGTATCTTATAGGCGGTATTTACCGTGACGAGGACGGCACCTATCTTGGTCGTTGCCCAGAAGGTTATATACCATTGAGGAACGTTGGTCGCCCAAATTGCAACGTGGTCGCCCGCCTTGACACCCATAGCTATAAGGGAACGGGCAAAGGTATCCACGTCGTCACGGAACTGGCTGTAGGTTCGTGTATAATCGAGAGTCGTATAGCGGAAGGCATACTGATCAGGGAATTCCTCTACTATACGGTCAAGCACCTGGGGGAAGGTCAGGTCGATAAGATGCTCCTTTGGCCAGACGTACTTACCCGTGTGGCGGAGATTATCCTGCAGACGGCCGTCAGACACGGCGCTGCCGAGGTATTTTTCCATAAAATTCGCATAATGCGGAAATACTATACCGGCGTTTTCGAGGTCAGGTGCATAATTCTTTACCCACTCAAGGGAGAGATATCCCTCGTAATTTACCGACCTAAGGGAGTTTATAACGCCGTCAATGGGCATATCTCCCTCACCCATGAGCTTATAGCAAAGCCTGCCGTTTTCAATTACGGAATCCTTGACGTGAACGTGCTTTATATATGCTCCGAGGTTGGTCACCGTTTTTTCGGGGCTTTCGCCCTTGAAGCGGAAGGGATGGTGAATATCCCACAGTGCACCGACGTTGTCGCTCATCACTCTGTCAAGCAGTGCCGCAAGCCTTGCGGTATCGGCGTAAACGCCGTTGCTTTCGACAAGCAGCGTTACCCCCCGCTCTGCGGCGTAGGGTACAAGCTCCTCAAGCTGGGAAAGTACGACCTCGTCATCCACCTCTCCCTGCTCGTCGGCATGCTCGTCGGCAAGGATACGGATATAGGGGGTGGAAAGCTCGGCGGCAAGATCTATATACTCTTTAAGCTCGGCAATATTCTCCTCACGCTTCCCTGCGTACTTGAGCGGACAGCCGGACGAAAGGCAGCATATCTCAAGACGGCGGCGTTTGAGGTCGGAGACCGTGGCGGCAATATTTCCGGGCTTAAAAGGATTTGCACTTAGTGAAAATATATCGTTTCCAAGACCCCGCATCTCGATGCCCGAGAAGCCGAAGTCCTTTGCCATTGAATAAATGTCCGACCATGCAAAGTCGGGACATCCCAAAGTAGAAAATGCAAGCTTCACTGTTTTGTCATACCCTTTCACAAGTCGAAGAATACAAAAAAGCTTCCGTCTCCGACATTAAAATGCAAGAGACGAAAGCCTTAACTTCCGCGGTACCACTCTTGTTGACGCCATTTGCGCCCTCTTTGCGGCATCTACAATGCCATCCCTCTGATAACGGTGGGTTCCGTCCGCCATTACTCACAAATTTCACAACGGCCGCTTCGCGGGGAGCGGAAACGACAGCCTCCACCGCCTTGCACCATACGGCGGCTCTCTTCAGGCAGGACCTCGTCATTCCCTGTCCGCATCATCGCGTTTGCAATAATATAGCATATTTATTTAGCTTTGTCAAGACCTTTTTACTTTACAAACCCCCGTTTTCTATGTATAATATTAAGTAATCCATTTTTGAAAAGGGATCTGTTTTATGTCGAAGATATCTTATCTTTTCAAGCGTGTTTTTCATATGGACTACGGGCGTCTTGCCCGTACCGTAAAGGCGACCGCCGAAAAGGCAGGCCGTTCCCGTATCTACATCGCCTACGATATGTTCCGCTGTGCTACCAAGTATATGGCCGCACCTGCCGATTACGACCTTTTTGAGTTTTACTCTCTGACCCCCGATCAAAGGGAGACCTACGTCACCCGCGGGATCAACAACCTCCTTGTCAAAAAATTCAACGATCGCTCGCTGTGGCATATTTTTGACAATAAGGACGAGTTTAACACCCTCTTTGCCAAATACATCGGCCGTGACTGGATGAAGCTCGAGCCCGACGGCTTTGAAAGGTTTGCCGATTTTATCGAGGGCCGTACCACCGTATTTTACAAGCCTACCTCCCTCTCCTGCGGTTGGGGCATCGAGAAGATAGACCTCACTTCCGAGACCGATACAAGGGCGCTTTTTGACCGTCTTATCGCAAAGGGCGGCGGTCTTATAGAGGAACAGATACGCCAACACCCCGAGATGGACCGTATGTACTCCGGCTCGGTCAACACCATACGCCTTGTTACGATAAACGACGGTGAGAGCGTAGAGATCGTCTTTGCCTTCCTCCGTGTAGGCAACGGCAGGATCGTCGACAATCTCAACAGCGGCGGCATGGCCGCACCAATAGATCCGCAAAGCGGCAGGGTCACCCACCCCGCTGCCGACAAGGATTACAAGGCCTACGACCGTCACCCTGCGACCGACACGGAATTTGTCGGCTTTGAGATACCGAGGTTTGCCGAGGCTGTCGCTATGGTCAAGGAGGCGGCAACGGTAGAGCCGAGGATGGGGTACGTAGGTTGGGACGTTGCCATAACACCAGACGGACTCTGTCTTGTGGAGGCAAACAGCTATCCCGGCCACGATATCCTCCAGCTTCCTCCCCACGTTCCCGAGAAGATCGGTCTTAAGCCCAGGATAGAAAAGTATATAAACGGTCGCTCTTAAGGAAGTTACTTTAAATGAATACGGTACTTTTTGACCTTGACGGGACTCTTACAGATCCTGCCGAGGGTATAACAAATTCGGTTGCCCACGCCTTAAGGAGGCTTGGCATCGAGCCTCCTCCCAAAAACGAGCTTACAAGCTTTATAGGGCCTCCTCTTGCCGATTCGTTTTCGTCACGGTTCGGCTTTTCAAAGGAAAAGTCCGCCCTTGCGATAGAATTATACAGAGAGTATTACCGAGACAGGGGGATATTTGAAAATATCCTCTATCCCGGCACAAAGGAAATGCTTGACAGCATTAAAACGGCAGGAAAAAGGATAATGCTTGCAACCTCCAAGCCTGAGGTGTTCGCAATAGAGATACTTAAATATTTCGGTCTTTATGACTACTTTGACTGCTGTTCGGGTGCAAGCCTTGACGAAAAGCTTGTACGCAAGGCCGACGTTATCGCACTGACCCTTGCAAGGTCCTCGGCCTCCCCTTCCGACTGCGTTATGGTCGGAGACCGACTTCACGACGTTGAAGGTGCGGCGGCGCACGGCATACCTACGGTCGGAGTGCTGTTCGGATACGGAAGCGAGCAGGAGCTTCGGGATGCGGGTGCGTTTGCAACAGTCTCGTCTATGTCCGAGCTTTCGGAATTTCTTTTGAATTTATAAGGCAGGTAAAGGTTATGACAGTTATTTATCCCGAACCCATATACGATCTGCGAGAGCTTGCTAAATGCAATCTTCACGTACATACCTCCTTCTCCAGCTGCGCCCATCCCGACGCCCTTCCGCAGGACATCGTAAGGGAGGCCGACAGACTGGGGCTTGACACCATCGCCCTTACCGACCACTTCAACGACCTTGGTCACGACGAGCGTATGCTTGCCCAGATAGACGAGCTCAAGCGTGCGGTCGACGCTATTCCCCACAAAGTTCGGGTGCTTTACGGCTTTGAGCTCTCGGGGTACGGAATAGGCCGCTGGCTGGAAAAGGACAGCACCCTTGAAAAGCTCGACTACCGTCTCTACTCCTGCAACCATTTCCACCTTCACTTCTGGGATCATCCCGAGGACAGGTCGCCCAGAGGCTATGCCGAGTTTGCAATGGCCATAGTCCGCTCGGTGGTCGAGGCCGACCGTGCCGACTGTATTGCCCATCCGCTCGTGGCAAGGTTTATACCATTTGACGACAAGACTCTCGTCACTAAAGCAATGAAGGACGAGGAGATATACGAGCTCTCCTGTGTGCTCAGAGATCACAACACCGCCTGGGAGATAAACACCAAGGGCGTTGCGGGAGACCCCGACTTTGTAAGACGACTTTGGAACATCGGTAAGGAAGTCGGTACCACCTTCCACATTGGCACAGACACCCACAATATCGCAAACATCGATACCCTTGCAGATATCGACTATATAGAAAGCGTCGTATATTAAAAAGATATACACATTCAGCAACAAAATGCCGCAGAGAGTCATTCTCTGCGGCATTTTAATTAATCGTTGTTACGGTTCAAGCGTTACCAGGCAGTCATCTCGCTATCATACGAGTGCGGTATTCCGAGCGGTATGGCAATACCCTTTACGTATTCGATCATGTCATAAAACTTCTGCTTGTTGCTTGGATCGTCAAACATATGGTAGAAGTAATATGAAGCCTCCGCCATAAGTACCGAAACGTAGCTTCTGTCAAGATGCAGTCGTTGGGCATCATCCAGTGCAAGCTCCCTTGCCTCCGCCCAGTCGGCCTTTATCTTTTCCAAGTCCTCGGGTTCAAAGCCGTAATACGGATAGAATTGTCTGTCTCCGACGGCCACGACGTGTCCACCCTGTTCAAGGGCGTTGGAGGTAAGATCGTCGAGAAGATCTCTCATCACCTGCCAACCGGGGCCGTAGTAGCATTCAAGGAAGTCGTTGATATGGTACTGGTATTCCTCCTCGGTCATATACGGATCCCACTGAAGCTTGGAAAGGAGGTATGCCTTCAAAACTCCAAACTCCCCGCTGACGCCTTTGGCATTAGCCTCACAGAAAATGCTGTCAACACCGTACTGAGCGTACGTTTCCATGTTGTCATTCAATACCTCGAGGTTGGGATGGAGGGAGCAGTAGCTGTCAAAGTTTGTAGTATACTCCCAAATGGCCAAATGCTCACTGACCTCCGACCACGCCTTAAGGTCTTCCATAAAGCTTCGGTTGCGCTTACAGTTCGGATCGTCAATGGAATGCATGTAGCAGCATTCGATCGCGCAGAGACGGATCTGCACGTTTTCACGGGGACGGGTTATCAACGGCAGAGCACGGGTATTCTGGTAGGCAAGGGTGTCGATCACAACGTCGGGATAATCCTCGGCAATCGCCTCGGCTATTGCGTTTACAAAGCGAAGCATCGCCCCCGCACGGCTTCCCTCTTCGGCATCGACCTTCAAACAGTTTTCACAAGTACACTGTGTCGGATAGTCGTTCTGCGAGATCGAAATAAGCTTTGCATTGGGATATTGTTCAAGCCTCTCTCTGACGGATGCCAGAACTATTTGGAACACCTCGGGATTGGTCAGGCAGGGCTGCCAATCCTTACGACCGCTGAAATATTCGGGATGCTCGTCATAATACTTATCTATCGAGATAAGGCCGGAAAGCGTATGTACGAAGCCTCCGCAATATAACTCATCGGTTTGCATTGCCATCATTTTACGCTTGGTCATATGTTCGGATGATTTGGTCAAGCTATATCAATTTGCCTGGCGGCACCAGAACGGCGGCACCTGACGGTCGTTGGTGTCGAGAGGGATCTGAATAAAATCATTTACCTTGACTATCTCGTAATCTCCGTCAAGCCATCTCCAGCCGACGTACTCTTCAAGGAAGGTGTATACACCGTACAACGTTCCGGTGTCACTGCTTCCCGAGATTATCAGGTCATCCCCGACCACCTTGATGTCAAATCCGTCGTTTACAAGAGCCTCGTCGGGATAGCCGCCGACGTATATCGCCTTGTCGGCTGACTCGGCCTTTTCAAGTGTCTTTCCCGTGGCAAGCTCGATATACTTGATAAGCTCGTCAGCGGCAAATATCTCTTGTTCGGTCGCTTCGGCAGGAAGTACTACCTTGTATTCGTACAGACTCACGTCGCCGATGCGTATCTCGCCTACGTTGTAGGCAGGGTCTCTCGGAGGTATGGGGGTCGTTGCCGCAGTAGTATCAGCGGCGGTGGTAGCCGAAGACGTTGCGGTTGGTGTCGAAGCGGTAGTTTCGGCAGGTGCTTTCTTTCCGCAACCCACCAATAGCATCGCCAGACAAAGAACGATCGCTAAGATCCTTTTCATGCCAATATTTCCTCCTATGTTTGCAACATCTTACCAGGCGGCTTCTGCGTTATCGATGCAATGTGCCATTCCAAGAGGCTTCGCAATGGCAGCAATCTCTTCCATAAGGTTGATTGCTTTTTGGGTATAGCTTTTGTCATATATATCGTAGTATCTGTAATATGCAACCTCTGCCATAAGTATCGAGACGTAGCTCCTGTCGAAGTGCAGCCTTTGGGCATCGTCAAGGGCGAGAGCTCTTGCATCGGCCCAGGCCTTCTTTATCTCCTCGATCTCATCCGGCTCAAATTCGTAATAGGGGTTGTTGTTGCCCGTTCCGATAGCTAAAATATGACCACTATATTCCAAGGCGTTGGCGGTAATGCGGTCAAGCAGATCTCTTACCGTCTGCCAGCCGGGGCCGTAGTAGCACTCAAGGAAGTCGTTGATGTGGTACTGGAATTCCTCCTCGGTCATGTAGGGGTTCCACTGCAGCTTGGCAAGGAGGTAGGTCTTGAGTACACCGAACTCTCCGCTGACGCCCGCATTGTTTCCCTCGTCAAAGATGTTATCCGCACCGTGCTCGGCATAGGTCCTCATGTTATCGTTTAGGACCTCGAGATTGGGATGGAACGCACAGTAGTTTTCAAAATTGGTTGTGTACTCCCATATTGCAAGATGCTCACTTACCTCCGACCAGGCCTTAAGGTCCTCCATAAACTTGCGGTTGATCTTACACCCGGAGTCGTTTATTGCGTGATTATAGCAACATTCTATACCGCAAAGGCGTATCTGCACGTTGTCACGGGGTCTGGTTATCGACGGAAGTGTACGGCTGTACTGATATGCAAGGGTATCCACAAGGACGTTAGGGTATTCATCCTTGATCTCATCGGCTATGGCGTTGACGAATCGGAGCAGCGGCCCCATCGGGCTTCCCTCTTCAACGGTCACGGCGTGGCAATTCTCGCAGGAACAGTAGTTCTGGTTGTCATTTTGAGATACAGAAATTATCTTTGCATCAGGACTTACTTCCAAAAACTCCCTGACACTTGCCAGCACTACCTCAAATACCTCGGGGTTTGTAAGACAGGGCTGGGTGGAGGCGATTTCTCCCCTCTCAATCTCAACGTGAGCGGTAAACCATTCCGGATGCTCGGCGTAATATTTTCCAGCAGGGATCAGAGAGGTAAAGGTATGCACAAATAATCCCCTTGCATACACCGAGCCCTGCTGATTCTTCGAGACCTGCAGATTCTTCATCTTAGCCTTGTAGTCGAAATCTTGGTTTATATCGTACCAATAGGCATGCCTAAACCACATCTGCGGTACCTGACGGTCGTTGGTGTCGAGAGGGATCTGAATAAAATCGCTTACCTTGACTACCTCATAGTCACCGTCAAGCCATCTCCAACCGACGTACTCTTCAAGGAAGGTGTATACACCGTACAACGTGCCGGTGTCACTGCTCCCCGAGATTATCAGATCATCCCCGACCACCTTGATGTCAAAGCCGTCGTTTACAAGAGCCTCGTCGGGATAGCCGCCGACGTATATCGCCTTGTCGGCAGACTCGGCCTTTTCAAGTGTCTTTCCCGTGGCAAGCTCGATATACTTGATAAGCTCGTCAGCGGCAAAGATCTCTTGTTCGGTCGCTTCGGCAGGAAGTACTACCTTGTATTCGTACAGACTCACGTCGCCGATGCGTATCTCACCTACGTTGTAGGCAGGGTCTCTCGGCGGTATGGGAGTCGTTGCTGCGGTAGTATCAGCGGCGGTAGTAGCCGAGGATGTTGCGGTTGGTGTCGAGGCGATGGTTTCGGCAGGTGTTTTCTTGCCGCAACCCACCAAGAGCATCGCCAGACAAAGAACGATAGTTATGATCCTTTTCATGCCAATATTTCCTCCTATGTTTGCAATATCTTACCACGCGGCGTCTTCGCTATCGATGCAATGTGCCATTCCAAGAGGCTTCGCAATGGCAGCAACCTCTTCCATAAGGTTGATTGCTATTTGGGTATAGCTTTTGTCATATATATCGTAGTATCTGTAATATGCAATCTCTGCCATAAGGATGGAGACGTAGCTCCTGTCGAAGTGCAGCCTCTGGGCATCGTCAAGGGCGAGAGCTCTTGCATCGGCCCAGGCCTTCTTTATCTCCTCGATCTCATCCGGCTCAAATTCGTAATAGGGGTTGTTTTTGCCCGCTCCGATAGCTAAAACATGACCACCATATTCCAAGGCGTTGGCGGTAATGCGGTCAAGCAGATCTCTTACCGTCTGCCAGCCCGGGCCGTAGTAGCACTCAAGGAAGTCGTCGATGTGGTACTGAAATTCCTCCTCGGTCATGTAGGGGTTCCACTGCAGCTTGGCAAGGAGGTAGGCCTTGAGTATCCCAAACTCTCCGCTGACGCCCCTAGCATTTCCCTCGTCAAAGATGTTATCCGCACCGTGCTCGGCATAGGTCCTCATGTTATCGTTTAGGACCTCGAGATTGGGATGGAACGCACAGTAGTTTTCA
>JAFXIT010000010.1 GCA_017532825.1 Clostridia bacterium
CAGCAGTCTTTCCTCTGCGGTAAGCTCGGTCTCACCCGTGGGGGTGACCTTACCTACCAGTATATATCCGGCACGGACCTCGGCACCGATGCGGATGATGCCGCGATCGTCAAGATCGCGCAGTCCGTCTTCACCGACGTTGGGTATGCCGCGGGTTATCTCTTCCGGACCGAGCTTGGTATCACGTGCGTCGATCTCGTACTCCTCAATGTGGATGGAGGTGAAAACGTCGTCTCTGACGAGCTTTTCGTTGATCAGTACGGCGTCCTCGTAGTTGTAGCCTTCCCAGCTCATAAATGCTATAAGCACGTTACGGCCAAGGGAGATCTCACCGTTGCTGGTGGAGGGACCGTCGGCAAGGACGTCGCCCTTTGCGACCTTCTCCCCTGCGTTGACGGCAGGACGCTGGTTAAGGCAGGTGCCCTGGTTGGAGCGGATGAACTTGGTAAGACGGTAGGTCTTGACGCCGAGCTCCTCGTAGTGAACGGTGATCTCGTCGGCGGTGACACGCATTACGGTACCCTTGTCCTCGGCGAGCACACAGACGCCCGAGTCGCAGGCAGCCTTGTATTCCATACCGGTGCCGACGTAGGGCTGTTCGGGGACGAGAAGCGGAACTGCCTGACGCTGCATGTTGGAGCCCATGAGTGCTCGGTTTGCGTCGTCGTTTTCAAGGAAGGGGATCATAGAGGTAGCAACCGAAACAAGCTCCTGAGGCGAAACGTCGATAAGGGTGACTCTGTCACGGTCGACAGAAACGATCTCTTCTCTGTAACGGCAGGTAACACGCTCGTTGACGAACCTTCCGTTTTCGTCCACGGGCTCGTTCTTCTGGGCGATGAGGTTGCCGTCTTCCTGATCGGCGGTGAGGTATACTATCTTATTGGTAACGGTGTGGGTCTCGGGGTCTACCACCTGGTAGGGAGCCTCGATAAAGCCGTAGTCGTTAACACGGGCAAAGCTTGCAAGGTAGGATATAAGACCGATGTTGGGGCCTTCAGGGGTCTCGATGGGGCACATACGGCCGTAGTGGCTGTAGTGAACGTCACGGACCTCAAAGTTTGCACGGTCTCTGGACAGACCGCCGGGGCCGAGAGCCGAAAGACGGCGCTTGTGGGTAAGCTCGGCGAGGGGGTTGGTCTGATCCATGAACTGCGACAGCGGAGAAGATCCGAAGAACTCTCTGATGGCCGCAGTAACGGGACGTATATTAATGAGGGACTGGGGAGTTACGATATCGATGTCCTGAATGGTCATTCTTTCACGGATGACACGCTCCATACGTGCAAAGCCGATGCGGAACTGGTTCTGCAGCAGCTCACCTACGCAGCGCAGACGGCGGTTGCCGAGGTGGTCGATATCGTCCTTGGTGCCTATGTCGGAGGCAAGGCAGTTGAGGTAGTTGATGGAGGCAAGGATGTCGTCAACGGTGATGTTGCGGGGCACGAGTGCCTCATTGTTTTCGATGATGGCTTCCTTAAGCTCGTCACCCTGATACTTCTCCATGAGTTCACGCAGGACGGAGAAGCGGACCTTCTCGTGGATACCGACCTCGTCAAGGTCGATCTGGGGAAGGAAGTGCTCAAGGCGGACCATGCCGTTGTCAAAGCAGACGACCTGCTTGCCGTTGACGTCGAGAATAACTCTGCCTACGCCCTTGTCGGCGATCTCACGGGCGACCTCGGGGGTCAGCACGTCGCCGGGCATGGCAATGACCTCACCGGTGAGGGGATCAACGGCGGGCTCGGCAAGGGTCTTGCCGGTTATACGGGGACCGAGGTCCATCTTAAGATTGTACTTATAGCGGCCTACCCTGCTGAGGTCGTAACGTCTGTCAAAGAACAGCGAGGTAAGCAGGTTTCTGGCGGACTCGACCGTGGGAGGCTCGCCGGGACGAAGTCTCTTGTATATCTCGATAAGGCCCTCTTCGGGGGTCTTGGCTACGTCCTTTTCGATGGTGGTCTGCATACGGATATCGTCGCCGAAGAGCTCGAGAATGTCGCTGTCCTTTTCAACGCCGATGGCACGGATCAGCGAGGTGACGGGCAGCTTGCGGTTTTTATCTATACGGACGTAGAAAACGTCGGAAACGTCGGTCTCGTACTCAAGCCAGGTACCGCGGTTAGGTATGATGGTACCGCTGTAGAGCTCGTTTTCGGCCTTGTCCATCTTCTTGTCGAAATACATACCGGGGGAACGGACGATCTGGGAGATGATAACACGCTCGGCACCGTTGATCATAAAGGTACCCGTCTCGGTCATCAGAGGCAGGTCTCCCATAAAGATCTCCTGCTCCTTGATCTCACCGGTCTCCTTGTTGAGCAGACGAACCTTTACCTTCATGGGTATGGCAAAGGTAGCGTCACGGGATTTGCACTCCGCAACGGTGTACTTGGGCTTATACTCAAGAGTATAATCCACAAACTTAAGCTCCAGCTTGCCCGAATAGTCGTTTATCGCCGCCATATCGTCGAAAACTTCCCTCAGACCCTCTGTGCAGAACCATTCGAAGGATTTCTTCTGGATCTCGATGAGGTTGGGCATCTCGGTAAGCGCCTTTACCTTGGTATAGCTCTTACGAAGAGTTTTGCCGTACATGACGTCCTTGACTTCGACCATAAAACCACTCCTATACGTTATGTAAATGAGATATTTTTTACCAGATGATACGCCCGGATAGGTTGTAACAAATTGCTCCGAACATCTTGTAAAACCGAGTCTTTTATGCTAAAATACTTTTGTAAGCTTGCGCATAGACCCTCATTATAATTCAATTAAAAATGATACCACAATTTTTTCCGCTTGTCAAGCGGATTTTTTCTTTTTATATAAAAGTTTTAAAAAACTCTGTTTTTCTTCTCCCCTCCTCCCCGGACGCTTTGGCACTTTTCTTATTTCGCAGGACAGATACCGGTTTATTTTATCCCTTTAGCAGGTAAAAGCAGTTATTTTTATACACACGGCCTCAAGGTTGCTTTATTTTGTAAAAAATTTAAGAAATTTTGAAGTTTTTTAAAAAAATTGCTTGACAAACCGATTTGGATATGATTTAATAAACGTGTACGCGCCTGTGCGGACGATTTTTCTGCAAAGCAGGTATCAGGATGAATGGCAGAGCGTCAGATGATCTTTCCGTTTTAGACGACGAGACTCTGGTCGGGATGTCCTCCGAGGGAGACACCCGAGCCCAGGAAATGCTCGTTGTGCGGCACACTCCGCTGGTCTACTCCTTTACCCGCAATTTCTACCGTGACGGGTGGGAACGTGCAGATTTCGTCCAGGAGGGTATGTTCGGTCTGATCAAGGCCATCCGTACCTACAGTGCAGACGGAGGAGTCCCCTTTATCGGCTACGCCTCTACCTGCATCAAGCACGAGCTCTACACCGCCCTGCGCAAATCCCTTCGGGCAAAGCACGCTCCCCTTTCGGGTTATCTTACCCTGTCAGAGCCCGAAAGCGAAAGTATTTTAGGCGAGCTTCTGGTATCCGACGGCACTCTTGAGCACATAATAGCACAAGATGAGGCCCAAAGACTCATATCCGCTCTGAGTGAAAGGCTCTCCCCCTTTGAAAAAAAGGTATTTATCGCCTTCCTCGACGGTCTGAAGCCTTCCGAGACCGCCGCCGTGCTGTGCAAGCCCCTGCACTCGGTGGAAAATGCCGTCTCACGCATACGCCGCAAGGCCTCTGCGCTGGCGGCCGAAGATCAGGCATAAACAGCAAAGCTGTTTTGCATATATTATCAACTTGCCCATGGTTTCGTTCTTCTCGCTCTAGTAAACCACACAAAAGGTCGACCGGCAGCACAAGGATTGTCTACCCGGGCAAAAAAAGAGAGGTCAACTCAAATGTATCAGGACAAAACACTTACTTGCAAGGAATGCGGAGCCGAATTCGTATTCACCGCCGGCGAACAGGAATTCTACGCTGAGCGCGGATTCCAGAACGAGCCCCAGAGATGCAAGACCTGCCGCGACAACCGCAAGAACGCCAGCCGTGGCCCCAGAGAGTTCTTCACCGCTACCTGCGCACAGTGCGGCGGCGAGGCCAAGGTTCCCTTCGAGCCCAAGACCGACAGACCCGTCTATTGCAGCGACTGCTTCGCCAAGATGAAGGAGAATCAGTAATCGCAGAAAGCATCCAAGGTGTCTTAGGACAGATCTGAAATGCTCTCAAAAAAGGACAGATTTCCGTCTGTCCTTTTTTTCTGCTCTTTTTTATTTTTTGTCTTGCTTTTCATCACAGGGTCACTTATAATAAAACCGTCCGGTGGGACAAATATCTTCAGGAGGTGTAACACATGAAATACACCGTAGTATCATCAGCAGAATTCACCTATCCCGATATATGGGAATATCCATCCGCATCGTCCCGTGCAGACACCTTTGCTGCACGCGGAAGTTATGCAACCTTCCAGGTATTACTCGGAGATCGCAACACCGCCGACGTAGACGTCAGCTTTGGCAGGCTGCCCGACGGCGCAGAGCCCGAGGTCTATACCCTTACGCCCATCGTTGTCGAACGCAACCACGGGATCGAGCCTGACCAGCGCAAGCCCCACTACCCCGAGCGTGTCGCCCCCTACCTGCTTTACGACTGCCTGCGCACCTTTGACGGTACCCTTGACCTTACAAACGGCTTCGGCGGCATCTACGTTTCTATAAAGATCGACGAGTCCGCCGCCCCCGGTGATTACGACAGCTCCATCGTCATTGACGGCGTCGAGATCCCCCTCCACCTCAAGATCTACTCCGCCAAGATACCCGCCGAGACCCTTAAGGTCATTATCGGATACCGTGAGAACTTCGTTGAGTACCACCACGTCGAGGCAGGCTCGGAGGAATTCCTCGAGCTCAGAAGGAAATACCTCGCCATGCTCCGCCGCAGTCGCCAGAATATGCAGTACGTCAGCTGGCCCAAAATAACCGCACTTGGCAACAACAAGTGGGAGTTTGACTTTGCCCCCCTGCTTGCCCAGATCAAGCGCTACGAGGAGGCAGGCTTCCCCTACTTCCAGCTCGGCTCCATCGGAGGAAGAAGAAGCTGGCATGAGCCCACCATAATTATTTACGGCGGTATGGATGCGATGTCCTACGAGGCCTACTGCTTCCTGTCCCAGTACATCCCCGCGCTGCAGAAATTCCTTGAGGAGAACGATCTGCTTGAACGTGCATATATGGGCGTAGCTGACGAGCCAAACGACTTCAACTGCACCACCTTCCGTGCCCTGTGCGGTCTTATCCACAAGCTCGGTCCGAAGATCAGACTCCTTGACGCAATGTCCTACGGCAATCTCCACGGCGCTCTCGACGTTTGGGTACCCCTTAACGCCGAGTACGACAAGCATATGGCCGAGATTGAGACCCTCCGTGACAACGGAAGCGAGATATGGCACTACGTCTGCTGCGGTCCCCGTGAGTACAGCTACATAAACCGCTTTATGGACTATCCCCTCCTCTCCACCCGTTACCTCCACTGGGGCAACTACAAGTACAACCTCACCGGCTATCTCCACTGGGCTGCCAACTGCTACCAGCCCGGCCAGGATCCCTTCAAGCTCAACTGCCCCGAGCATCACAACGCCGACGCCGTCTGCTACCTGCCCGCAGGCGACACCCACATCGTCTACCCCGGCACCGACGGACCCTGGATGTCGATACGTCTGGAGGCCTCCCGTGAGAGCACCGAGGAGTACGAGCTTCTGTGCGAGCTTGCAAAGACCGACAAGGCCAAGGCCGACGCCATCTGCGACAAGGTCTTTAAGTCCTTCAAGGAAGTAGAGTACGACGTCAACGCCTTCATCGAAAACAAGAAGGCACTCCTGGAGGCACTTTCCGAATAAAAAAGCAGCATATACTGCCGCAAAAGCTTACAAAACCCCGTCACGGACAAAGTCTGTGACGGGGTTTTATTGTTGTTTTATGAGGGCTATCAGCCGTTAAGGGCGGTAAAGCGGTCGACTGCATCCTCGATGGAGAATCTGCCGTGGTCGGTTATGTAGGTCATGATCGTATCGTTAAAGCGGTCATACCAATGTGCAGGGATACCGTCAATACCGAGGTAAGCGCCGACGATGCTTCCGACAGTTGCACCTGTGCAGTCGTTGTCAAGACCGATGGCGATGCACTCACTGATGCACCTTTCGTAGTCGCTTCCGCCGAGCATGAGAGCAAATACGATAGCAACCATATTGTTAATTGTGTGTACGGGGTGCATGCCACCGAATTTTTCGTCGATGAGCATACGGGCACGTGCATAACAGGTGACCTGCTTTTCTACCGAGAACGCCCACTCCAGGGCCTTGTACAGCTCGCTTTCGGCGGGTATCTGCTTCATGCCCGCACGCACGGCATCCAAGGGAGAGTCGGCAGTAAAGGCAGCCGCAATGGCGGCGGCACAGAACATCTCGCCGTAAATACCGTTCTTGCGGTGGGTAAGATAGGCGTCATTGTAGGAAAGCTTTGCCGCACCGACGGGGTCGCCCGCGCATACGTAGCCGAAGGCGTCCGCACGGATGGCCGCACCTATCCACTCGACGTAGCCGTTAAAGCAGGCCGCTCTTTCCGCCTTGGTACCCGCACGAAGCTGCTGCAGAGCCTCATCCTCGGCGGTGCAGGCGACGGGCAGAACATCCAGCCACAGCCGACCGACGTCATCCACCGAATATTCCTTGCCGTACCTTTCAAGCAGCAAAAGATTGAGCATGACGTAGGTCACGTCATCGTCCCCTGCCGCACAGCAGATATTCTGCTCAAGATAATCCGAAATGGGGTTTATGCCGTAGTGCATATACTCTCCCCTGTCGGTACCCTTCCAGTAGGTCACGGGAGGAAACTCCGTCCCGGTTTCGGCGGCTATAGCCTGCATCCGCAAGATCGGATAATTTTCCACGGGCACGCCCAGCATACATCCTGCAAGACGTCCTATCAGAGCACCCTTGACACGCTCACGCAGGTTTGTCACCTTTGCGGCGGGAATGTCCGCTCCTTGGGGACGCAGTGCCAGAATATCGGCAAGCGCATCGGGCTGCTTGATATCGTTGTTAAAATACATAGTATATCCTCCTTGTCTCTAATGGGAGTGCTTTTATTATACCACACAAATGCGGCAATATCTATACTTCGAATTACAGCTCCACACGGTATACCCTTACCTTCCTCTTTCCGTGAGCATAAGCTTCACTGTCGGTAGGGAGGTCGGCAATCTCCACAAGCCGCCCGCCCACGAGCTCGCAGGTGCGTGCCGAGGCGGCGTTTTCGGCGTCGCAGGATATCAAAAGATACTCCATAGCGTGCTTTCTTGCCTGCTTAAAGATAAGCTCGCAGGCCTTTGCGCCGTAGTGACGTCCTCTGTAGGCAGGAAATATCCCGTATCCGACGTTTCCGATAATACGGCTCTTTTCATTGTGGCCTATCCGCAAATCACAGCGTCCTATCAGCCTATCATCCTGCAGACGGATGTCAAAGCAGTATGCGGGAAGCAGTCCTTTCTCGGGGCTTCCTTCGCTTTTTGACCTGAGAACGAGGACAAGCTCGTCCGAGCGCAGATCGGAGGTATCGTAAAACATAATTTCACCCTATAAATATCCCGTCTGCCAAAAAGACAGACGGGATATATTCACCTTAGCTTCTGAGGATGGCGCCGTGCTTGGATTCAAGATTTTTGACGATCTTTGCAAAGGCGGCGTCGGCTCTCGTATCCTCGACGGTACCGTTTTCATCGGCAAAGCTCAGCGAGAAGGCAACGCTCTTTTTGCCCTTTTCCATCCTCTCTCCGCGGTAGATGTCAAACAGCTCGACCTTTTTGAGCAGCTTGCCTGCGGCGGAACGAATGGTGTCGGAAAGCTCGGCGATGGTGACGGCCTCGTCACAGACGACTGCGATATCACGCAGAAGTGCGGGGAAGCGGGATATCTTCTCATAGGAGGGCTTCTTGCTTCCTGCGGCAACTATGGAATCGATGTCCAGCTCGGCGGCGTAGACACGGTCGTTAAAGCCGTAGTTGTCGGCAACTGCGGGAGCTATCTCTCCGAGAACACCGACCTTGATGTCACCGAGAGTGACCGAAGCGGTACGTCCGGGATGGAAGGAGGGATCGTCGGAAAGGGCGGTAAAGGAGGGAGCGATACCGGTAACACGCTCAAGGACGGCCTCAACGACACCCTTGAGGGTAAAGAAGCTCTCGCCTGCACCGTATTTTACCAGCATCAGCTTTCTTGTCTCGGCAGGAAGTGCCTCGGGGTCTACCTCACCGTCCTCGCCGAGAACGGGGGTGTATACGACACCGATCTCGTAGAGAGAGGCGGCGGCGTTGCGGACGTTCTGGTTGTAGGCGGCAACCTCAAGCATCGAAGGAAGTGCGGTGGTACGCATGACCGAGGTGTCCTCGCCCAGAGGATTGATGATCTTTACGCTCTTGCGAAGGACCGAATCGGCAGGCAGGCAGATCTTATCGTAGTACTTGGGGCTTATGAAGGTGTAGGTGACAGTCTCGTCAAATCCAAGACCTGTGCACAGCTCGTCAAGGCGGTTACGAAGCTCCTGGGCGGGGGTGGTGGTAACTACCTCGGCAACGCTGTCAAACATGGTGGTGGGGATATTGCCGTAGCCGTAGAGCCTTGCTACCTCTTCGGCAAGGTCGGCGGTGCATTCGATGTCGGAACGCCAGTAGGGTATCTCAAGGCTTCCGTCCACAAGCTTTTCAAGGCCGACTCTGGCAAAGTATCCGTCCATGACCTCGGGCTCAAGCTCGGTGCCAAGCAGCTGGTTTATACGCTTATAATCGGGCTTGATGCTTCCGGGACGTACCTTGTCGGGATAAACGTCTATAAGTCCGCCGACGACGGTACCTGCGCCGAGCTCCTCGACCAGCTCGCAGGCTCTGTCTATTGCAGGCAGGGCAAGCTCGGGAGGAAGTCCCTTTTCAAAGCGGCCCGACGAATCGGTACGCATTCCGAGGGCTCTGGAGGTAAGTCTGACCGAGGTGCCGTCAAAGTTTGCAGACTCGAATATGACGGTCTTGGTGCTCTCGGTTATCTCGCTGTTTTCTCCGCCCATGACGCCTGCAACGGCGACGGGCTTTTTGCTGTCGGCAATGACCAGCATATCGGCAGAGAGCTTTCTTTCCTTGCCGTCAAGGGTGTTCATAAGCTCACCCTCAGCGGCGGTACGGACGGTGATCGCACTTCCGTCAAGGCAGGCGTAGTCGAAGGCGTGCATCGGCTGGCCGTACTCGAGCATAACGTAGTTGGTAATGTCGACGATGTTGTTTATCGGACGCACGCCTGCGGCGTGAAGTCTCTCTCTGAGCCATGCGGGCGAGGGGGCGATCTTTACGTCCTTGACGGCTCTTGCCATATAGCGGCGGCAGAGCTTGGACTCTATGCTTACCGAGAGGTAGTCTGCAACACTTCCCTCCCCTTCGGGACGGCGGGGAGGCTCAAGCTTGAGGGGACGGTCATAGGTGGCCGCAGCCTCCCTTGCAAGACCTACCACCGACAGACAGTCGGGGCGGTTGGGGGTTATCTCAAACTCGATGCAGTATTCATCAAGCCCGAGGGTCTTCTTTATATCCTCACCGGGAGTGCCGTTTTGGAGGATGAGTATGCCGTCCTCGACGGCGTAGGGGCATTCGTGCAGGGTAAGACCGAGCTCGGCAATGGAGCAGAGCATTCCCTCGCTGACGACGCCGCGGAGCTTGCCGGTCTTGATCTTGATGCCGCCGGGAAGCTCGGAGCCGTTGAGTGCGACAGGCACGAGTGCGCCGACGGTGACGTTTTGGGCGCCGGTGACTATCTGGAGGTCGTTTTCGCCGCCGACGTCTATCTTGCAGATGTTAAGGTGGTCGGAATCGGGGTGCTTCTCGACCGAGACGGCACGTCCAACGACGACGTTTTCGATGCCCTCACCGAGGTATTCAAGGGTCTCGACCTTGGAGCCCGACATGGTCAGCTCGTGTATAAGCGAAGCGTTGTCGACATCCGAAAGGTCGACGTATTGATTAAGCCATTTGATAGGCAGTACCATATTCGTTTCCTCCTTTTAGAACTGTTCCAGGAATCGCACGTCGTTTTCAAACAGCAGACGCATATCGTCTATCTTGTAGCGAAGCATTGCCAGTCTTTCCTGACCCATGCCGAATGCGAAGCCGGAGTAAACGTCGGGATCGATACCGCAGGCACGAAGGACGTTGGGATGTACCACGCCTGCGCCAAGTATCTCTATAAAGCCCTCGCCCTTGCAAAGGCGGCAGCCCTTGCCTCCGCAGACAAAGCAGGAAACGTCCATCTCTGCGCTGGGCTCGGTAAAGGGGAAGTGGTGGGGACGGAAGCGGACTCTGGTCTCGGGTCCGAAGAAGAGTCTTGCAAACTCCTCAAGGGTACCCTTGAGGTCGCCGAAGGATATGTTCTTATCAACTACCAGACCCTCTATCTGATGGAAGAAGGGAGAGTGGGTAGCGTCGACGGCGTCACTGCGGTAGACCGCACCGGGGCAGATCATGCGAAGCGGAGGCTTGTGGGCTTCCATGTAGCGGGCCTGGACCGAGGAGGTCTGGGTACGCAGCAGAACGTCCTTTGCAATGTAGAAGGTGTCCTGCATATCCCTTGCGGGGTGATCGTCGGGGGTATTGAGGGCGTCAAAGTTATAGTGCGAAAGCTCGACCTCGGGGCCCTCTGCGACCATAAAGCCCATGCTGGTGAATATATTCTCAAGCTCCTTGCGGACAAGGGTCAGAGGATGTGCCTTGCCAAGCTTGGGGGTGATGCCCGGCTCGGTAACGTCTATCTTCTCTGCGGCAATACGTGCGGCAACGGCCTTCTTTTCGACCTCTGCGGAAACTCTTGCCAGCTCGCCCTCGATGTAGGCTCTGACCTCGTTTGCAAGGGCGCCCATGACGGGTCTTTCCTCTGCAGAGAGACTGCCCATCTGACGGAGTATTGCGGTAAGCTCACCCTTTTTGCCAAGTACCTTTACTCTGAATTCTTCAAGCTCCGCAGCAGTATTGACCGACGAAAGGGTCTCCACCGCTTTTGCACGGAGTGCCTCAAGCTGTTGCTTCATTGTACATTTCTCCTATCGGGATATAAATAAAGTCCCGCTTCCGAGACGGAAACGGGACAAAAAACCACCGTGCTCAGGGGTCTGACAACCCCGCTCCGCATTAACGCCGCGGTTTGCGCCCTGACCTACTGCAGTTTTCAGCCGGGGGCTCGGGAGGGAAAGCACGCTTTTCCGGGACCGCACCGCTCACAGCTCTGCGGCACTCTCTGAAGGATCCCTTGGGGAAAAGGCACGGACTCCGTCACAGCCTTTTGGTATTTATCACGCCCTTACGGACGTACTTTTGGTATTATATCACACTTTTCTGCAGAATGCAAGAGATTTTTTCTTTTTTGCCGTCGGTCTTCCGCCGAAGGTGAATATCGCATCCGAGCGGATTATCTTCAGCGCCGCAACCATCAGCACGGCTACAAATACCGCCTGGTAAGCCGCACCTGCCCAGTACCAGCCCATCTGTCCGAACATGACCGCATTTACGGCGGTAAAGGAGTGGGTAAAGGGTATTGCGCCGATAAGAAGCTTCGGCAGGGTGTCAAAGGTGAGGATGTCGGAAACGAGTGAGATGAAATAGGGTATCATAACTACCAGCATAAGCGGCATTATCATGCTCTGGACCTTCTTTACGTCGGCGGCCAGAATGCCTATTATCAGCGAAAGGGCAAGGGCGCAGAGTATCGAAAGGAAGAGCTGCAGTCCAAACAGGGCGTATACGCCTACTCCGAATTCAAGACCCAAGATGCTCATGGCCTCGCTTACACCGCCGTCGGCACCTATGGGTGCATACATACCGTCCATCAACCAGGAATATCCGATGATGTAGAAGACCGAATAGATCAGCGACACTATACCTGCGGCAAGCATCTTTGCCGAGAGGATGGATATTCTGCCGACGGGCGCCGAAAGGAGGGTCTCAAGGGTCTTGTCGGTCTTTTCGTTTGCCACCGAGTTTGCAAGCATCTGGCTTGCAAGCATTATCACAAGGTACAAAACTATCGGCAGAAAGAGGGTCTGGAGCATCATCTTGCCCTGCACCTCTGCGGCCGACACGTTTGCGACGTTGCCGTTAAAGACGGTGTATTCGTCGGTACGGACGGGGTTTGTAAGGAAGCTCCTATCACTTTGGGGCAAGGACAGGCTCATAAGCTTTTCGGACACGATCGCATTTATCAGCTCACCGACCGCCGTCATTGCCGCAGAGTCGACCGAGGACGTCATTGAGGAGCTTTCAAAGCCCGCATAAAGCTTTATTTTTGCAGGCGTTCCCGAAAGTATGCTCTGCTCAAAGCCGTTTGGAATCTCTATTCCGAAGCCAAGGCCGTCCTTTTCAAATTCCGACGCATCCCCTACCCTCACCGCATCACAGCCCGCGGCGGCAAGGTCATCGGCAACCTCACGGGAAAGCCCGCTGTTATCCCTGTCACACAGAGCAAATCTTATGTTTTCAAGGGCGTTTACCTCGTTTTCTATCTCTTCACCAATGAAATTTCCCAGGAAATAGAATATGGCCATTATAAGTATTATCGGTATCAGAGAGGATACCGTGAGGAGCTCCTTGAGCTCCTTTTTGACAAGTATACCGAACTTTCTCATTCAGCACGTCCCTCCCAGACATTCCGTCCCACTATCTTTGCAAAGACCTCCTCGAGGTTGTCCGCACCGTATTTTTCCTTGAGCAGGGACGGCTTTCCGACGTCGTGTATAACTCCCTCGCTGATTATCGCAACACGCTCCGAAAGGTATTCTATCTCCAGCATATTGTGACTGGAGATCAAAAACGCAGTACCGCCGAGGGCGAGGCGTTTTACGAGGTCACGTATCTCGAGGGCGTTCATAACGTCAAGACCGCTTGTCGGCTCGTCAAGTATCGCAAGCTTCGGAGCGGGCATCACAGCACGGGTTATAAGCAGCTTTCGCATCATGCCCTTGGAATAGGTCGAGATCTTGTCGTTAAGTCTCTCACCCAGTCCGCAGACCTCGGATGCGTATTCAACCATCTCGGCGGTGCGTTTTTTGGAGTCGGCGTACAGCTCTGCCATGAAACGAAGGTAGTCTATCCCCTTCATATTCTTGTAGGCACCCGCCTCGTCGGGAAGATAGGTTATGTTCTCCCTTGCGTGTACGGGATCCTTTACTATGCTCTCTCCGCACAAAAGTGCATCTCCGCCGCTCGGAGAAAGAAGCGTAGCTATCATTCTCAGAGTGGTCGTCTTCCCCGCTCCGTTTGGTCCTATAAGGGCAAATATCTCACCCTGCTCGATGTCAAAGGATATACCCTTGACCGCTTCACGTTCGCCGTAGCTCTTGCGAAGCCGATCTACCTCAAGTATTTTCAATGTCTTATCTCCTTTTCTGTTCACAGTCGGACGGGACATAGGTAAAAAGGTCATCAACGGTGAAGCTGTCCATAACCGTTACGTCGATCCTGCGTCCCTCAACGATGGTAATTTCTCCCAGATCGCATCCGAAAAAGCCAAAGCCCTTCATCTGCTTTCCTACATCCCTAAACTGCTTGCCGCTTGCATAGTTGCATGCACCGATCTCGATATTACCTTTGCCGATAAAGGTGCAGTTTACAAAGTCGATATTGCTCGGCATCGGTCCCTCCACGCCGCCGTCCTCAAGTATCCACATGGCAAGAAGCTCAAACACACAGTTCTCTGCCATCACCTCTCGGCGGAAACGGTATGTCCCCGTAAAGCGGCTGTTCCGAATCGTACTGCCGGGACAGCAGATACTGCGGTTGGCCACGGCATAGCCTACCTGCGGCTCCAACAAGGGTGTATCAAGGGTCAAGGTCAAGCCGTCCGCCCCAACCACGGTAGCAGTGCCGCAGAAGGTCCCCTCACGCTGGTCGTACACGTCCACCACGTCACCCTCCCGAGTCTCAAACCCGGTATATGAAATGGTAATGACGCTGTCACTGTGCACCTCGGAAATATGGCTCATAGTACCGCTGAGGTTAAATACGTCGTCAAACAGCACTCCGACGTCGCACTCATTCCAATGCATCGGATAGCGGTTGTCCTTACAGTGGTAGCCGTCGCGCCAGGCTACCATATGGACGCTCCTCCCGTCATTGTCATCTGTGACAAAGTCCACGTTCTCAAAATAAAATTCGGAGTTATTGCCCTTGATTGCCATAACAAACGACGGTGCGGCTTTGATGATAACGTTATCTATCACATGTGCTCCGCTTCCGTTGCCCATATATACCACCTCGGGGAACACATGGCCTATACCCGGGTTGGGCAGGAATACGGTGTCACCTATCTCGTAGGCACATTCGTTATAGCTCACCTTTACCCGTCGTTCGCCCGTCCTCTCCATTTTATTGAGGAACATATGCGGTCTTGCCTGCACACCCTCGTTATACTCGATAGAAAAGGCCACGAGGTCCGAATAATCGTACACATCTGTATAAGGCTCTGTATCGGTCTCAAAAGTGACCGTATTTTCATCCTTGGCGATCACCGTTCCCACCAGATATACCGGTACTGCATAGTCAAATATCAGGTTTTCCATGCGGATATCCCGACTGTTCCAATACACCCAATAGTTGATCCCCGGAGCGACCTTAACAGTAGCCCCGTTGCCCTTTATTGTCACCCCGTCGGCACCGTCAAAAACAAAGGGGGTAGTGAAGTATCCCGAAAAATTCTTGGAGCTTCCTACGTAGTAGGTCCTTCCCGTCTCAAATTCCAAGGTCGCCTGAGCCGCAACAGCGGCGTTGACCGCATCGGAAATGGCCGGACCGTCATCGGTCACTCCGTCCCCCACAGCCCCGAAATCCTTGACGTAAAGGACGGTGTCGGACTTGGCTCCCGCCTGCTCCTTGGGATATATGTAGGTCATTTTGATCTCTGACGGACCTGCCGCAGTCGTTGCCTCCGTATCTGCGACGGTCGTTGCGGCAGTATCCGCGCCCGAGGTAGCCCCGGTGCCCTGCATCACGTCATCAGATGGAGTCTTCTTGGGAGTGCCGCAGGCAACAAGGCTCAGGCACACAGCCATTGCACACGCTGCAACTCCCCAAGTTCTTGCACTCATAGGCAACTATCTCCTCTCTATCCTTACGCTCTTTCCGCTTTTTGCGCTTTCAAGGGCGGCGTCGGTGACAAGGGCACAGTAGGCTCCAGCCTCAAGCGAGGGATCGCCGGGGCGGCCTTGATGTACGTTATTTACAAAGCTGTAGAGACTGTGGCAGTGGGCTCTCATCCAGCCGATGGAATTTTTAAAGCTGGGGAAGCCCGCAGGAGAAGGATATCTTGCGACGCATTCTATCGCCGTAAAGCCCTTTTCTCCGCCGTGGACGGCGTCCGGACGGGTGTTATCGTAGTAGTAAAGGTAGTTTGGCTGCATGAGGTTGAACCTCAGCGCACCCTTGGTGCCGTGTATCTCAAAGCGGTGCTCGTCGTCTGCGCCGACGGCTATCTTGGAGGCCTCAATGACACCCGTTGCGCCCGAGGGCAGGGTCAGGAGCATGGTTATATGATCCTCGGCAGTGATGCTCACGCTTCCTCCCTTTCCGTCGGGACGGGTGGGATAGAGCACCCTTGAGCTTGCGTAGACGCTTTCAAAGGGGCCGATAAGCCAGCTCATAAGGTCTATGGCGTGGGAGCCGAGGTCACGAAGCACTCCGCCCTCCTCCCCAAGCTTCCAGCCTGCAGGACGGCCCGGATCGACAGAGCCCGAGTGCATATACTCGTCTCTGAAGCAGAGTACATCTCCTATCGCGCCCTCCTCTATGAGTTCCTTTGCCCTTATGAGCGCAGGAAAAAACCTCGTCTGAAAGGCCATCTGGGCGGTCAGTCCCTTTTTGCTTGCAAGTTCGCTCAACTCGTAGCATTCCTCTGCCGTAAGACAAAGAGGCTTGTCGCAGTATACCTGCTTGTCTGCTTCGAGAGCCTTTTTGACCTGGGCGTAGTGGGCGGCGTTGGGGGTGCAGATATGTACAAGGTCTATCCTGCTGTCGGAAAACACCTCGTCCTCGTCACAGGTGGCCCTTTCAAAGCCCAGATGATCCCTTGCATACTCCGCCGCCGCAGGCGAACGGTTGCAGGCGGTTATGAGCTTGGTACCGAAATCCAGGTCTTTATAGTAATAGGGAAGCGTGGTGTGGGCGTAGGCATGGGTCTTGCCCATAAATCCCATTCCAATGATGCCGACTCCGTATATCTTCATTTTTTTCGCTCCTTGCTTGACTTTCGTTCATCTTTATTATATCATAGTGGGGTATATATTCCACCGCAGTGCTATTTTATCACAGTTTTTTACCCGACGCAACTACGTGGAGGTCATTACATTGAAAATAGTCGTCGCACCTGACTCCTTCAAGGGAACGGTAAGCTCACTTCGTGCTTCCGAGCTCATTTCCGAA
Organism: Clostridia bacterium; assembly: GCA_017532825.1. GTDB lineage: Bacteria > Bacillota > Clostridia > Oscillospirales > QAMX01 > RGIG6452. The sequence goes on from JAFXIT010000010.1 coordinate 16,438, forward strand.
AGCTTTGCCCGCGTATTTCCCTCGGCCGACATAGTATCTCTCCCCATTGCAGACGGAGGAGAGGGTACGGTAGAGGCCATAGCCCTTGCAACGGGCTCTCCCCTTTTGACCGTCGACACCGTTGACGGCTACGGAAGGGCGATAAAGGCCGTATGGTGTGCGGTGGGCGGACGTGGGGTCTGTCAAGCCTCATCGGTAGTCACCTTTTCCTCCGACGGAAGCGGAAACGTCGAGACCTGCTCAAGCTACGGTCTGGGCGCAATAGTCCGCAGGATAATATCCGCAGGCTGTAAAAGCATCTGCATGGGGCTTGGCGGTACCGCATCAAACGACGGCGGAACGGGACTTGCCTCGGCTTTGGGCGTTAAATTTTACAGGGCCGACGGCTCTGTATTCGTCCCCTGCGGCGCTACGCTCCACCTCATAGCCGACTACGACGATTCGGAGGCCAAGAACCTCCTTGACGGCATCGACCTTGTCGGTCTTTGCGACGTTGACAATCCCTTTACCGGCGAGCTCGGGGCGGCAAGGGTTTTCTCACCCCAAAAGGGTGCCGACCCTGCGGCGGTGGAGCGTCTGGAGCGGGGTATGCTCCATCTCCAAAGCCTCATTCTCCGAAAAAGCGGTATCGATCTCTCGGTCTATCCCGGCGCAGGTGCGGCGGGAGGTCTCGGCGGCGGAATATGCGCCCTGCTGGGCGGACGTCTTGCACCCGGTGCAGCGACGGTCATCGAGCTTTCGGGGGCGCAAGGACATCTCTCCGAGGCAGACCTGCTTGTCACGGGCGAGGGACGTGTCGACGCACAGACCCTTATGGGCAAGACCGCTTCGGGGCTTATCAAAGCGTCAAACGGCTGTCCGACGGTCATAATCGGCGGCTTTGCCCTGCCCGAGGCCGAGCTTTTATACGCTCACGGTGCGGCGGCTGTATGCGCCTGCAACCGAACAAAGGCCGATTTTAAAGACATTCTTGCCTCTGCGGAGGATAATTTAAGAAACGAAGCCTATGCTGCGGCAAGGCTTATATCAGTGGGAATGAATCTAAAGGAAAAGGAAGTGCCGAAAAAATGAAGATAGTTGTCCTTGACGGCTACGCACTCAATCCCGGCGACAATCCCTGGGGTGCCGTATCCTCCTTGGGAGAGTTTATCTGCTACGACCGTACCTCACCCGAGGATACCCTTTCCCGTTCACTTGGAGCGGACATACTTCTGACAAACAAGACCGTCCTTTCAAGAGACATCCTCTCGAAGCTTCCCGACCTTAAGTATATCGGCGTTCTCGCCACGGGCTACAACATCGTCGACGTCAAGGCCGCCGCAGAGCTGGGTATCCCCGTCTGCAACGTGCCTGCCTACAGCACCGACTCGGTCTCACAGCTTGTAATGGCACACATTCTTGAGCACTGCCATCAGATACGCCGCCACAGCGACGAGGTCCTCGCAGGAGCATGGTGCGCCTGCCCCGACTATTCCTTCTGGAGCTCCCCCCTTGTCGAGCTTGCGGGAAAGACCCTCGGTATCGTCGGCTTCGGCGCTATCGGCAGAAAGACCGCTCTGCTTGGCTCGGCCTTCGGTATGAAGATACTTGCCTGCTCTCCCCGACACATCGATCCGCCCTCCTACCCCGATTTTGTCTGGGCAGGGCTTGAGGAGCTTTTTGAAAAGGCAGACTTCATCTCCCTTCACTGTCCCCTCACCCCAGACAACACCGGTATGATAAACGCCGCAAACATCTCCCTTATGAAGCCTACGGCCTTTCTTATCAACACCGCCCGAGGCGGCCTTATAAACGAGACCGACCTTGCAGGCGCACTCAACAGCGGCAAGATCGCAGGCGCCGCACTTGACGTCCTCTCGACCGAGCCGCCATCCCCCGACAACCCGCTTCTCAAAGCAAAAAACGTCACCATATCTCCCCATATTGCCTGGGCCACGCTTGAGGCAAGGCGGAGGCTGATGGCGGTAGCGGCAGAAAATATAGTCGCATTTTTAAACGGCAAGACCCAAAACCTTGTAAACGGAGGAAATAAAAAATGAACGGCAGGGATTTCAGAAACGCACTTCATTCGGGCAAATACGTCTACGGCATGATGCAGGTGTCCCGCTCCCCCAAGTTTGCAGAATCGGTAAGCTCGCTCGGGATGGACTATATCTTCATCGACAGTGAGCATATAGATATCGACCGTACCACCCTGGCGTGGATGTGCCACACCTACAGCGCAATGGGTATTGCCCCCATCGTCCGCATTCCCGAGCCCGACCCCTATCAGGCCTCCACCGTCATCGACGGCGGTGCCGACGGCGTCATCTTCCCCTACGTTGAAAGCGTCGAAGAGGTCAAGGCGCTCGTCGGAGCGGTCAAGTACAAGCCCCTCAAGGGTCAGCGTCTTCACAATGCACTTGACTGCAAGGAGGAGCTTGAGCCCGAGCTTAAGGACTACCTTGAAAAGGCAAACCAAAGCCGCAGCGTTATCGTAAACATCGAAAGCGTTCCCGCAATGGAGGCGCTTGACGACATACTCGCCGTACCCGGCCTCGATGCAATACTTATCGGTCCGCACGACCTTTCCTGCAGCCTCGGTATTCCCGAAAAATACACCGATCCGAGGTTTGACGCCGCCGTCAGAGAGATCCTTTCCAAGGCAAGAAAGGCCGGCATCGGTGCAGGCATCCACGTCCACTATGACGGCGACATAGCCCAGGAGATCGCATGGTGCCGTGAGACGGGAGCAAACTTCGTTGTCCACCACAGCGACTTTTTAAGCTTCACCCTCGCCATGCGCCGTGACCTTGCCGCCCTCAAGGAAGGCATCGAAGGCCGTGCCGACAGGGCCGAAAAGGGCGACCTGAACATATAAAACCGCATTTTGAAAGGATTTTCGAACAAATGGCTCGAATGAGAAGAAAGAAAAACCTCGTTCCCCGTATGGAACGCTGTGCCGAGATGCTTATAGCCTCACCTTGGGAAAACAAGGGGCGTTGGCGTGAAGCACTGGGCATACCTGCCGATACCCCGCTCTATCTTGAGATAGGCTGCGGCAAGGGCGGCTTTGCCAACAAGACAGCCCAGGCCGAGCCGGGGATATTCATGCTTGCCCTTGAGCGTGTGGACGAAGCTCTGCTTATCGGGCTTGAGGCGGCGTATGCGGCCGAAAGGAAGAACCTCCGCTTTATATCCTTTGATGCGGCAAAGCTCGAGGAGATATTCCTTCCAGGCGAGCTTGACAGGATTTACCTCAACTTCAGCGACCCCTGGCCGCCCCGCAACCGTGCAAAGCGCAGGCTCACCCACAGAAACTTCCTGGCCCTCTACAAAAAGCTCTTAAGGCCCGACGGTGAGATATTCTTCAAGACCGACAACCGTCCCCTCTTTGACTTTTCGCTTGTCGAATTCGAGGAAAGCGGCTACGAGCTTTCAAACGTCACCTTTGACCTTCATTCCACAGACACCCCCAATATCCGCACGGAGTATGAGGAGAAGTTTGCGGCCATGGGCCTGCCCATCTGCCGTCTGGAGGCAAGGCTTAAGAAATGACCGACACCGAGCTTATAAAGGCCGCACGGCGTGTCCTTGCCGACCTCACCCCCATTCCTGCCGACTGCGGAGAGCTCTGCGGCAGGGCCTGCTGTGTCGACGAGGGCTCGGAGCTTGACTCAAGCGAGCGAGGCATGCTTCTTTTCCCCGGCGAGGCAAGACTTGCTTCACGCACGGGATTTTTGCACGTCAGCCGCATATCCCCCTCCGATTGCGGGCCGAGCCTCGGCTTTGCCGAGTGCAGGCGGAGATGTATCCGCCACTCCCGTCCCCTCTCCTGCAGGATATTTCCGCTTGTATGCTACGTCCGCCCCGAGCACCGTACCCTTTCACGTCCTCCCTTTGAGATAATCCTCGACCCCCGTGCAAGGGGGCTCTGCCCGCTGTACGTCGGCAAGGGAGAAAATATCACAAAGGAATTTCGCAACGGAGTACGTCGGGCATACGCCATCCTCTTCAGAAGTCCCAGACAGGTCCGCTTTGCCTGTCGGCTCTCTGCTGTGCTTGACGATTATCTGGAATTTACCAACGACCAAACGGAGTTGTAATTATGCAAAAAATGCTCAGCCGTGTACGCAAATGCGTGCAGGACTACGAAATGATATCCGAGGGCGACCGCATTGCCGTCGGCGTTTCGGGCGGAAAGGATTCCCTTGCGACGCTTAGGGTAATGCACGAGCTTTCAAGGTTCTACCCTAAAAAATTCGAGGTGCTTGCCCTGACGGTCGACATGGGCTACGAGGAGATGGATTTTTCCAAGCTTGAAGCCCTCTGTGCCGACCTCGGAATAGAATACCACCGCATAAAGACCGACATAAAGACGGTGGTATTTGACGTCCGCAAGGAGGAAAACCCCTGCTCGCTCTGCGCCAATATGCGTCGAGGAGCGCTCTACTCCGAGGCGGTAAGGCTCGGCTGTAAAAAGGTCGCCTACGGACATCATATGGACGATGCGGTAAACACCTTTATAATGTCCCTTGTCTACGAGGGACGGATAAGCTGTTTTACTCCCGTGACCTACTTAAGCCGTACCGACATAACCCTCATAAGGCCGATGCTCTATACCACCGAGGCCGAGATCGCAGGCTTTGTCAAGAAGTACGAGCTACCCGTGGTGCACAATCCCTGCCCCGCAAACGGTATTACAAAGCGAAATACCGCCGCCGAGATACTCTCGATGATGCGTGCCGAGCGTGCCGACATCCGAGAAAAGATAGTAGGCTCCATGCAGCGACTTCCCCTGAAGGGCTGGGGACTGCCCGAGGAAACCGAAAAAGAATGAGAAAGAACCCGTTATTCAGACCGAATAACGGGTATTTTTTCTTATATCCGCAATAAAAATAAAATATAATTTGACTCATGCAATGCTTTATGATATAATGAGGCGATAAGGGTGTGATAAATTGGAACGGACGTATCCCGACGAATTTGAATATCTTGTAGGCACCTTGGAGCTGATAGACTCCGAGCTTGCACGCTTTGGCGACGGTATGGAATCCGATGAGCAGAAACTTGCCCAGGAGCGCAGATATATGTGGCAGGAGCTTCCCGCGGCATCTACCGACTGGGAGGAGCTTTCGGATATGTCTGCCCAGCTTTCCGTTTTGCAGGAGCAGGAAAAGCGTTGGGTCGAAAAGGACCGTCAAAACGCCGTACTGCTGAAAATGAGGTCTTCCCCCTACTTCGGAAGGGTTGATTTTACCGAAAAGGGCTCCTCCGAAAGTGAAAAGTTCTATATCGGCCTTGCAAATCTTATGGACAAACGGGACTACCGTATGCTCGTGTGCGACTGGCGTGCTCCCGTTGCCTCCCTTTATTACGATAACGGCAGGGGGCCGACCGTCTACGAATGTCCCGAGGGCAGTATAGAGGGTACGGTCGAGCTGTTAAGGCAGTACCGCATAGAAGACTCCGAGCTGAAGCTTGTCATTGATTCCGACATACGCCTTGACGACACCATCCTTCAAGACGCCCTCCTTGCATCCTCCAGCGAGCATATGCGGACGATAGTTTCAAGCATACAAAAGGAGCAAAACAGCGTCATACGGGATTCGGGCAACGATATGCTCATAGTACTGGGTCCTGCGGGAAGCGGCAAGACCTCCATCGCACTTCACCGCATCGCCTATCTTCTCTACCGTGAACGGAACAACCTCACAAGCGACAATATCCTCATATTCTCCCCAAACGACGTCTTTTGCGGATATATCTCGCAGGTAATACCCGAGCTCGGCGAGCCGAGCGTCAGTCAGACCACCTTTTCAGACCTCATATCACGCTACTGCTCCGTCCCCGTAGGCGGCATGTTTGAGCAGAGCGAATTTCTCCACGCACCCGACGACAGGGTGCGCTTTGACGGCATCCGCTTCAAATCCTCGGGTGAATTCGTAGAGCTTGCAAAGGAGTTTATATCGGCATATCTGCCGAAATTTACCGACGTTATCTTCGGAGATACCACTATCATCAACGCCGCAACCCTGAAAAAGCTCTATACCGACGATCTTTCCCATCTTTCCCTTTCGGGACGTCTTTCGAAGCTTCGTGAGCTGATATTTCATCGCTTCGGTCCTGCCGAGCAGGAATTTCGTCGAGCCTTGAGGGACGAGGTGGCCGCAGAGAGCTTTGACAAGTGGCAGTTCCGCACCGCCTTCAAGCAGAAGTACGACTCAAAAATGTCGGACACCTACGCTCAGATAGCCATATGTACCGAGCTTGACTACGTAGACCTTTACAAGAAATTCCTCTATTTCGCCATCCCGCAATGGTCCGACCCAACCGCCGACAAAACGGCAATGCTCCGCCAGGCAGACAGTCTTGCCGAAAACGGGAGGCTAAACTTTGAGGACGGCGTGGGCGTTTTACTGCTGACCGCCCTTTCGGGCGCAGTGCCGCCTCCAAAGAAGATACGCCACATAGTCCTTGACGAGCTTCAGGACTATACCGCCGCCCAGCACGAGATACTCTCGATCCTCTTCAAGGGCTGCAGCTTTACCATGCTCGGAGACCTCTCCCAGCTGATAAATCCCTACGCAGGACTTACCGATCCCGAGGAGATCCCGCCGATATACTCTTTGTCACGTTTTGCCATCAAAAAGCTGACAAAAAGCTATCGCTCTACCGTTGAAATAACCGATTTTGCAAAAAAGCTTCTTACCCTGCCCGAACAGACCGAGCAGTTTGAGCGCCACGGAGAGCCGGTAAAGACCCTTCTGTTTTCATCAGACAGAGAGCGCATCTCCCATATCGCCGAAGAACTTTCCGCACACACGGGCGGCTCAAGCGTGGTACTGACAAAGACGGTCGCAGAGGCAAGACAGCTTTATCAGATGCTCCACCGCAAAAATTCCGACCTGCGGCTGCTCGCCTCGGACGACACGGTATACCACACCGGACTTTGGGTCATGCCCGTCGCCCTTGCAAAGGGGCTGGAGTTTGACCGAGTCATTCTCGCCGACTCATCCTTATACGAAAGCGAGCTTGACAGGGGGCTTCTCTACGTCGCCTGTACCCGTGCCATGCAATCCCTGACGGTGCTTTCCACCGGTAACCATTCTCCCCTTTTCGGAGGTATAAAATGAAGCATCTTACGAAATCAGAGCTTGCCATGCGCGGACCGCTTGAGCTTGCCTATATAGGAGACTGCGTTTACGAGCTCTACTTCCGTGAACGTGAGGTATCTGCTTCCCCTGCAAAGGTAGGCGCACACCACACCGCAGTTGTCGCCTTCGTCAGCGCACCTGCGCAGGCTTGCGCAGTCGCGGCACTTCTCCCCACCCTTTCGGAGTCCGAAAGAGCCGCCTTCAACCGAGGCCGCAACGTCTCACATAAAAGCATACCGCACGGCGCCTCCGACGAGGAGTACCGTGCGGCAACGGGTCTTGAGTGTCTTATCGGCTGGCTGTGGCTGGGCGGAGAGAGGGAACGTGCCTTTGAGCTCTGCACCGAGTCCGAAAGGATAATATCGGCTCAAAGCCTGTAAAGTCCTACCCTTACATTATCCTCCGTCAGCTCTACCATAGCGTAGCTCCCGGGCTCTCCCCTGCCTGCCTTACGTGAGGCCTGCCCGGGGTTTACGAGGTAAATGCCCTCTCTTTGCTCAAAAAAGGGCTTATGGGTATGTCCGAAAAAGACGACGGCTGCATCTTTCACCCTTGCAAGGCTCAAGATCCCGCCCTTTCCGAGGATGACCCCACGTGTGTGTCCGTGGAGAAGGAGTATATTTTTCCCTTCAAACTCCACCTCAAGCTCGTCGGGCATACCCCTGCAAAAGTCGTTGTTGCCCGGCACGTATACCGTAGGTATGCCGCACGCCCCCTCAAGAGCCAGGGCATCCTTTACACAGTCACCCATATGAAAGACGATGTCGGGATCCTCCTTTTTTGCCATCAGCACAAGAGAATCAACGTCTCCGTGAGAATCCGAAACTGCGAGGATACGCATTATATTCCTCCGTTAAATATCCAAGACCGCCCCAAATGATTTGGGGCGGTCTTTTGTTACTTGGTGATGGTGACTTTGGAAAGGCCTCTGGGGCTGTCGGGGTTGAGACCGCGAAGCAGGGAGAGCTTGCAGGCAAACATCTGCATTGCGGCGGCGGCGGCAAAGGCGCTTTCAAGGAAGTTCTTTCCGGGGATGACGATGCCGGTATCGGCCTTTGCAAGGATGTCTTCATCAGAGGTAAATACCATGACCTCTGCGCCCTTGGAGCGAAGGGAGTCTATCATCTTTTCGCTGTCAGCCTTGGTCGTATCCTCAAGGGCAAAGAGAAACACGGGGGTATTGTCGGATATCATGGCGATAGGTCCGTGATAGAAGTCCGAGGTGGCATATCCTCTGCTGCGGATGTAGCAGGTCTCCTGGGTCTTAAGTGCAAATTCGAGGGCCAGCGGGAATGCAAAGCCTCTGCCGAGCACGAAGCTGTCGTTTATAAAGCGGTAACGCTTTGCAAGCTCCTCTACCTGACCTTCAAGCTTGTAGGTACGCTCAAGCACCGCAGGAAGGGTCTTAAGGGTATCACGCAGGAAGGCGTTGCCCGAGAGCTTTGCGGCAAGAGCGGTCATAAGATATATCTGGGAGACAAAGGTCTTGGTGGCGGCAACGCTTACCTCGTTTGTCTGGGAGCAGTCAAGATGGAATGCGCCGAGCTCTGCAAGGGGCGACGAGGCGTCGTTGGTGACGGTGACGGTCACTGCGCCCTGCTCGTTGGCACGCTTTACGACCTCGCAGACGTCGGCGGCCTTGCCCGACTGGGAGATACCGATGACCAGGCAGTCCTTGAGGCTCATGTTGCCCTCGTAGAGGGTATATACCGAGCAGGATGCAAGGGCAACGGGAAGTCCGCAGTAGACCTCAAAGAGGTACTTGCCGAAATATCCGGCGTGGTCGGAGGTGCCTCTGGCGGCAATGACCACAGACTTGGGCTTCTTTTTGCGTATAGCCTTTACCGCATCGCCCAGCACTGCGGCGTTTGTAAGCTTGGCAGAGCGGATCCCTGCGGCAGATTCTTTGATTTCCGAAAGCATTTTTACCATTTTAGTTTACCTCTTTTATTCCTGATTTTCTCTGCGGAATTTCATTTCCTTCCAGTCTTCCTTGCTAAGCAGCAGTGCACGGGGCTTTGAGCCCTCAAAGGGACCCACTATCCCCCGCTCCTCCATCTGGTCTACCAGACGGCCTGCACGGTTGTAGCCGAGCTTGAGACGGCGCTGAAGCATCGAGACCGATACCTGGCCCGCCTCAAAGACGATGTCCACGGCGTCGTAGAACAGCTCGTCAAGCTCATCGTCCTCACCGCCGTCCGAATCGGATACGGCGGACTTAGCGCCCTTTGAGCCCTTCTTGTCGACGTTCTCGGCGTTTTTGTTTATCTGCTCGATGACGTCATCGGAGTAGGACGGTGTGGAATTGTTCTTTATAAAGTTGACCACACCCTCTATCTCATCGTCCGAGATAAAGCAGCCCTGTATTCTTATGGGCTTGTTCGCTCCGAGCGGATTAAAGAGCATATCGCCCTTACCGAGAAGCTTTTCGGCACCCATCTGGTCGAGGATTATCCTCGATTCAAGCTGGGATGCGACCGCAAAGGCTATACGGGAGGGAATATTTGCCTTCATAAGACCGGTTATGACGTCTGCCGAGGGACGCTGGGTGGCGATTATAAGGTGCATACCTGCGGCACGTGCCATCTGTGCGATGCGGCAGATAGCGTCCTCGACCTCGCCAGGGGAGGTCAGCATGAGGTCGGCCAGCTCGTCTACGACTATGACTATGCGGGGAAGCTTCTCAAGACGGGGCGGTCTGTCCGCCTCTGCCTCTTCAAAGGGGATCGAATAGTCGTAGGTCTTTTCCCTGCGCTCGGCCTCGGCGTTGTAGTCGATAAAGTTACGCACTCCGCTTTCGTTGAAGCGCTTGTAGCGGGACATCATCTCCATTACCGCCCACTGAAGTGCGCCTGCGGCCTTTTTGGGGTCGGTAACGACGGGTATCATAAGGTGGGGAATGCCGTTGTAGGAGTTGAGCTCGACCATCTTGGGGTCGACCATTATAAGCTTGAGCTCGTCGGGACGGGCCTTATAGAGCATACTGATAAGGAGGGTGTTTATACAGACCGACTTACCCGAGCCGGTAGTACCTGCAACGAGCATATGGGGCAGTCTTGCGATGTCTCCGACGACCGGACGGCCCGCAATGTCCTTACCCAGTGCAAAGGTGACCTTCGACTTGGAGTCGGCAAACTCCTTGGAGGCAATGACCTCACGGATGCGGACGGTGGATACCGCACGGTTAGGCACCTCGATGCCGACGGCGGATTCGTCGGGTATACGGGCGATACGCACCGACTGTGCGGCAAGGGCGATGGCAAGGTCATCCGAAAGTGCGGCAAGCTTTGAAAACTTTATACCGCTGTTCATCTGGACCTCGTATCTGGTAACGGTCGGACCGTGGGTGACGTTTACTATCTTCGCCTCTACTCCGAAGCTTGAGAGGGTGGATATGAGCTTTTCGGCATTGGCGTGTATCTCGGCCTCTATGTCGCCCGAGCCGCCATCGCCTATCGGCGAGAGAAGCTCCATGGGCGGGAATATGTAGTCGGGCGGTACGGGATTTGCCGCAGTAAGCTGGGCTATCTCCTGCTCTATATCGTCTGCAGACATACCCTCGGGCTCTTTTTCGTCCTTTCGGGGCTCAGGCGGCAGAACCTCTGTAAATACGTCATCTTCCTCTGCGGGAGTATAAGCATCTTCCTGCAGATACTCCTCAGGCTCGGGGCTTGCAGGTATCTCAACGGCTATCGGCTTTACAAAGCTGCTTCCGAAGGTCCCCTGCGGAGCGGGGCGGACATCATCCAGCGGAATATCCATATTATCCTTATTTATGGGCTGGGTAGAACGCTTGGGGTCGTTAAGGCGTGCCTCTCTGCGCTCCTGCTCCTCCCTGCGGCGTTGCTCGGCCTCGGCTCGTCTCTGCTCGGCAAGCTCACGCTCTCTTGCTCTGGCGCTTCTGCGGTCGGCGGCCTTTTCTCTTACCTTTACGGAACGCTTTTCAAGGCGTTCGCCCGCCTTCTCGCATATCTTCGATATCGTTATGCCAAAGAGCCATGCGACGGTAAGCACCGAGACAAGGCAGATGACTATGGCGCTTCCGACCCTGGATATGCCCCGCATCATAAGCTCGGTAAGACCGCCGGAGATTATTCCGCCGCTTCCGTAGTCAAGCGCATCGGCGCAGAGAGCCGAAAAGCTCGAATACCTCGGGGCGGTAAAGACGTGGGCCACCATGCCGAAAAGGGGCGGCAGGACGCTCAAGGCGACGATCTTTCCTACCCTCTTTTTCTTCTTGAGAAGTACCAGCAGATACATCGAGATGGCAACAAGCACAAAGGGCAGGGCCAGCATACCGCCGCCAAAGAGGTATTTGAATCCGTCAGATACCCACTTTATCACAACGGCGTCGGGTGCAAACCATCCGATTATCAGCAAAACGGCGGCAAGAAGCATCCCCAGCACCGCAACCTCGGTGTGGAGTATCTTCTTTTCGGCAAGCTGATTGGGAGAAAGCGTAGCTTCCTTCTTTTTTGTCTTATTTGATTTAGACTTATTCTTCTTGTCGTTAGCCAAGTGTTATCCCCTCTTTTGTATTGATCACGCAACAATCTGCGAAATGATAAGTCCTGCGGAGAGTGCAGCGGTATATACCGAGAATATCCAGAATTTACGTTTTCCCGAAATGAGCTTGACAAGGCCTATGGCGAAATATCCCGATACGGCCGCAACCGCAAAGCCCAAAAGCATCGGAAGCAGAGCCTCGCCCGACACAGTCGAAATAATGTCCGGCAGATCCAGCAGGACTGCGGCAAGAATAGTCGGCAGACTGATTATAAAGGAGTACTTTACCGCCGTATCCCTTGAAAGTCCGCAAAGCAGAGCCGCAGTTATGGTAGCACCCGAGCGGGAAAGGCCGGGCAACACCGCAAAGAGCTGGAAGATTCCTATCACGAGCGCATCCCTTACGGTTATACCCCCTGCGGTCTTGTCTCCGTTTCCAAACCTATCGGCCAAGATCAGCAGTACAGACGTCACCGCAAGTGCAACACCGATGGCAATGGGGCTTGAAAACGCCGCTTCGACCGTATCCTTGATAGGAAGCACTATGATAAGCGGCAGCAGGGAGATGACCGCCATTTCAAGCATACGCCTTGTGTCGGGGTTGGGCGACTCACGGTGGCGGATCCTGTCGGGTATATAGCAAAAGAGCTCTCTGATAAGCTTGAAAATATCATCTTTGAATGCAACGCAGACCGCCGCAAAGGTCGCAAGATGCAAAAGCAGGGTAAATACCGCGCCGTCGGCAGAGAGCGAAAGCATTGAAAGTATCGCAAGGTGTCCCGAGCTTGACACCGGTAAAAACTCCGTCAGTCCCTGAACAAGTCCAAACAGGGCGGCAAGTGAGTAGCTCATATGATATAAAACCTCCCAAAAGGGCATTGCATACTGCTTTAGATTATATTATAGCACATCTGCCAAAAATACGCAATAAGCCCTCCAAAGGGGTCTATTTTAATTTGACGCGTTGGTTTACGCTTTTACAGAAATAAAAACGTTGTCGGCCAACACAAGGAAACGACTCCGTCCTTTGGGGCAGAGCCGTTATATCAATACGACAAATTGAATTGGTCAATATCTATTCCCATACGGCATTTGTGCTTTTGCTTATCACCTTACAAGTTCAGTTTATTCACTCTGCCACATCTTTTACTATGCTCTCGATTTTATCAAGCAGTTCTTTTGTTCGTCTGGGTTGTCCATATTCAAGTTTCCACACATAAGCATCAATTAAATAAAAGAAAATCTTGTATATCTTTTGTTTTTTGCTCCATTCCGGGCTATAGTTGATTTCTCCGTAACCTAATAGAAAATCATCATTGATCATCCACGGACTTGCAAATTCCATCTCTATATCCCCATAGATTGCTCTGTCAGGATCAATAATAGCAAGGCATTTTCCACTTTTCACCAGTACATTGCCTTCCCATAAGTCCGTATGGATCAAAGATGCACATTTAACCTCGTTCAGGATCACACGATTATCAGTAAAAATCTGCTCTATGCGTTTTTGATACGCTTCATCCCATAATTGAACAGCTATGCCTTTACTAAGAATGGATCTTACTTCAAACAAAAGATAATCTGTCCACGAATCAAACTTTACCCCTTGAAGGATTTCCGAAACTCTTCCAAAGCAATTGTACTTGATCGAGTGAAGTGTTTTCGTATGCCTTCCGACTTCTCGGTATATTTCACGTTTCTCTTCCTCTGTAATTTTCGATTCACAAAGAGAGTCACTGTTGATATATTTTACAATCATAAAATCTCGATCTATGACCTTTTTAGAAGTGTCACAACACACAACCTCTGAGCACGGAATACCATTTTCTCTGCACAGGTTATAAACGTAGCATTCTGCATTCATCAGATTATGCTCAAAATCAAGAATCAAATGTCTATTGACAGGGCCCAACCGCAGGACATATTTTGCGGCATCTTCACACTCCACTAAATATGTCGTATTAAACAAACCTCCATTCAATAGGCCGTACTCAAATGTACCGGCATATCCCAATGAGCTCGTCATAATTTTGCGGATATCTTCACGAGCCACTTCTTTAAACAAAAACGAGTCTTTGTTCATACCAGTCTCAATCAATTCTCCTTGTATTTGTGAGTTTGCTCCATGATCTGCTTATTTAAGTGAGCTAATCGGATCTCCGCAGAGTATAATTCGCTCTGCGGAGGACAAAATCTCTTTGAAAGACATTTGGAGGTGGCTTTGTGAGCTTTACATTTTTCTCCGGCGATCTGCCCGACATGATACGTTCCTCACAGCTTCCGTTGGTGGTGGATTTCTGCTCACGCAGGTCTACCCCGTCACGCCGTCTTTTCCCCGTCATGGACGAGCTGTCGCAGGAGTTTAAAGGGCGGGCCAGCGTATATATCGTGGACATAGAGGAGTGTCCCGAGCTTGCAAAGCTCTACGGCATACGAAGCATACCCACCGTCCTCATCATACGAAACGGCGAGGTCACCTCGGCGTCGGTCGGCTTCAGGGAAAAATCAAGCTACGCAAAGCTGCTTGAGCGGCTTTAGGTCCTTGTAAGCTTTACAAGCAGTGCCTTGGGAAGGAGCTTTGCAAGCAGGCGGTAGAATTTAAAAAAGAGTCTGGGGGTATATACCGCTCTGCCGCCTGCCGAGGCCTTGAGGGCGCCCGAGGCCACCTTCGTCGGGTCACAGTAGGGAAGGAAATTAAACATCGGCGACTCGCCCTTTATCCTTCCGAGGGTAATAAACTCGGTATCCATGGGGCCGGGACATACGGCGGTGACGTTTATCTTGCGGTTGCGAAGCTCGTCCCGCAGTCCCCTCGAAAAGGCGCTTACATAGGATTTTCCCGCACTGTAGACTATCATTCTGCTATTTGGGCAGAAGGAGGCTATGGAGGAGACGTTTACTATCCTTGCTCCGTTGGGCATATACCCAAGCACAAGGTTAGTCACCGCAGTCAAGCCTCGGATGTTGAGGTCTATCATTCTGGTCTGCTCCTCGAGCTTTGCCGAGTCGAAGTTACCGAGGTATCCGCAGCCGGAGTTGTTGATAAGGAGCTCTACCTCGGGCTTTTCAGCCTCGAGGGTCTGTCTTAAAAGTTCAAAGCTGTTTTCGTCGCAGAGGTCAAGCGGCAGAGCCTTTACGGTCTTTCCCTCAAGCTCGGCTCCTACTTCAAGGAGCTTTTCCTCACGTCTTGCGATGAGCCAATAGCACTCAATATCGGGAAACTGCTTCATTGCGGCAAGGGCAAACTCCCGTCCAAGACCCACCGAAGCGCCGGTTATTATGGCTGTTTTCATATTTCTTGTCCTTTCACAAAGCCCTCGGCCATCGCCGTGGGCGGTATTTTCTTTATTACGTTAACATTATACCACAAAATATATCTTTTTTAAAGGCTGTATCTTTTCATTTTTGCAATACTGTGGTATAATATAGAGAATTTAGAAATACGAATCGGAAATCGAGGGTTTTTGATGAGCAAAGAGAAATACTACATCACCACCGCCATTGCCTACACCTCCCGTGTGCCGCACATCGGTAACACCTACGAGGCAGTCCTTGCCGACGCTATTGCGCGCTACAAGAGGATGGTAGGCTATGACGTCTATTTCCTGACCGGCACCGACGAGCACGGTCAGAAGATACAAAAGCAGGCCGAAGAGGCCGGGATCACCCCCCAGGAGCACGTCGACCACATTGCAGGCGAGATCCGCCGCATATGGGACAGAATGAACGTCAGCTACGACCAGTTCATCCGCACCACCGACGACTATCACGTCAAGACCGTTCAGAAGATATTCAAAAAGCTCTATGAGCAGGGCGATATTTATAAATCATCCTATCAGGGACACTACTGCGTTGCCTGCGAGTCCTTCTTTACCGAGACCCAGCTGGTAAACGGCTGCTGCCCCGACTGCGGAGGCCCCGTCGAGCTTGCAAGCGAAGAGGCCTACTTCTTCAAGCTTTCAAACTACACCGACCGTCTTATAAAGCACATTGAGGAGAACCCCGACTTTATCCAGCCCGAGGCACGCCGCAACGAGATGGTCAACAACTTCCTCAAGCCCGGTCTTTCCGACCTCTGCGTATCCCGCTCCAGCTTTACCTGGGGCGTTCCCGTCGAGTTCGATCCGGGACACGTCATCTACGTCTGGATAGACGCCCTTTCCAACTACATCACCGCCCTGGGCTACGATCCCGACGGCGAGTGCGGCGAGCTTTACAGGAAGTACTGGCCTGCCGAGGTACATCTCATCGGCAAAGACATACTCCGCTTCCACACCCTTTACTGGCCCATCATGCTCATGGCTCTGGGTGAGCCCCTGCCCAAGCAGGTATTCGGCCATCCCTGGTTGCTTATGTCGGGCGAAAAAATGTCCAAATCCAAGGGCAACGTGATCTATGCCGACGAGCTTTGCGACCTGTTCGGCGTTGATGCGGTGAGATACTACGTTCTCCACGAGATGCCCTTTGCCTCCGACGGCTCTCTGACCTACGAGCTTCTCATAAGCAGAATAAATTCCGACCTTGTCAATATCCTCGGCAACCTTGTCAACCGTACCCTTGCGATGGTAGGCAAGTATTTCGGCGGCATCGTCCCCGAAAAGACCCTTACCGACGCCGATCTCGACCTCTGCGAGCTGGCTCTTGCCACCCCCGCCGCCGTCGAAAAGAAGATGAGCAAGCTCCACGTAGCCGACGCCATTGACGAGGTCTGGGCCCTCCTTCGCCGCAGCAACAAGTATATCGACGAGACCACCCCCTGGCTGCTTGCAAAGAACGAGGAGGATAAGCCCCGTCTTGCCGCAGTACTTTACAACCTTCTTGAATCCATCCGCTTTGCCGCAGTTCTTCTCAAGCCCTTCCTTCCCGAGACGGC
This sequence comes from Clostridia bacterium, assembly GCA_017532825.1. Classification (GTDB taxonomy): domain Bacteria; phylum Bacillota; class Clostridia; order Oscillospirales; family QAMX01; genus RGIG6452. The sequence goes on from JAFXIT010000010.1 coordinate 32,953, forward strand.
CGAGCGTATATTTGCCCAGCTCAACACCGATGCCCGTGACTATGAGAGTCTTTCTGCCTTCAACGGCATGGTCGCAGGCGCTCCCGTCGGAGAGGCCCAGCCGCTGTTTATGCGTATAGACGAGGCGGCAATGCTCGCCGAAATAGAAAAGCGCAACGCTCCCCCTCCTCCCCCCTTCCCGCCCATCGGCGAGGAGATCTCCATCGACGATTTCTTCGTTCCCGACCTGCGTGCGGCAAAGGTCGTCTCCTGCGAAGCCGTCAAAAAGTCCGACAAGCTTCTCAAGTTCATCCTTGACATAGGCTTTGAACAGCGTCAGGTGGTATCGGGCATTGCCAAGTGGTATAAGCCCGAGGAGCTGGTCGGCAAGACCGTCATAGTCGTTGCCAACCTCAAGCCGGTAGTGCTTCGTGGAGTCGAAAGCAGGGGTATGATCCTCTCGGTCGACGATAAGGACGACACCGTGCGTCTTATCACCCTGCCCGAGGGCACCACCCCCGGCGCAAAGATCAGATGAGGATATTCGATACCCACGCCCACTACGACGACGATGCCTTCGACAGCGACAGGGACGAGGTCATCTCCTCCCTGCCGTCCTTCGGAGTAGAGCTCGTTATGAACGTGGGCTGCGACCTTGAATCATCCAAAAAGGCCGCCATTCTTGCAGAAAAGTATCCCTTTATGCACGCTTCGGCGGGTATTCATCCCCACGAGGCGGCAAAGGTCCCATCGGACTGGGAAAAAGAGCTTACCGAGCTTCTTGCCCTCTCACCTGCCGTAGGCGAGATAGGGCTTGATTATCACTACGATTTTTCACCAAGAGAGGTCCAGCGTGAGATATTCGACGCACAGCTGTCCATCGCCCAAAGGCTTGACCTGCCGGTAATAATCCACCAGCGTGAGTCGACTGCAGACACTCTCGATATTCTTTCGGCACACAAGGGGCTCCGAGGTGTGGTACACTGCTTTTCGGGAAGCCTTGACACTGCCAAGACCCTCCTTTCGCTTGGTTACCATCTCGGCTTCGGCGGTGCGCTTACCTTTAAAAACGCACTTAAGGCCCCCGAGGTCATGGAGTATATGCCGGAGGATCGGATACTCTTTGAGACCGACTGTCCCTATATGACCCCCGTCCCATACAGAGGAAAGAGAAATTTTTCGGGATACGTACCATTGGTCGTCCTGCGTGCCGCCGAGATACGTCGGACCGATCCCGAAGCGCTTTCGCTCTCTGCACTCGAAAACGGAAGGTCTCTGTTCTTTTCGAAGTAACCTGTTCCACCCTCGCATAAGTCTTGTCACCCTGCGATAGGGTTTACTTTTGAGGTCTGAATACAAAAAAATCGGAGGTAGCTTTAATGAACGAGGTACGCATTGGAATCATCGGCATCGGAAACATGGGCACTGCACACGCAAAGAACATCTACGGCGGAAAGATATCCAGGCTCAAGCTTACGGCACTTTGCGACAGCTCCAAGACCCGTCTTGAGCAGCTCCGCCCCGAATTTCCCGATATTCCCCTCTTTGAGGACCACAACGAGCTTATTACCTCGGGGCTGTGCGATGCAGTCATCATTTCTACCCCCCATTATTTTCATCCCACCATTGCAATAGACGCCTTCAAGGCAGGCCTCCACGTCCTTTCGGAGAAGCCCGTCGGTGTCTACACCTCCATCGTCCGAGAGGAGATCGAGGCCGCAAAGGCTTCAGGGAAGGTCTTTGGCATCATGTACAACCAGCGCACCACACCCATCTTTGCCTTTGCCCGTGATTTTATTGCAAGCGGCAGGCTCGGAGAGCCAAAACGTCTTGTCTGGAACATCACCAACTGGTACCGCACCCAGAGCTACTACGATTCCGGCTCTTGGCGTGCTACCTACGCAGGCGAGGGCGGCGGCGTGCTTTTAAACCAGTGCGTACACAACATAGACCTGTGGCAGTGGATATTCGGTATGCCGAAGTCCATCCGTGCCTTCTGCGCCTACGGAAAGTACCACAACATTGAGGTCGAGGACGACGTCACCGTCTACGCCGAATATGAAAACGGCGCAACCGCTACCTTTATAACCTCCACGGGCGAGGCTCCCGGCACAAACCGTCTGGAGATCTCGGGAGACAGAGCCAAGCTGGTCCTTGAGGGCGGAAGGGTCCGTCTTTGGGAGCTCAAGGTACCCGAAAGGGAGTTCTGCTTCAACTCCGAAAAGGGCTTTGGCAGCCCCGAGTATACCTATTCCGAGCTCGACATCGACCCCAACGGCCCCGGACACAACGGCATACTGCTTGACTTTACCAATGCCATACTCGACGGCACTCCCCTTCTTTCACCCGGTGAGGAGGGTATAAACGCCCTTACGATAATAAACGCCATCCAGCTTTCCGACTGGACGGATCAGACCGTCACCCTCCCCATAGATGCCGAGCGTCACTACGAGCTTCTAAAGGAGCGTATCGATCGGTCCTCTGTCCGCAAGGTGCAGGACGAAGTGCACGATGACGGCGGTGCAGGCAGCCGCTGGAAGGTCCAATGGTAAAATGAAAACTGCGGTAAATCTGATCGGCGGACTTGGCATAACCGTCCCTGAGCACCTCCGCTTTGCGGCGGAGGCAGGGTTTGATGCCTTTTTTGCAGGTTGGAGCGGAAGTCAGAGACTTTCGGAGGTCATCAGCCTCGGCAAGGAGCTTGGGCTGACGGCACAATCGGTACACGCCCCCTTCGGAAAGGTCAATCTTTTATGGGAAGACCCGGGCGCAGAGGGTGATGCGGTACTGCAAACTCTTACGGAATGTCTCGAAGGCTGCTCGGACAATTCGGTGGATATTATGGTTTCCCACGCCTACATAGGCTTTGGTCCGCAATCACCCTCTGCCCTCGGTGTTGAGCGCTTTGGCAGGCTTTTCGACAGAGCCTCGGAGCTTGGAGTGAAGGTGGCTGTGGAAAATACCGAGGGCTAGGACTATCTTGACAGGATATTTACCGACCTTGCAGACCATCCCGCACTTCGCTTTTGCATCGACACGGGCCACGAGGTCTGCTACAACCGCCGGCGTGACCTTATAGGTAAATACTCACGCTACCTTGCCGCAACTCACTTTAACGACAATCTCGGCGTTATCGGAGAGGATATAGACTGGCGGGACGACGCCCATCTGCTCCCCTTTGACGGGGTCGTCGACTGGGATGGTGTAGCCCGACGGCTTGCCGCCACACCCTTTCACGGAATGCTCACCTTTGAGCTTAAGTCCACCCCAAATCCCGACAGAGAGCATACCCACGATGTATACGCCTCGCTCTCCCCTGAGGATTATTACCGTCTTGCACACGAGCGTGCCGAGCGTCTGTGCCGACTGCTTAAAGCAAACGGATTCGAACAACGTCTGTAATAAAAACTCCCACGAACACAAGTCCGTGGGAGTTCTTTTTTATTCTTTTCAGATGCCTTCGAGGAGGCTGTCGATATTGACGGGAAGTCCGCTTTCCATAGAGATGTTGCAGGCCATCGTAAAGGCAAGGGAGCGCAGGGCATCACGGTAGGGAGATCTGACCTTTTCGGGAGTGCCGTTGATGACCGCCTCGATAAAGGTCCTGTCGCAAAGCACGCCCGCATCGCCGATCTGCTTGTATTCAATGAGGTCGTCGGCACTGTTTACGACCGCCCCGTCGCCCTTGACCACGAAGCCGCCCTCGTCAGCGGCCTCCTTTCGGGCCTCACCGTATACCTTAAAGGAGCTCAGTATCTTAAGCTCGGCACGGCTGCTTTCGGAGCTGAAGACTATCTTGCTGTCAAAGGAGTTGCCCTTGTCGACGTAGCAACCGGTTCCGATAGTGCCAAGGCTTCCGTCCTTGAAGCGGACACAGGTAACAGAGAGATCGTCGGTGTCGTAGCCCTCGGGCTTCTTTTCAAGCAGACCCCGGGCGTTCATGGAAAATACCGTCTCGGGCTCTCCGAAAACGTAGCGGATTATGTCGTATTGATGGATGGTCTGCTCGACGGCCTGACCGCCCGAAATTGCCTTTTTGCGCCACCAGTCCATGTGCGGTATGCCGCCGAAGCGGGTGCAGTCGACGTAGAATATCTTGTGGTTTTTTATGTACTCAAGGTTTGGCTCAACGAGGTTGCTGTAACGGCACTGGAAACCACTGGCGGTGACAAGTCCCTTCTTCTCCGCCTTGAGGAGAATGTCCTTGGCAAGCTCAAGATCAAGCGCAAGTGGCTTTTCAACGAAGAAATGTATACCTCTGTCGATCAGATCGTATTCTATCTGACCGTGACAGTAGGGCGGTACACATACGAACACCAGCTCGGGCTTGACCGTATCAAGCATCTCACGGTAGTCGGTAAATACCTCGCCCGTTCCCGCCTTTTGACAGAACGCTTCAGCCTTTTCCTTTATAAGGTCGCAAAATCCGACCATATCGATAATGTCTGTGAACTCCAAAAAGTGTCCAAGGTGGTACTCACCTATTCCGCCGCAACCTATAATTGCAAGTCTCGCTTTTTTCATTGTTTGCTCCTCCTTTTATTTTTACGCCTGCCTATAATATCCTATTATCTCGTCTTCCGCATCCGAAACGCTTTGGAAAAAGTCCTCCCAGGACCGGGAAGGATCGGTTCTGAATACCTCTGCGGTGAGGTATCCGTCAAACCCCTCTGCCTTGAGCGCCGCCATTACCGCAGGAAAGTCGGCATCCCCCTTTAAAAGGTCACAGAATTCTCCGCCGCTGTTGATGCCGCCGTTTCGCTTAAAGTCCTTGATATGCAGCTTTGATATATGCGGTCCCACTATCTCCGTCCAGTACGCAGATGTGGAAAAGGCGATCATATTGCCCATATCAAAGTACAGCCCGAAGGCGTCACTGTCAAGCTCATCTAAGAAGGATAGCATATCGTACGGAGAAAGGAAAAATCCGTTCCACACGTTTTCAAGGCCGACGGTTACTCCGTACTCCTCTATCATAGGTATGGCACGCTTGAGATTAGCTGCCGAATTTCTCCTTGAGGCGGCCAGGCTTATCCCCTTTGGCATACCTCCCGGCACCAGCAGTACGGTGTCGGCCCCCATGAGTTTTGCAATATGAAGCTGCTTTTTCAGTACCTTAAGAGCCTCATCGGCCTCTTCACCGCTGCTTGCCCATTTCCCGCCGTGCAGTGAGCTTGAAATGCTCACCGTTTCGATGCCGTATTTCTCACACAGAGCCTTTACGGCACATATCTCTTCGTCGGTACTCTTTAGGGTAAACGAATGTCCGTCATTTTGACCGTCCAGGTTGAACTCTACCGCATCAAATCCCGCTTTGCTCGCCGCCCGAAGGCAGTCCTCAAAGCTGTATTCCGACGGAAAAGCCCATGCATTGATAGCTTTTTTCAACGAAAATGCCCCCTATTTTCAATTTAAAACGCAAAAGGCCGCAGGGAGCTTACGCTCCCTACGGTCTTTTTATCATTCATCTTTACACTCAGGTGATGTATCTCGGTCAACCTTAACGCTATGCTTACGTTTCAGCTTCGCCAACATGACTGCAACAAGTCTGAATACAAGCGGCTTTTTCCGTTGCTTCGGTCCCGGACCGGCAATGGGAAGCTGTGACGCCTCCGAAATGCTTCCGTTACTGTCTATAGAACGGTAAAGGTCACGTATCTCTATGCACAGAACCTTGACAAGTCCTGCCACGGGTACCGATATGAACATACCGAAGAACCCGAAAAGTCTGTTGCAGGCAAGCAGGGAGAATATTATGGCAATGGGATGGATATTTATAGCGTTGCCCTGCACCTTGGGAGAGATGATATTACCCTCAAGCTGCTGTATGACAAGGAAGAATATAAGCACTCCGACCGCAGTCCCGAATCCGTTTGTAAGCAGAGCACTCAAGCAGGCGATAACGCCTGCGGCGATCGAGCCGAAGTATGGAATAAAGTTGAAAAAGAAGGTGATTATTGCAAGCAACAGTGCGTATTCCAGTCCGAAGCAGAGGAATCCGATAAGCGCCACGCAAAACAGAATAAAGGATATCAGTACGCTTGCCTTTACGTACTTCCAAACTATCTCGTCAAGCTCGGTGGCTATGCGGCGGATACGGAACCGTATCGTTTGGGGAAAGAGCGACTCAAAGGCACGGTAGATATTCCTTCCGTCCAGAAGAAGGTAGAAGGTAAGGCAGAGGAAAATTACCACGTCAAGGATCTTAAGGGATGCGGCAAGGATCGATTTTCCGAGATCAAGAACTACCGAAATAACGAAGTTACCCAGCTTTTCCGACAGGCTTCCGATCATTTCGGCAAGCTCGGGAGGAAGGTTGAGCTCTTGAGCCTTAAGTGTCAGATCGTCTACGTATTCTATAATGACGTCAATGTAGTCGTTTATATTGACCGTTACCGAGGCGATCTGATTATATAACTGAGGCAGAAGCAGCATCATAAGCAAGCCTAAAACGGCTATCACGCCGATAAAGGTGATGATAGTCGGCAGTATTCGCTTTTCAAGCCTCATCTTCTGCTGGATAAAGTCGGTGATCGGCGAAAGCAAAAACGCAACCAGTCCCGCACCGACAAAGAGTGTGACGATGTCGCCGAAGAACCACGCACAAGCCACCAGCACGATCAGGCATATCGTGATTATCCACAGCTTTATAGATGCCAAGAAACCTCACCCGATCCTTTATTGCAGTAATATCTCAAACGGATTTTTCACCGTCTTGATCTTCTGTTTTTCGCTGTCAGGGTCCAGTATGTACCCTCCGTCGGCAGCAAGCTTTATCACACTGCCCTTAATGGCTCCGTCGGGAAGCTCCGAAACGGAGATCATCACCCGTTCCCCACCGCATTTTGCTATGGCGAAGCATCCCTCAAAGCCGTCTATTCTGTATTTTTGGCCGTCCATTTTTATTTATCCGTAAGGCGCCCTTTCCGAGCGCTCCTCTTTCAGTAATCTATATATGAAATTATATATCAATCAAACCGCAATGTCAATAAAACATATGAACTTTATCCTTGCGGCAGAGATATTTTTTTGATATAATAGTTATAGCTTGGGAAAGGAGATGACAGGTATGACCATACTCGGGATTGACCCCGGTATAGGTATCGTAGGCTACGGGCTTATAAACGCCGTGCGCAGACGTATCTCTCCCATCGCCCACGGTGTCATCACCACACCCAAGGAAAACTCCGTTCCCTCACGCTTGTTGGAGATACGCCGCGATCTTTGCGACATCATTGAAAAATTCCACCCCGATGCGGCGGCGATAGAGGAGCTTTTTTACAAAAGCAACCAAAAGACGGTCATTCCCGTTGCCGAGGCCAGAGGGGTCATAGTGATGACGCTTGAGGAGCACGGCATCCCGATATACGAATACACCCCCCTTCAGGCAAAAATGAGCCTTACCGGCTACGGTCGGGCCGAGAAAAAGCAGATGATGGAGATGACCCGCATCCGTCTGGGGCTTGAAAGCGTCCCCCGTCCCGACGACGCTGCGGACGCACTCGCAATAGCCCTCTGCCACGCCTGTACGGCAGGACTTGGTTGATAAGGAGAATAGCTTTATGTTTTACTACATTGAAGGAACCGTCACCGTTGCCCAGCCCGGACTCTTGGTGCTCGACTGCGGCGGCGTCGGATACGAGCTGCACGTTTCGGCAAACACCCTTGCCTCGGCCGTACGAGGAGCGAAATTCAAGGCGTATACCTACGTAAACGTCCGTGAGGACACCTTTGAGCTCTACGGCTTCTCTACCCTCTCGGAAAAGAGCTGCTTTACCATGCTCACCGAGGTGTCGGGTGTGGGGCCCAAGGCTGCAATGAGCATTCTCTCGGGTGTGACCCCCGACCAGCTGGCGCTTGGCATAATCAGCGGCGACGAAAAGATGCTCACCTCGGCACCCGGCATAGGAAAAAAGCTTGCCCAGCGTGTCATCCTCGAGCTCAAGGACAAGCTTGCAAAATCCCTGCCCGACATTGCCATGCCTCAGGGCTCTCCCGCTACCTATGTATCAAATGCAGGCTCGGCTGCAGAGGCGGTAGGCGCACTGATGGTGCTCGGCTACAGCCGTGCCGAGGCCGAAAAGGCCGTCTCGGCCGTCGGAGGTGAGGCGCTGTCGGTCGAGGAGACGGTCAGACGTGCCCTCAAGGCCATCGGTTAAGGGATCATTTAACAAATTCAGGGAGGCGTGATCTGTGGCGATATCCTTTGAAAGCGATATGGAATACGGCGGAAGGGTGCTTATGCCCCAGGAGTCGCAGGAAGATACCTACGTGGAAAACAAGCTCCGTCCCCGTTCGTTAAACGAATATCTGGGGCAGGAAAAAATAAAGGAGAACCTTTCGGTGTTCATAGACGCCGCAAGGCTTCGTTCCGAGCCGCTTGACCACGTGCTTCTCTACGGCCCTCCTGGACTCGGAAAGACCACCCTTGCGGGCGTTATAGCCAACGAGATGGGTGTCAACATCCGTGTCACCTCGGGCCCTGCCATAGAAAAGGCAGGCGACCTTGCTACCCTTCTTTCAAAGCTGGAGGAAAACGATATCCTCTTTATAGACGAGATACACCGCCTCAACCGTTCGGTCGAGGAGATCCTCTACCCCGCCATGGAGGACTACGTCCTGGACATAATCACCGGCAAGGGTATGGGAGCAAGCTCCATACGCATTCCGCTCCAGCATTTTACCCTTATAGGAGCAACCACACGTGCAGGCCAGCTTACAAGCCCTCTCCGCGACCGATTCGGAGTGATGTTAAGGCTTGAGCTTTACACCGATACCGAGCTGATGCAGATCATAAAGCGCAGTGCTGCAATACTCGCAATACCCATTGATGACGGCGGCGCCCTTGAGATTGCCAGACGCTCCAGAGGCACCCCGCGTATTGCCAACCGCCTGCTCCGCCGTGTGCGTGATTTCGCACAGGTACGTGCGGCAGGTATCATAACAAAAGCGGCGGCGGACGACGCTCTTAAGGCTCTTGAGATAGACGCCCTCGGTCTGGATTCGGTAGACAGACGGATGCTTTCGAGCATCATAACCGGCTTTGGCGGCGGCCCGGTCGGCCTTGAGACCCTTGCGGCGATGATCGGCGAGGAGGCCGTCACCCTTGAGGACGTTTACGAGCCCTACCTTATGCAGATAGGATTTCTCAACCGCACTCCCCGCGGACGCTGTGCCACAGCCGCCGCCTACAAACACCTGGGGCTTACAATGCCCGGACAGCAGACCCTCGATTAAAAGGAAGTTACAGCATGAATTCAAACAAAAAACTGATCCGATACACCACCAGAGTACTTGTCTTTTCGGCACTTCTCATCGCACTTGACATTATATTCACCCGTTTTTTGAGGTATGAGGTATACCCCTACGAGCGGCTCAGCCTGCAGTTTGTCTCCCACGCTATGTCGGGAATACTCTTCGGGCCGATCATCGCTGCGATAAACTGTATTGCGGGAGATCTTCTGGGAATGGTAGCAAACAGCGGCGGACTCTCCCTCAATCCTCTTATAACCGGCGTCGCCGCAATGCGGGGACTGCTTTACGGTCTTTTGCTCAAGGGCGGTTCAAAGAGCTTCTGGCGCTTTCTCCTTGCCATAGGAGTTGTAACGGTCGTCTGTGATCTTGCGGCAAACAGCTTTATAATGTCGGGATTTTTCAACATCCCCGCACACACTGTATTTTTGACCAAGCTCCCCGTCAGGCTCATAGCCACCCCGCTGTATGCACTGCTGATGTTTGCGCTTTGGCAGCAGCTTGACAAAACGAGGGTATTCGACGGACTTACAAAGCGTAAATAACAAGTCCCGTACATACAACATTTTTGTTGAAAAATGCTATCCCCAAACCAAGGAAAAAATGGTATCATATATAGTTGAGATAAGAGACGGAGGAACAGCATAATGCCTAAGGACACATCGATCAAAAAGGTACTCATCATCGGCTCCGGCCCGATAATCATCGGCCAGGCCTGTGAATTCGACTATTCCGGCACCCAGGCCTGCAAGGCTCTTAAAAGTCTCGGCTATGAGGTGGTGCTGGTAAATTCCAATCCCGCAACCATTATGACCGACCCGGGTATTGCTGACCAAACATATATCGAGCCACTCAACGTCGCAAGGCTCGAGGAAATAATCTCTATCGAGCGTCCCGATGCCCTTTTACCCAACCTTGGCGGCCAGTCGGGACTCAATCTTTGCTCGGAGCTTTACGAGCAGGGCATTCTCGACAGATATGACGTCAGAGTTATCGGTGTAAAGGTAGATGCTATACAGCGTGGCGAGGACCGTATAGAGTTCAAAAACGCTATGAACTCCATCGGGATCGATATGCCCCGCAGCGAACCCGCATACAGCGTTGAAGAGGCCGAGGCCATTGCCGATCAGTTAGGTTATCCCGTTGTCATCCGTCCCGCCTACACCATGGGCGGTACCGGCGGCGGCATAGTAAAGGACGTCGACGAGCTTCGCAGCGTTTCCTCGAGAGGCATTGCCGCCTCTATGGTCGGTCAGATACTCGTTGAGGAGTGTCTTATCGGTTGGGAAGAGCTCGAGCTTGAGGTCGTCCGCGACGCAACCGGCAGGATGATAACCGTCTGCTTTATCGAAAACATCGATCCCCTGGGAGTCCACACCGGCGACTCCTTCTGTGCCGCACCCATGCTTACCATATCCAAGGAGCTTCAGGAGCGTCTGCAGAAATACGCCTACGCCATCGTCGAGTCCATCGGCGTTGTCGGCGGCACTAACGTCCAGTTTGCCCACGACCCGGTCTCCGACCGTGTCGTCATCATAGAGATCAACCCCCGTACCTCCCGTTCCAGCGCCCTCGCCTCCAAGGCCACCGGCTTCCCCATAGCCTACGTTTCGGCACTGCTTGCGGCAGGTCTTACCCTCTCTGAGCTTCCCTACTACGCAGGCAGGTCGCTTGCAGACTACACCCCCAAGGGCGACTACGTAGTGGTCAAGTTCTCCCGTTGGGCCTTTGAGAAGTTCCGCGGCTCGATCGACAAGCTCGGCACCCAGATGCGTGCGGTCGGCGAGGTCATGAGCATAGGTAAGACCTATAAGGAAGCCTTCCATAAGGCCATCCGCTCCCTTGAAAACGGCCGTTACGGTCTCGGATATGCCAAAAACTTCGGCGAGATGACCGCCGAGGAGCTTATAGAAAAACTTTCCGATCCTACCAGTGAGCGTCAGTTTATAATGTACGAGGCCCTCAGAAAGGGCGTAAGCGTCGAAAAGCTTTGGGAGCTTACCAAGATCAAGCGTTGGTTCATTGAACAGATGAAGGAGCTTGTCGACGAGGAGCAGGAGCTGCTTAAATACCGCGGGACCCTGCCTCCCGCAGACCTTTTCGAAAAGGTCAAGCTCGACGGCTTTGCAGACCGTTACATTGCAAAGCTGCTTGGTCTGCACGATTCCCAGGTATTTGACTACCGTGACAGCCTCGGCATCTGCAAGAAGTTTGAGGGAGTACCGGTAAGCGGTGTTCCCGCAGGCTCCTACTACTATTATTCCACCTACCACAAGATTGACCCCGCTCTGTCGCTCGACTCTACCCTTTCCGACTCGGGCAAGAAAAAGGTCATGGTCCTCGGCGGCGGTCCCAACCGTATCGGCCAGGGCATAGAATTCGACTACTGCTGTGTGCACGCCGTCAACGCCCTCAAGGCGATGGGTTACGAGACGGTCATGGTAAACTGCAACCCCGAGACCGTATCGACCGACTACGATACCGCCGACAGGCTTTTCTTTGAGCCGCTGACGGTCGAGGACGTCCTTGCAATATACAAATACGAATCCCCCCTCGGTGTCATCGTATCCTTCGGAGGACAGACCCCTCTCAACATCGCCACAAGGCTCAAGGAGCTCGGAGTACGCATACTCGGCACTCCCCCTGAGGTCATAGATACCGCAGAAGACCGTGACCTTTTCCGTCAGATGATGGAAAAGCTCGAGATACCCATGCCCGAAAGCGGCATGGCCGTCACCGTCGACGAGGCGCTTGCCATCTCCAAGCAGATAGGCTATCCGCTGATGGTCCGCCCCTCCTTCGTCCTTGGCGGACGGGGTATGGAGGTCGTCCACAACGATGCGATGCTCCGCACCTACATGGAAGCCGCCGTCGGTGTCACTCCCGAGAGACCTATACTCATCGACCGCTTCCTCTCCAACGCTACCGAATGCGAGGCCGACGCCATCTCCGACGGTGTTTCGGCATTCGTTCCTGCTGTGATGCAGCACATTGAGCTGGCCGGCATACATTCAGGAGACTCCGCCTGCGTTATTCCTTCCACCGATATTCCCGCCGAGCTGTTAAAGACCATATACGACTACACCGAGCGCATTGCCTGCGAGCTTGGCGTATGCGGCGTTATGAACATCCAGTACGCCATAGAAAACGGTAAGGTCTACGTCATCGAAGCAAATCCCCGTGCCAGCCGTACCGTACCGCTTGTATCCAAGGTCACCGGCTTCTCTATGATACCCGCCGCCACAAAGGTCATGATGGCCGAGTTTACCGGCGAAAAGCTCGACTTTTCCACCCTCAAGCGTGAGGAAAAGAGCTACTTCGGCGTCAAAGAAGCCGTCTTCCCCTTCAATATGTTCCAGGAAGTCGACCCCATCCTCGGCCCCGAAATGCGCTCCACCGGTGAGGTCCTCGGTATTGCCGAGACCTTCGGCCTTGCCTACGCCAGAGCACAGGAAGCCACCCAGACACCCCTTCCCCTTTCGGGATGTGTGCTTATGAGTGTCAGCGACAACGACAAGCCTGCCGCCGTGGACATCGCAAAGACCCTCATTTCATGCGGATTCTCCATCAAGACCACCATCGGCACGGGCAAGTATCTGCGAGAGCACGGCATTGAGCCCGAGATCGTCCCCGCCTACGGCGACTATAACGACGCCATGATCGAGGAGATCACCTCCGGACGGGTCGATATTCTCATAGACACCCCCTCGGGCAAGTCGGGCAAGAGCCACGGTGCACAGATGCGCCGCGCCGCCATCAAGTCCAAGATTCCCTACATAACCACTATTGTGGCGGCCGCAGCTGCTGCCGTAGGTATCAAGGAATGCATCCAATACCCCGACAAGGCAAAGGCAGTCTGCTCACTGCAGAAGTATCACGGAATCAAGTAATTCCGCCGCAACCGAATATGACCCCCTTAGAGATTCGCTCCTAACATCGGGTGTATCCTAAGGGGTTATATTTATGGACGCACTATTACCTTTGGAAAGGTCAGAAGTAAAATGGCTTCAAGCAACTATTCAAAGACAAGGCGGGCCTGCTACTATGCATATCTCGCAATGGCATCCATCTTCGTGCTTCCGCCGATGCTGTTTATCACCTTCCACGATATGTACGGCATCTCTTATACCCTGCTTGGAACGCTGGTGCTGATAAGCTTCTGCACCCAGCTCTCCATCGACCTTATCTTTTCCTTCCTTGCACGCTTCTTCAACACCCGTCTTACCATCCGTCTGATGCCGATGCTGACCAGCACGGGCCTTATAATATACGCCCTTCTGCCCACGCTATGGCCTCAGCAGGCCTACCTTTGGCTTGTGATGGGTACGGTCGTATTTGCCCTTGCGGCAGGTCTTTGCGAGGTACTGCTAAGCCCCCTTATTGCCTCTCTTCCCTCCGAGCACCCCGAAAAGGATATGAGCATGCTCCACTCCCTTTACGGTTGGGGGGTAGTCTGCTCGGTGGCAATAAGCTCGATCTACTTTTACATCTTCGGCACCGAAAACTGGGCCTATCTTGCACTCTTCTTTGCCATCTTCCCGCTTATAGCATCCTTCCTCTTTTTCACGTCTCCCATACCCGTTATGGAAATTTCATCCTCCCAAAAGGGCTCCGGCGGCAAGGGTAGGATGCTTGCGCTGTGCGTGCTTTGCATATTCCTCGGCAGTGCGGCTGAAAATACGATGACCAACTGGATCTCGGGATTTATGGAAAATGCACTGAACATCCCCAAGGCTATCGGTGACGTCGCAGGTCTTGCGGTGTTTGCATTGCTTTTGGCTATGAGCCGTGTGCTCTACGCCAAATACTCCCCCAGTATATCCAAGACACTTCTTATCAGCATGATAGGCGCTGCGGTTTGCTACCTCGTGGCAGGCACGTCGGGCGTAGTGCTTTCATTCATTGCCTGCATACTGATGGGTATATTTACCTCCATGCTCTGGCCGGGTACGCTGATACTTATGGAGCAGAAGATCCCCTCCCCCGGCGTTGCCGCCTACGCATTGATGGCGGCGGGCGGAGACCTCGGTGCTTCGGTCGCGCCTCAGCTGTTGGGTATTGTGGTAGACAAGGTCTCGGTAAGCAGATTTGCACTCGAGCTGAGTCAGACCTCCTCGGTTACCCCCGAAGAGATCGGATTGAAGGTCGGAATGCTTATTGCGGCGATCTTCCCCATCATAGGCACACTGTTGGTGATATACATAATCAAGCGTTCCAAAAAAGAGAAATAAAAGAACGGTGCGGATGCAAAGTCCGCACCGTTTTTGTCACTGCGTATATTTATCTGCCGCTTGTGAAGTACTGTCCGAGCCGTCCCCGGCATATACTTCCTTATAAAAAAGGTGGGTGAATTATATGAAGCTGTCTATGGATCTTTGGCAGTGGCTTGGCTTTGGCGTGACAACGTTCGGAGGAACAATACTTCATTTTCTCTACGATTGGCTCGGAAACGCAGTATGGATAGCCCCATTTTCGGGTGTAAACGAGTCGACCTGGGAGCACATGAAGCTTTTGTTCTGGCCGATGTTTATTTTTGCGACCGTGCAGAGCTTCTTTTTCAAGGACCGCAAGGAGTTTTGGACTGTCAAGCTACGCGGCATCCTGCTTGGAATCACTCTTATACCCGTCATCTTCTACGTATATAACGGCGTTATCGGCAGATCACCCGACTGGCTGAACATTGCCATCTTCTTTATCTCGGCCGCAGCTGCATATCTTTACGAAACACGGCTGTTTAAATCCGACTCCTTTCGGCCTCGCTCTCCGAGGGTAGCATTTGTCGCACTCTGTATCATCGCCCTTCTTTTTGTCGTTTTTACCTTTGCGACACCCAAACTCAGGATTTTTATGGACCCGCTTACCGGTACATACGGAATATAAGATTGATAAAAAGCCAAAATATGATATAATAATCGGTGTACGGTAACAGAATGTATCTATGTTGAAGGGAGGCTGCGAGCAGATGAAGGAGCGGACGTATATTGCAATAGACCTTAAATCGTTTTACGCTTCCGTAGAATGTGTTGAGCTTGGGCTTGATCCGCTTACCACAAACCTTGTCGTAGCCGACCTGAGCCGTACCGAAAAGACCATCTGCCTCGCCGTCACCCCTGCCCTCAAAAGCTTCGGCATTCCGGGCAGACCACGTTTGTTTGAGGTAGTGCAAAGAATAAATGACGTAAACCGTGCAAGACGGCGCAGAAGCCCATCAGCCGAGCCATCGGGAAGCTCTGCGGACACGACCGTCCTTGCAAACGCACCCGAGCTTGAGGTGGACTATATCGTTGCGCCGCCGCGTATGGCGCTGTATATGGAATACAGCACCAGGATCTATGAGATATACACCTCCTACGTCTCTCCCGAGGATATCCACGTCTACTCCATCGACGAGGTGTTTATGGACGTGACCGACTATCTTGACACCTACCGCCTCTCCCCCAGGGATCTTGCAATGAAGATCATACTTGACGTCCTCTCCCGCACCGGCATTACTGCGACGGCAGGTATCGGGAGCAATCTGTTTTTGTGCAAGATAGCCCTCGATATTAAGGCAAAAAAGATACCGCCCGACCGAAACGGTGTCCGTATCGCCGAGTTAGACCAAAAAAGCTACCGCAGGGAGCTGTGGGATCACCGTCCGCTGACCGACTTTTGGAGGGTCGGCAGAGGGTACGCAAAAAAGCTTGAGGCCCGCGGACTGTTTACCATGGGGGATATTGCAAGATGCTCCATAGAAAGCGAAGAGCTGCTGTACAGACTTTTCGGCATAAACGCCGAGCTTCTTATCGACCATGCCTGGGGCTACGAGCCCTGTACCATCGCCGACATAAAGGCCTACAAACCAATCACCAACAGCCTCGGCTCGGGGCAGGTACTGCAATATCCCTACGATTTTGAAAAGACACGGCTGGTAGTACGTGAAATGGCGGACATGCTCTCTCTCGATCTTGTGGACAAGGGGCTTTGCACCGACCAACTCGTTTTAACGCTTGGCTACGACGTGGAAAATCTGACCGACCCCGTCCGCAGGGAAAATTACAAGGGAGAGGTCACCGCAGACGCCTACGGACGTGCTATCCCCAAGCACTCCCACGGGAGTATAAATCTCGGAGGGCATACCTCCTCTTCGTCGAAGATCCTTTCGGCCGTAAGCGAGCTCTTTGACAGGATCGCCGACAGAGAGCTTCTGTTTCGCCGCATAAACCTTACTGCAAACCACGTCCTCACCGAGGCAGACATCTCCTTCCTTTCAAGCGGAGTACAGTCCGAGCTGTTTTCGGACGGCGACCCTGCCGAACTGTCCCGTGAACGGAATATGCAGCAGGCAGTTTTGAACATCAAGCATAAATACGGCAAAAACGCCATCCTTCGGGGCATGAACCTTGAGGAGGGTGCAACAGCCAAGGACCGAAATTCGCAGATAGGAGGTCACAAGGCATGAGCCGTTCCTACGACGATATAATCGACCTTCCCCGCCACGTTTCAAAAAAGCATCCGCCCATGTCGCTTTATGACCGTGCCGCACAGTTTTCTGCTTTTTCGGCATTGGTAGGATACGACGAGGCGATCGCCGAGAGCGACCGCCTCACCGACAAAAGGATCCCCCTATCGGAGGATGACAAAGCCGAGCTTGACAGAAAGCTGTCCTTTCTCGAAGACTCCGAGCTTGAGCTTACCCGTATAAGTGTGACATATTTCAAGCCCGACGGTAAAAAAGAAGGCGGAAGGTATGTCACTGAGGTCGGAGAATTCTTAAAAACAGACCCTTACGAGAGGGTGCTGATTATCGGAGACGGTATCAAAATACCGCTTGAGGACGTTTTTAAGATCGACAGCGAGCTATTCCGAGGCATCTTTTAAAAAGTAACGGCGGAGCCCTCACACAGGTGCTCCGCCGTTGTTGTTTAACTATGTAAAGCGTTATTCTTTACATAGTTAAACAGTTGTATTTTTATCTCAAATAAGCTATTCTATGTACTCTATCGTTATTTTTCCGAGGTTATTTTCGCCTCGGATATAGAGCAAGCGTTCATTTCCGTCACAGTCACGATACCCGGAGACATGGCCGAGATTGTTCTCTATGTCGCATTTAACGCTCCAATCCGAAGGAACGTTGACGATCAGATGACCGAGATTGTTCTCAAGGCAGAGGACTCCGCCCCCTTCGTACTCCTCAGGCGAGACAAAATGTACCGAGCAGCTACCGATATTGTTTTCAACAGTTTTTGAAACAAAGTCCTCGCAGTCAATATATACCACCGAGCTGCCAAGGGAATTATCGGTATAGTCCCGATCCTCGGATAATGTTTTTTTCTTACGTCCGATCCCTTCTATTTTTATAAACTTTAACCTCTTCCTTTTAGGCAGGAGAGCATCGACACCCGTAGCAAGAAGTACCGAGATCAGCAATACCAGCCAGTTTTTTATGAGGTTGGAGGACTCTGCGCCGCAGAGGGTCGCAATGTTTTTTTCAAAGAGCATAAACATCAGACCAAGGGGGACAAATATGCTTCCAAGCCTGCCGCTGAAGAGATTTTTTAAAATATAGGCAAGCAGGAACACACCGGCCAACAGAGCAAGCACCGACACTCCGCCTATCGCATTTTCGATCGGAACAAGCACGTTCAGCGCATCAAGAATCAAAACAGCCGCCGCAAAGATGCAAAGCAAGCCCCAAAACGTTTTTCCGAAATTCATTTTTTAAACCTCATTTCGTCTAATTTATACTGCATAAGCTTGTAGTACGCCCTTGAAAAATAGGTCTTTTTATCGCAATCCGCAAAGGTGATCTCGCCGTTTCCAACCAATTCCCGCCGCACCGAGCTGATTCGCATCAGGTTTGCAATGACCGACTTTGAAATACGGGCAAAGGTCGGCGGCATGATCGACTCAAGCTCACAAAGCTTATAGGGTGCTATGTATATGTCCTCTGCCGTGTGGGCGTAGACCCTGCCTTCACTGCTTTCAAAAAACAGTATACGGTTTTTAGGAAGAAATATCTCCCTACCGCCCGAGCTTACCGGTATCTCGTTCTCACCTCGAACGGCATTCTCCACCGCCGCCTCAAGGGAGCGTATGCGCTCGGTCCTCTGTCGGCACCTTATGACGATCTCTTCGTGATCGGATATCTCGGTACGTACTTTCAACGGCTCACCCCCGTCCCTCAAACGATATATTAATTGTATCGCTTTTTTGTCGATTTGTGAAGAGTTTTTTCTTGAAAGGAAGAAATTTACCCCCAAGAGGTAGATACCCTTCGATATCCGCACAAAAAAAGCCTCCCGCAAACGCTGCGGGAGGTTTTTTCCTATAAATCGTTATTCTGTTCTCAGGGCTACGACGGGGTCCTTCTTTGCCGCAGAACGGGACGGAATGATACCGGCAACAAGCGTCAGCAGTACGCTTATGACCACAAGCACGACGCCTACCTCTATGGGAAGGAATGCGCTGAGGTTTCCGATACCAGTCAGAGCATGGAGTATGAGGTTTATGGGGATGCACAGCAGGTAGGTTATTACCACACCCAACGCTCCCGAGGTAAACCCGATTATAGCCGTCTCGGCGTTGAACATACGTGAGACGTTGCGCTTTGAGGCTCCGATGGCACGCAGTATGCCGATCTCTTTGGTGCGCTCCTGGACCGAAATGAGGGTGATGACACCGATCATTATCGAGGATACTACCAAAGATACCGCAACAAAGGCTATCAGAACGTAGGTAATTGCATTTATGATGGTGGTGATCGAGGACATCATCAGACCGACGTAGTCGGTATAGAGTATCTGCTCAAGGTCGCCGACATTCTTGTTGTAATCGGCTATCGCCGCTTCTATGATGTCTTTATCCTCAAAGGTGGCGGCGTAGAGATTGATGCTGGAGGGATCGTCGATGTCGACGTAGCCCAAAATGTCGAGATTGTCATCATAGGTCGACTCAGAGAATGTCAGCACCGCATCGTAATATACAGCGCACTGCTCGTTAGTATATCCTGCAAGCTCGGCCTCAAGCATAGCTACAAGCTGTTGGGTGCTGAGTGCGGAGAGCTGCTGCATTGCAGCGGCGGCATAGCCGGCAATGTACTGCTGTGAGACGATACCGTAGCAGTACTGGGATATCTCCTCGTCGCTTCTGGCTGAAAGGTAGGACTTGATCTCCTCGGCGTCCATTCCGGGCATCTGGGCGGAAAGACCGTTTATGAGCATATCCTCCATCTCGGCACGGCTCATATTCCCAAGCACGCTTCCGACGTATGCCATGACGTCGCTTTCGGCAGGAATGCTCTTTATGGAGATATAGGCCGCAGCCTTGCCGTTGTTGTCAAGCTCTGCGATATAATCTCTCAGCTCGGCAGCCTTTTGTTCATCGCTCAGTGCCGCACTGACTTCTCCGAAGGGAAGTCCCGTAAAGATGTCACTGCCCGGAGAGGCAAGCTGTGCCTTAACGGCGTCGGAGTCCTTTGCCTGCTCAATAATGTACTCCGTAAGCTCGGAGGTATATCCAATTGCTCCGGAGAGCATGGTGGCCAAGGCGTCCTCGTTGGGACGGATTATGCCCGAGACCTTTATATCCAGACCGTTGTCGTAAAGATACTGCAGTCCTGCTTCGCTCTCACGCAGATCGGTGTAGAGACCGGTCGTCTTGTCGAGGTGGTAGCAGTCGGAGGCAAGCACGACACGGTAGTCGGTCGAGCATATCTCCTCGTAGCTCCAGTGCTTGGGCTCAAACTCCAGAATGGTCTGGTTGAAGGCCGCATCGGCTATCTTTTCGATCTCCTCTATGGAGGTAAGACCGAGGGCGTAGAGGGTAATATCGTCAAGCTCGTTATTCTCATCGACCACCAGCACTACCTCGTTAAACTCGGTAGGCCAGGATCCGTATATGACGTCGTACTGTTGCTCAAGAAGCGGGCTTACAAGCCTTCCCTTCTCACCTGGCAGCATCTCCTGCCAAAGTGTAAAGGATCCGCCCATCATTCCCATCGAGCCCATAACACCCATATTTCCGCTTGTCATGCCGGACATATCCATACCGAAGTACTCAAGGAACATATCCTGCATAAAGGCGTTGGTATCGGAAAAGAGTATGGTGCCGTCGGGGTTTTGTGTGTAGACGATGGGAGAAGCACTGTAGGTGTACTGTATACCGCTGACCGCTCGTGCAAGCTCGCCGTCGGGATCGGATTCTATCTCTTTTTCTATATATACCTTGAAGGCGGCAAGGTCGTTTTCAACGATCTCCATAGAGTTGATGGAGTTGAGCATCGTATAGAGCATTGCCTTTTGATAGACAGCGTCTCTTTCGTGCTGCTCCAGCGACTCGGCCTGCCCGATAAAGGTCTCAAGTAGACTGCCCATATCCATATGCTGGGCCTCAAGGGTCAAGGGATAGGAGGACAGCGTTTCCTCCTGGACCGTGTCGATGTAGGCAGTCATACCGCGTGACACGGCAAATATCAGCGCTATACCGATTATGCCGATGCTTCCCGCAAATGAGGTAAGGGCGGTCCTTCCCTTCTTTGTAAAGAGGTTCTTAAGCGAGAGTCCAAATCCGGTCAAGAAGGACATCGAGGGCTTCTTTTCACGGGTACGCACACGGTTTTCGTCCTTTATGCGCTCATTCTCAAGCTCCTCGGCAGAAAGCGGATCGCTGTCGCCGCATATCTCACCGTCAAGCATCTTTATGGTACGGGTAGCATACTTCTCTGCAAGCTCAGGGTTATGGGTGACCATAACGATGAGACGGTTTTTGGATATCTCCTTGAGTATCTCCATGACCTGAATGCTGGTCTCGGTGTCGAGTGCACCCGTCGGCTCGTCGGCAAGAATTATATCGGGATCGTTGACGATGGCTCTTGCAATAGCGACACGCTGCATCTGTCCGCCCGACATCTCGTTGGGCTTTTTGCGGAGCTGGTCTCCCAGTCCGACGTCCTCGAGAGCCTTCTTGGCACGGCGGCGGCGTTCGGCCTTCGAAACTCCTGAAAGGCTGAGCGCCAGCTCGACGTTCTGAAGAACGCTCTGATGGGGTATGAGGTTATAGGTCTGGAAAACAAATCCAACCGAATGGTTGCGGTAGCCGTCCCAGTCACGGTCCTTAAAGTCCTTGGTTGATCTGCCGTTTATAAGCAGGTCACCGCTTGTATACTGGTCAAGACCGCCTACGATATTGAGCAGGGTCGTCTTACCGCAGCCCGACGGGCCGAGTATGGCTACGAACTCGCTCTCACGGAAGGTAATGTCCACGCCCTTAAGAGCTTTTACCGTACCGTTGCCGGCAGGATAGTCCTTTTTGATGTTTTTGAGCTCTAACACTGTTTAAATTTCCCCTTTTATTGCAAGGCTACGCCTCTATTGCTCGGTCAAAATCTCGCCAAAATGCTCTTATTGCTGCCTCGCAGCCGTCCTTATCCACTACGTAGCTCATACCGTGCTCGGCGCCGGGCACGACCAACAGCCGCTTGGGTGCAGTACAGGCCTTGTAGTTTTTGTAGGTCATCTCAATGGGCACGAAGGTGTCGTCTGTTCCGTGTACGAAAAGCACCGGCAGTCGGTTTAAAAGCAGAGCTTCCTCGGCCGAATAGTTTATATCCGCACTGCCGAATCTTTTTTTAAACCTGCGTCTGATCTCACTGCGGTGAACACCGTACGGCAGATGGAGGCTTTCGCTCATTACGTGATCCAATATCGCATCGGGCGAGGTAAAGCCGCAGTCGGCTATGACTCCTTTAACGCTTTTCGGCAGGTCAAGCGCCGTTGCCATAAGCACGCTCGTTGCACCCATGGAGATACCGTCAAAGTAGATCGGCAGACGTCCCTCGGTGCGCTTATCCGCCCAGAGAGCCCAGTCACGGCAGTCGTAGCGTTCAAGCAGTCCAAAGCTCATACAATCGCCGCCGCTGTTGTTTTGTCCTCTCTGCTCAACGAAAAGCACCGAGCAGCCGTTTTCCTTCCAGAAATCTGCCACAAGTCCGAAATCGTTATCCCAGGTCGAGCGCCAGCCGTGGACGGCGATTATCACACGCTCGGGATCCTCCCCTTCCATCCAGTGACCTACAAGCCTTACTCCGTCGTGGGCGATTATCGACACCTCTTCCAAGGGGCTGTTTCTGAGCCTATACGAGGCATCGCCGAGTGCCGCTGACACATCCGCCACCGACACTACTCCATCCGTCTTTTTTGCGGGGAATATATACTTTTGTACTTTACTTATCGCCTTGGGGAGTTCTCTGTCTATCGCCGCTCTTACGAAATATCCCGCAACGGCAGATGCGGCGGCCAGGGTAGCTGCAACACCTGCTACCGCCATACCCGGAAGCAGCATATTCCTTTTTGACTTTTTGGCCATAGCGTATCCTTTCGGTCTTATCGGCTTTCGGCCGAGCATATTTGTTATTATATACCCTATTTTTCTATATATTGTTAACGAAAGGTCAAAATTTAACGATTTTCAAAATTTCTTTTCCCGGGCAGACCTACGCTTTTATATGATCAAGCGTCATCCTTGCACGCTCGCTGACCGATACCGTGCCGACACCGAAGATAGCGGTGTCGAGCGTATCGTTGATGGGATCTGTCCATTCCTTCCCTATTCCGTCTATACCGTTTCTCATACCGAGGATCGAGCCGACGGTCGCACCGTTACAGTCGGTATCAAATCCGCTCTGTACTGCGGCGCATATAGACCTGCCGTAGTCGCCCTCTCCGGTAAGCAGGGCCGCTGTGACGATAGCGGCGTTGGAAATGGTATGTGTCCAGTCGTGGCCGTCATTTTCATCGTATCTGGAGTAGATCTTTTCCCTGAGCTGCTCCATAGTCAAGCCTGCCTTGGCATCGTCTATGATCTCTCTGACAGTCTCGGCAAGGCGGGACTTCTGAGGTATCTCGCCCAGCCCCGCTCTGACAATGGTCTCAAGGTCATCGGTGACCGCAGCGGCGGCGATCATTGCGGCAATATACATCTCGCCGTAGATACCGTTCTTTATATGGGATATGGAGGCGTCACGGAATGCCATTTCGGCGGCAGTTGCGGTGTCTCCGGGGTTTATATAGCCAAAGTAGTCTCCCCTTATCTGCGCTCCGATAAGCTCACGGTAGACATTCTTGTATTTTGCGGAAACGGGCGGACGGTATCCAAGGACGAAGTTTTTAAACGCTGTGCGCTCGGCGGTGCAGTAGACACCCATAGACTGCTTTGCCACCCAAATATTCGCCACGTCATTTGGTGTAAAGTCTCTGCCTCTGCTGTTTATCAGCTCTTGTGCCAGGACAGTGTAGTTTGTATCATCGTCGGCAGGCATTCTGCCGCATTTATCTACGTAGGGAACGATGGCAAAGCCGTAGCCGTACTTACCGCAGACCTCGTCCGTCGCATCGGTAGAAAGCACGTAGCGGTGCATCGGGTAGTTTCCGCTCTCCTTGAGGAACGGGATCAGCTCGTAGGTGCGTATTCCCTCAAGTGTCTTTCCGAGCATACATCCGCATACACGGCCCATCCAGGCACCGTACACCTTGTCAAAAAGCTCTTCTTTTGTAAGCTCGAGCTTGGGAAGCTCAACGGGCTTGCGCACCCTCTTTATTCCTTCAAGATCGGAGGGTTCTTCATAGGGATACCCCTCTACCGTAGGCGCATTGCAGACGATATCGAAGATAACGTCCGCAATTCTATCCTTGTTTTCGTCATCGGGCATCTGCGCTACTGCCTCAAAAAGCGACTTGTAGCGTTCGACGTCCAGACCTTCCTCTATCGACTGACGGTAATCTCTGAGCAGATCCTTCGAATACGATTCCCAAACGTCCATTCCGGCGTAGTCAGGCAAAAACGATTCTTTCATGTCATCAGTCTCCTATATCTTCATTGTCGTTTATGTATTCTATTTCAAATATCCATATTACCGAGTCGCAGTCCATATTTTCAACGCAGTTCTCGCTGAAGTAGAGCACGTCTCCCTGCCTGAGCGCGACCGTGATCGGATCCGCAACGTCGATGCCCTCAAAGTCTCCCTCCAGCAAAGCCGTATACAGCGGCGAGAAAAGCATATTCTTGTATATCGCTATCTCTACTCCGTCGCCGCCCATATTCGGATGGCTTGCTTGGCTTCTTATAACGACCCTGCCGTCCCTCGGTGCTTCCCATGCTATCATGGCGTCACGGCTCGTCTCACAATGCATCCCGCCCCACTGTATAAGCGGATAGTCGGCCCCGGGGAGTTTCCAGCAGGTACCGTTGAATTCCATTTCGGTCATACCTGCATTGTCAACCGAGTAATAGTAAAAGCCGTTTTGACCCTGTATCTCGGAAAAATCGGCAAGGGAGCTATACAGATCGGAGTGAGCCTTCGGCTCATAGCGCTTTGCTTCGGACGTATTTTGTATCTCTATATCGCCTACCGGTCCGAAGGTGAGTATATCCTCTGCAAAGGGAGTACAGCCTTGAGTGTTTGTGACGTTTATAAGGCGTATTCCCTCTATCCCGTCTACACCCTCCTTGCCACGTACGATGCCGCCGAGGGCTCCGTTTACCCTAACATTCTCAAGGGTGATATTCCCTATACTGCCGCTGCCGTCGTCTATCGAGAAGCGGAACAGCTCGTACCCCACAAGCTCGGGCTCAACTCTGATATCCCTGTATACCACGTCATACACGCTTCCGCCGTAGTGGGGCTCGATGGCAATGACCGCTTCGGTGCGGCTGTGCGGTGCCCGAGCAACGCTCAAAACGTCTATATCCTCAAACAGTACGTTAGATGTATCGTAGTGTGTCTCGTAGCCTATCTCCATTGGATTTGAGGAATCGCACCACAAAACGCAGTTTTTGACGACTATATCCCGACATTCCGCAGGCTGTGCCTTGATGACTACAACGTCGTCATAGGAGCGGAAAAAGGAGTTTTCGACGGTAACGTCGGAGCAACCGAAGATGTCAAGCGCATCCGAGCTCATGCCGTGGGAGATGGTCTTGATATTATTTACCGACACGCCGTTGCAACGGTCGAATTCGACCGTCCAGTACCACGGATGCAGGACGGTAATACCTTCAAGCGTAATATTTTTTCCGTTTCTTATAAAGATCGCTCGGCCTTCGTTAACATCGGCGGTGACAAATTCTCCGCTGAGGATGCCCCTGCCGCATATTCGGACGTTTTCCGCCCCGTCGGAGATAAGCTGTCCGCAAACGTAGGCCCCTGCCTCAAGGTAGTACACGGTGTTGCTTTGGAGGACATAGCTTCCTATTTGGTGGTAGCCTGCCTTGAAAACGACGGTATTTTCATCCGTTTCGGCGGGGACGTCCTCCATAGGCGGGTCGACAAAGATGTACAAAGGATGCTCGACAGTAGCCCCGTTGGAGAGGTTGCCGTTTATCTTTACGAAATACTGTCCCGCCTTTTCCACCCTGAAGCTTATGCTGTTGCCAACGATCTCGCAGGAGATACCCTCGGAGGACGGCTGAATTTCCGCAGATACGACCTCGTAGTCTGCACCTACCGTCACCTCGGCGTAACCGCCGTCAAGCTCAAAGGAGACGTACTCGGCAACGCCGCTGATATATCCCTTGCAATCATACCCGACCGTCACCTCGGTGGCATAGACCGGACATTCGATAGAATTCGCACTTACTCTGTGCATACTCCCCCGACGTATCTCGGGCAGGTCAGACGGCATTGAATAAGCCCTTACAGTTCCCATACCTTCCTCCCCCTTTGTTCCTCCGCATCCCGACAGCATAAGTATCATACACAGAAGCGCTCCAAGTAACCTTTTTCCCATTTTATATCATCTCCACAAGACGGTTTGCCGCAGCGGCGGCTCTTTGCAGGTATTCCTCACAGGAAAGGCTGAGGTATTGCTCGTTTCGCTTGACGGCGACCTCCAGCATAAGCGGACCGTCATAGCCCGACGATGCTATCTGTGCGGCAACACGTCCAAAGTCGATAGCCCCATCAAAGGGCAGCAGGTGCAGATCCCCGTCCTTAACGGCAAAGTTATCGTGGATATGGGTGCATATCAGCCTGCTTCCGAAAAGGGGCATATACTCCCTGCCGCCTGCAAAGCAGGCCTCGTGTCCGCAGTCCCAGCAAAATCCGACGCCGTCATCGGCGGTATAGCTTTCAAATGCCCAGGCGATGTTTGAAAGCTTGCGTTGGTTTTCAAAGGCGACCCTTACGTTTTTCGATACGGCGTGATCTATAAAGCGGTCAAACCTGGCTCTGCCTATATCGGTCACGGGCGGCGCACCGTCTCCCGACGAAAGATGTGCAACGACTATTGGTATACCAAGCTCCGCACAGCGGTCTGCCGATTTGATAAAGCGGTCTAAGACCTCTTCGCCCGCAAGGGAATCCTTCCATATCTCGTTTATCGAGGAAAAGGGGGCGTGTATCGACTGGTATTCTACACCCTTTGCAGCAAGAAGCTCGGCAAGCTCCGCCTGCCTGTCCTCCTCCAGCAATTTGCTGAAGGTTGCCGTAAATCCAAGCTCAGCTATCAGCGAGACGTATTCCTCGTCTGTCAAGCCGTTGCAGGCGTTCATATTTATCCCGATCCGTCTCATTTTTGTTCCCCTGCCCAAAGTCAAGTTATTATTTTGATTATACCATAAAACTTTCCCCCGTTCAACGCCGAAATTATTTTTTATTGACTCAAATGGGCTTTCGGATGTATAATATGCCATAGAAACAGCTATGGAGGTAATTTAATGTATAAGATCATTATACTCTGCGTTTTGGTCCTCGGTTTTATCTACAATCTGATAACAGAGGCCCTTGCACGCAAGCAAAAGGACAAGCCCCTCGATCCCCGTGTTGCCGACATCTATGACCCCGAAAAGTACACCACCTGGCGTGAATACACCGCCGAAAAGGCACATATTCGGCTGATATTCGGCTGTTTTGAGTTTATACTTATGGCACTGTTATTTGCCTTCGACGCATTTTCTGCGGTATACGGCATTCTCCCCGGCGGCATCTATACCCGTTCATTGTTGTTACTTACCGGCTACACCGCCGTGATGACGGTCATATCCATCCCCTTTGACTACGTAAGCAGCATCGTCATCGAGGGGAAATACGGCTTCAACAAGTCCACCACCGCAACCTTCGTCGGCGACACCGTAAAGGGGTTTATCGTAAACCTCGGCCTCAACTGCGGACTTTACTGCCTGGTACAGTCCCTTTACGACGCCCTGGGAAACACCTTCTTCATCGCCGCATACGCCGCAATAGCACTGTTCGTAGTAGTTTTTTCGATGCTTTCGACCTTCTTCCAGAAGCTCTACAACAAGTTCACTCCCCTTGAGGAGGGCGAGCTTCGTGACAATCTGACCCGTATGTTTGCGGCCGCAGGATACAAGCTCAAGGACATCTACGTTATGGACGCCTCCAGACGTACCACCAAGGTAAACGCCTTCTGCTCGGGTCTTGGCAGGTTCAAGAAGATAGTCCTCTACGATAATCTCGTCAACAACTACACCCCGGGTGAGATCACGGCGGTGTTTGCCCACGAGCTTGCCCACTTCAAGCACCGTGACACCGCAAAGGGAACTGCCTTATCCCTCCTTTCCATGCTCGTTATGACCCTGCTTATTGCCGCCTTTGCGATCGTGGATCAGATCTCTGTCGATTACGGATTTGAGGGCGCATCCATCATATTCGGTCTTATCGCACTCATGGGTGCTATCCTCGGTCCGGTAAACACCGTTATCGGCATCCCTGCGGCGGTACTGAGCCGAAGCTATGAGCGCCGTGCCGACGCTATGGCGGTCGATTCGGGCTACGGAGAGGATATGATATCGGCTCTCAAGAAGCTCTCAAAGGACAACTTTGCCGACCTCAACCCCCACCCCTTCACCGTCGCCGTGGAATACAGCCATCCCCCCATTGCCGAGCGCATAGACCTTATCCAAAGACGCATGGGCGCAAGGAACTGACATGGGAAAGCTTATACAGTTTTGCACCCGAGCCTCCCGCTTTGACGGCCCCTTCGGCCCCGACGTGGGATGGCCGGCCGCAGGAATGGGGTATTTCGTCGTTACCGACAGCGGAAGGATCATCGCCGTTGACGGCGGTCATCCCGAGGACGCCGAGGACCTTCTCTCGCTTATGGAAAGCTACTGTCCGCACTGCATCCCCGAGGTCGACCTTTGGATAATCACCCACCCCCACCGTGACCACCACGGAGCGCTCACCCGCATCTGCTCGGACATAGAGCTTCGCAAAAGGGTGAAGATAAACCGTTTATGCTACTACTTCCCAAACGAGTATATCGACAGAGAGGGCAGAAACTGCTGCGTCCACGACAACGGGCTTCTCTCCGAGGCGGCAGAAAGCGTCCTTGCACAGCAGGTCCTTCCGACGGTCGATCAGTGTATCAACGTTGACGGTGCGGAGGTACGTTTTCTCTTTACTCCCACCGACTGCTCCATCCTCAACCGTGCGGGAAATGCAAACCTCTGCTCGCTTATATTTACCGTCAAGGGCAGTCACCGCACCGCTATGTTTACGGGCGATGCCTACAACCGCAATATGCAGATAGTCGTCTGGAGGTATCCGGGCGCACTCAAGTGCGATATCCTCCAAGCGCCGCATCACGGTCTTTGCGACACGGCAAACGCAGAATTTTACAGGGCGGTCTCGCCCGAGATCCTGCTTGTACCCATATCGGCCGCAGGCGACCGTTGTATGCATTCGGGACTTTATGCAGATTCCGACTATCTCAAGGCAAACCTCGAGCTTGAGGGTTCTGCCAAGGAAATATATAGGGCGTATCAAGGCCATGTCGAGATAACGCTTTAAATGAAAGACCGGTTGAGTTTATCACTCAACCGATCTTTTTTACACTATCAGCTCAAAGGCCGCAAAGGAGAAGGCGTGCAGGGTGTCAGACAGTATCAAACGGTCGCCCTCCAGTCTTGCATCTCCTACGATGGGACGCACCTCGCTGTATACCCTGTCAAGGCAGACCTCGGCGTTGTGGATACCGTCGGCGAAGCAGTTGAAAAGCCCCACCGCAAGGTCATCTCCCTTTCGCTTGGCGACGGTATAGAGGTCGGGCTGCTTGTAGACCATCGCGGGAAGGTCTCTGCCTGATATCCACCGTATCGCCTCGACGAGCTGCTTTTGACGGAGGTAGGTGCGTTTGAAGTTGTTTTGCTGTCTGCTTTCATCAAGGCTTACGGCTAAGACGTAGAATCTCTGTCCCTCTGCGTTCTCATATCTGTATGCAAGCGGTCTTTCGGCTCCGCCCACCGTGCCAAGGGCCACGGCAACGGTATTCACGGTTGCATAGCTTTCTACCTCTACGCCGTCACGGTAGTCGGCATCGAGGAAGCGGCCGTTATCACCAAGGCGTACTCGCTCACCGTTTTGGCCTGTCTCTGCGGATACCGAGGTCCACTCGTAGCGATTTACCCTCTCTATTCCCACGTCAATGCCCTGTCTATGGAGTATCAGCGCCGCACCTGCGTCGATGATAAGCCCCTTTTTCATTGCACCTTGGGGTATATATTTAACGTTTTCGCCGAATGCCGCACCGCATATCCCCTCGCCTGCGTAGGTTGTCGGTATGCTGCAGGCGGCAAAGATATCACCTGCGGAAAAGGGCGACTGCTGGAGGTTGTCTGTCGAATAGTTATCGGGGAAGTCGGAATCTGCAAGGGTATGCGGATATACGTACACCCTCACGCCCTCCTGTGTTCCGCCCTCAAAGCACCTTTCGATAGCCTCCAATGCAGGCAGGTCGTGGATGTGGCGGTCGACGTATCCCGTCTCATATTCGATCGACGAGCCGTAATCGTACATATACTTCAGTATTCCCCGATACAGTCCGTCCGCTCTCAGAGCCGCATCGAAAAGCTCAAGGTAGGACGCAGGCGTCATATATCTGGGACGTGGATAGGCGTCCGCCTCGGAGAATATCTCGGTCTCGCCGTCGTCTGCCAGCGCTGCAAACATTCTCGCAGCCTCTATGGTGCCGTTCAACCGCCATCCGGCTACCGCCGCCCAATAGGGCGCACCGTGCAATCTGAGATAGGGCTTGTTATCACCCGCAAGTATCCTTGTCAGCTCAAGCGCATCTGCGCCGTCGGCATTCCAAAGACTCCAGGGTGTGCAAAGGCTGAGAGTGACCGACGGGTCTATCTCATCGACGGCACGGCGGAGCTTGTGTGCGAATTCACGCAGGCTGTCCCCCTGTGCCTTGACCCATGCATCACGGTAGATGTTCTTACCTCCGACGAAGACCTTCTCGTTTATGAGCTCGAGGGTGACCTCCTCTCCGCAGATCTCGCTCATACGCTTGAGGTGCTTATCGCAGCAGCAACACAGACCGCTCCCGTGTTGGGAAAGACGGTAATCGTCGTCAAGCTGGATAAGACTCGCCCCGGTGGTTGCAAGGCGGGACACGACGTAGGCTACTCTGTCGGTAAAGCCTTCATCGAGGGGGCAGTAGGTATCCTTGACGTACTTTCCCGTCTGTGAGCGGATATATCCCCAGCCCTTTTCGTCCTCACCTTCACCCACGGCGGCGCCGCCGTGGCCTATGGTACTTCCGACCCATATCTCCGCCTCAAAGCCTTCCTTGCGAAGAAGGGTAATGTTTCTTTTGAATATCTCGACCTCGGCCTCCAGCCTTTCGTCGGTTATGGAAGATGCGCCCCCGATGGTAAGAAAGACACGGTCCACCTTTGCCTCACGAAAGCTTTTGACGTAGGCATCAAAGGTATCGGGATTTATCAAGCTGTTGGTTATAGGTATGGATAGCTTATACATATTTTCGCCTCCTTATTAAATATTTTACCACACCTGCCCCCTACGGACAATACCGTATTGAAAACAGTTTTGAAAAATGTTATACTCAATTCGGAGGCGATAGGTTATGTATCTTCCCCACAGCATATCCGTCGGCGGATTTAAAGACGGTCACGTTCAGGGCATCGCCATCGATGCCCAGCGAGAATACCTCTATCTTTCATTCACAACACGTCTTGTAAAGGTAGACCTGCAGGGCAACGTCGTAGGCTCGGTAAAGGGGCTTGCGGGACATCTTGGGTGTATTGCCTACAATTACGGCGATGGCCGTGTCTACGGCTCGCTTGAATTCAAGCACGACAGCATCGGCAAAGGTATACTCAACAATATCGGCCGTGAGGACGATATTACCGACGGCTTCTACACGGCGATATTTGACGTCGAGAAGATCGACCGAGACGATATGGACGCCGAGAGCGACGGTGTAATGACCGCCGTATACCTCAGCGAGGTATATAAGGATTACTCTGCCGAGGGTCACCGCTACGGCTGCAGCGGAATAGACGGTATGACCTTCGCCCCCGAATTCGGAGAAGACGGAAAGCAGTTCCTCTACGTTGCCTACGGTATCTACTCCGATCCCTCCCGAAGTGACAACGACGATCAGGTCATCCTCAAATACGATATCTCCGACTGGAAGTCCTTTGAAAGGCCGCTTCTTCAAAGGAGCATGCACCGCATCGGACCCGATGCCCCCGACGGTAAATACTTCGTCCGTACCGGCAATACAACCTACGGCGTGCAAAATCTCGAGTACGATCCGCAGTCACGCCTGATGCTTGCGGCGGTATACAGCGGTCAAAAGCCGCAATTCCCCAATTACTCCATGTTTTATATCGACTGTGCAAAAGCCCCGTTTATAAAGGACGGGCTTACCCGTCTGAGCCTTGCCCGGATCGGGCTTAAGGATCCGTCAACGGGAATTTGCGGCAGTTATTTCCCCTACGGTACCACGGGCATTGCCTCCCTTGGAGACGGATATTTCTACATCTCACACGATTTCCGCAACGATCAGGGATGGGGAAGTGACATTTTTCTCTACCGTTTTAATTCCGAAACAGGTGAGTTTGAGAGGGTATAAGCATGAAAGTTCTGCATCAACCCATCATTGCACAGGCTCCCGACCGTTTCTACGGATGGCCCGCAAACTGCGGTATGTGGAGCTGGACCGATCCAAAAAGCGGTCAGACCGAGATCCTTTTGGGTATGGTAGAGGGATACCACCTTGCCGACCACGGTCAGGATCACGCCATCGACCGCACCCGTGCCAGCCACCTCGCCTTTGCACGAAGCCTTGACGGCGGCATCACCTGGACCATAGAGCACCCCTATCTTCGCATGCCCGACGTGGCGGCACTCAACAACACCCCGCCCGACGAGGAGGGGGACAGCGCCTTTATACCCATGCTCGATAC
>JAFXIT010000011.1 GCA_017532825.1 Clostridia bacterium
ACGACTCCAAGAAGACGGGCGGCGTGACCATCTCCCACCTGCGCTTCGGCGATCACAAGATCAAATCCACCTACTACATCACCAAGGCAGACTTCGTGGCTTGTCACAATCCCTCTTATATGCTCAAGGGCTATAAGATCGTCAACGACGTAAAGCCCGGCGGTACCTTCCTGCTCAACTGCCAGTGGACTCCCGAGGAGCTTGACAAGCACCTGCCTGCCTCCGTCAAGAAGTACATCGCCCTCAACAACGTAAACTTCTACACCGTTAACGCTATTGACATAGCCCGTGAGATCGGTATGGGCAAGCGTACCAACACCATCCTGCAGTCCTCCTTCTTTGCTCTTGCAAACATTATGCCCATTAAGGACGCTGTCGAGTACATGAAGTACATGGCCAAGAAGTCCTACCTCAAGAAGGGCGAAGCAGTTGTCGAGATGAACTACAAGGCCATCGACGTCGGTGTCGACGCCCTTGTCAAGATCGACGTTCCCGCCTCCTGGAAGGATGCGGTCGACGAGTGTGTTGAAGACAAGGCCGAGGGCGACCGTCCCGAGCTTGTCAAGTTTGTCAACGAGATCGTCAAGCCCGTCACCAAGATGGACGGCGATAAGCTGCCCGTTTCGAAGTTCGTCGACCACGTCGACGGTACCTTCCCCCAGGGTGCTGCCGCATACGAGAAGCGCGGCGTTGCAGTTGACGTTCCCGAGTGGATCCCCGAGAACTGCCTGCAGTGCAACATGTGCTCCTACGTCTGCCCCCACGCTACCATCCGTCCCTTCGCACTTAACGCCGAAGAGGCCGCCAATGCCCCCGAGAGCTCCAAGCTCGTACAGATGAAGGGCAAGGGCTGTGAGGACTATAAGTTCACCGTTTCTATCAGCCCCCTCGACTGCATGGGTTGTACCCTCTGCGTCGGCGTCTGCCCCGCAAAGAACAAGGCTCTGAAGATGGTCTCCCAGGAATCCCAGGCAGATCAGCAGGCCGCATTCGACTACAACGTAGCCAAGGTCACCAAGAAGGCTCTGCCCTTCGCCGAGAACACCATCAAGGGCAGCCAGTTCAACCAGCCGCTGCTTGAGTTCTCCGGCTCCTGCGCAGGCTGTGCCGAGACCTCCTATGCAAGACTCATCACCCAGCTCTTCGGCGAAAGAATGTACATCTCCAACGCCACCGGCTGTTCGTCCATCTGGGGCGGCTCCGCTCCCTCCACTCCCTACACCGTCAACCGTGACTCCAAGAAGGGTCCCGCTAGGGCTAACTCCCTGTTTGAGGACAACGCCGAGCACGGTATGGGTATCTACCTTGGTCAGAAGACCATCCGCGAGAAGCTCATAAGCTACGTCAAGAGCCTCGACTACTCCGCCAACGCCGACGAGCAGGCCGTTATCGACGCCTACCTCAACACTCTTGAGGACGGCAAGGCCAACGAAGCCGCCTCCAAGGCTCTGGTAGAGCTCCTCGAGACCAAGTCCGGTGAGACCGAGAGCAAGATCCTTGCCGAGAAGGATTACCTCGCCAAGAAGTCCGTCTGGATCTTCGGCGGCGACGGTTGGGCCTACGATATCGGCTTTGGCGGTCTTGACCACGTCCTCGCCTCCGGCGAAAACGTCAACGTCATGGTCTTCGATACCGAAGTTTACTCCAACACCGGCGGTCAGGCCTCCAAGGCCTCCCAGATCGGTCAGGTCGCTCAGTTTGCCGCTGCCGGTAAGGCCATCGGCAAGAAGGACCTCGCCGCTATCGCCATGAGCTACGGCTACGTCTACGTCGCCCAGATCGCTATGGGTGCCGACATGAACCAGACCATCCGTGCCATCACCGAGGCTGAGGCTTATCCCGGCCCCTCGCTGATCATCGGCTACGCCCCCTGCGAGATGCATGCTATCAAGGGCGGTATGGCTAACTGCCAGTCCGAAATGAAGCGTGCCGTCGAGGCCGGCTATTGGCAGATGTTCCGCTTCAATCCTGCCCTCAAGGCCGAAGGCAAGAATCCCTTCTCCCTTGACTCCAAGGAACCCACCGGCGACTACATCCAGTTCATCAAGGGCGAAGCCAGATACTCCAGCCTTGAGATGAAGGATCCCGAGCGTGCCAAGGAGCTCTTCGAGACTGCCTCTGCCCGTGCAAAGGTCAAGTACGAGGACCTCAAGAGAAAGGTCGAGTACTACGCTCCCAAGGAGCAGTAAGCTCTCCGTAAAATGACTGAAAGCCCCGAAAGGCTCAAGCCTTTCGGGGCTTTTGTATGTTGTCAGAGAACCGTTTCCCCATCCTCGCTAACGTCCTCTGCCCGGTCTATGCGGGAGAGCGATACCTCGTAGGCGGTCTTAAGTAACTCGGCACCGTCCTCGGTGCGCTTTACGTATTCACGGCTCTGTATCCGCCCCTCGCATCGCAGGTGGGAGCCGACGGTAAATTCGGATGCAATGGAGGCGTTTCGTCCCCAGGCGATAAGAGGGAGAAAATCCGCCCTGCCGTAGGGCCGTCTCACCGCCAGCGGAAGATCGCAAAGCTCCCTGCCAAGGGGAGTGGAGCGAAGTATGGGCGGTTTACAGAGGGTACCGCAGATAAGAATGGTGTTTTCTCCGACAAACTCCTCTTTCGGCAGGGGACGCAGGGAGGAGGCGAATACAGAGAGTATAAGATGCCTGCCGTCACCGTCTACGGTGTTGCGTGAGCGCATAGAGCCTGTGATCTCATAGAGACCAAAGGGCTCTATGTCGTTGCAGGAGGTCACAACGTTTATAACGTCGGCAACACCCGACAGACGCTTGACCGAAAGTCTAAAGCCGTAAAAGGACCGTCCGCCTACGGTGTGAGTAAAGCTCGGAGCTGTAACGGCCTCGCCTCGGAGAAAAACCTCGTTTATGTCCATAAAAAATACCCCCATAAGTTTCCTTACAGGGATATTTATATTTATGAGGTCAGGATTTTATGCTCTGCGCATACTGCGAAAATGCCTCGCACTTTGCCTTGCATTCGTCCATAGTGCTTCCGAGGATAAGGAAGTAGATCTTTATCTTGGGCTCTGTGCCCGAGGGACGTATGGCAAATGAGCTGCCGTCGGCAAGGTCGTATATCAGAACGTCCGAACCCGAAAGCTTCATCTTCTCAACACCCGAAGCGGTGCGGCGGCTGCCGTCGGAATAGTCTCTTACGGCTTCGACGGGTATTCCGCCGATGGAAAGGGGAGGAGCGTTACGCATACCCTCCATGGTCGACTTTCTCATTGCGATACCGTCGATACCCGGCATGATGAGGTTTATGGTCTTTTCGTAGAAGCATCCGTACTCCTTGTAAAGCTCCTCAAGACGGTCGGATACCGTACGTCCGTCCTCGTGAAGCACCGAGGCCATCTCGGATATGAGTATTGCCGCAGTCACGGCGTCCTTGTCTCGGCAGTGACCGCCGATGAGGTATCCGTAGCTCTCCTCAAAGCCCATCAGACAGGTGCAGCCTTCCTGCTCAAGCTCGGTCATTATCTCGGCGATAAAGCGGAAGCCGGTGAAGGACTCACCATAGCTCAGTCCGTTTGCCTTTGCAAGAGCGGCCGTCATTTTGGTGGAGACGATGCTTGACACGATAGCGGACTTTGCGGGAAGAACGCCTATACGGCGGCGGGAGGTTATAAGATAGTCAGCAAGCAGGACACCGACCTGGTTGCCGCTGATGGAGACGTATCCGCCCTTGCCGTCGGGGGAGAGCATACCTATGCGGTCGGCATCGGGATCGGAGCCGATGATGACGTCGGCGCCTACCTTCTTTGCAAGCTCGATGGCCATGGCAAAGCTCTCGGTGTTTTCGGGGTTGGGGCTTGCAACGGTGGAAAAGTTGCCGTCGGGTATCATCTGCTGCTCGACGCAGTAGATGTTTTCAAAGCCGCAGCGGCGGAGTGCTTCGGGGATAAATGCGGCACCCGTACCGTGGAAGGGTGTGAATACTATCT
The DNA here is from genome assembly GCA_017532825.1 of Clostridia bacterium. Taxonomy (GTDB): domain Bacteria; phylum Bacillota; class Clostridia; order Oscillospirales; family QAMX01; genus RGIG6452. Next base: position 3,947 of record JAFXIT010000011.1, read on the forward strand.
TGAGCCCCGACCTTGCGGCGGTCTCGGTGTCGACACGCTGGGAAAGGCAGGCCTCAAAGAAGGCCTCGTCGTTGTCCCTGCCAAGCAGATGTATCTTTGAGGGATCGGGAGTGCAGATCGCAGACGAGAAGATCTCGGTCTTTGAAATGTGCTCGGATACCAGCTCGGCGATCTCGCCGGATATCTGTGCGCCGTCGTCCCAGTAGACCTTGTAGCCGTTGTACTCCTTGGGATTGTGGCTTGCGGTGATGTTTATACCTGCCGCCGCATTAAGGCGGAGTATGGTGGAAGAGAGCAGGGGAGTGGGGCGCATTCCGTCGGTAATATATACCTCAATGCCTGCGGCGGAGAGTATATCTGCGGCGATAGCGGCAAATTTATCGCTGTTGTTGCGGCAGTCGTGGGTGATAACGACTCCGCGTGAGGGAATATCACCGCCCAATGAGAGCAGTGCGGAGGCAAGACCTGCAGTCGCCTGGGAAACGGTATATTTGTTCATTCTGTTTATACCCGCTCCCATAGTGCCGCGCAGTCCCGCAGTACCAAAGGAGAGCGGGGCAAAGAAACGGTCGGTTATCTCCTCTTGGGAGATGCCGATAAGCTCTTTCCTGTAATCCTCGTCAAGGCCGTCGTAGGCAAGCCAGGCCTGATAATGTTTCGTGCTTTCCAAGTTATGTCACCTCTGGGTCGTAGTGATATAATTATACCATATACGGCGGCCCTTTCGCAACAATTTTAAAATTACTATTTATTTATTTACAAATTTGTGATACAATATAAGAACTACTGTACAATGGAGATTTTTGCATGGGACTTTTTCAAAAAATGTTCGGAACCTCGAGTGAAAGGGAGATAAAGCGTATAAATTCGACAGTTGACAGGGTCTTTTCCTACGAAGAGGAATATTCTGCGCTGTCCGATGCCGAGCTTGCCGATAAGACTGTCAGCTTCAAGCAACGTCTTGCCGCAGGCGAGAGCCTTGACGATATCCTTCCCGAGGCATACGCCGTAGTCCGTGAAGCGGTGTGGCGTGTGCTTGGTCTCAAGGCCTTCCGTGTTCAGATAATAGGTGCAGTTATCCTCCATCAGGGCCGCATCGCAGAGATGAAAACGGGCGAAGGCAAGACCATGACCGCCGTTTTCCCGTCATACCTCAACGCCCTTACGGGAGAGGGTGTCCACGTCGTCACCGTCAACGAGTACCTTGCAAAGTACCAGGGCGAGCAGATGGGCTTGGTACACAAATTCCTGGGGTTGAGTGTCGGCGTCATTCTTCACGATATGGAGCCTGCCGAGCGCAAGGTCGCCTACGGTGCAGATATCACCTACGCTACCAACAACGAACTCGGATTTGACTATCTGCGTGACAATATGGTCCTTTATAAGGAGCACATGGTCCAGCGCGGACACGCCTATGCCATCGTTGACGAGGTCGACTCCATACTTATCGACGAAGCCCGTACCCCTCTTATCATCTCGGGCATGGGCGACGAGTCCACCAAGCTCTACGATATGGCCGACGCCTTTGCCGCAAGGCTTAAGTGCGTAAAGGTCAAGGAGGTAGACAATAAGGAGGACTCCGACGAGCTGTACGACGGAGACTACCTCGTAGACGAGAAGGCAAAGACGGTCACCCTTACCGCACAGGGCGTAAAGAAGGCCGAGCAGGCATTCCACATCGAAAACCTTACCGATCCCGAAAACTCCACCCTTGCGCACCATATAAACCAGGCCATCCGTGCAAGAGGCATAATGGTTAGGGACGTTGACTACGTCGTCCGTGACGGCCAGGTCATTATCGTCGACGAATTTACCGGCAGACTTATGATCGGTCGCCGCTATTCCGACGGCCTGCATCAGGCTATCGAGGCAAAGGAAAAGGTCAAGGTCGAGCGTGAGAGCAAGACCCTTGCCACCGTCACCTTCCAGAACTTTTTCCGTATGTACCGCAAGCTTTCGGGTATGACCGGTACCGCCATGACCGAGGCCGACGAGTTCAGACATATATACAATCTCGACGTCGTCGAGATACCCACCAACCTTCCCATGATCAGAAAGGATCACAGCGACTGTGTCTATAAGACCGAGGTAGGTAAATTCCGTGCCGTCATCGAGCAGATCGTTGCCTGCCACGAAAAGGGACAGCCGGTGCTCGTGGGCACGGTGTCGATAGACAAGAGTGAGCTTCTTTCGGCACTGCTCAAAAAGCGTGGGATAAAGCATGAGGTGCTAAATGCAAAGCACCACGAAAAAGAGGCCCTTATCGTCGCCCAGGCGGGTAAGAAGGGCGCTGTCACCATAGCCACCAACATGGCAGGCCGAGGCACCGACATAATGCTCGGAGGTAACGCCGACTACCTTGCAAAGGCCGCCCTCGAGAAAAAGGGCACACCGCCCGAGCTTATATATGAGGCTACCAGCCTTGTTGCCACCGACGACCCCGAGATAATTGCCGTACGTAACGAATATAAGGAGCTCTATGCCAAGTTCAAGGCACAGACGTCTGTCGAGGCGCGTGAGGTCGCCGAGGTCGGAGGTCTGTTTATAATCGGTACCGAGCGTCACGAAAGCCGCCGTATAGACAACCAGCTCCGCGGCCGTTCGGGACGTCAGGGCGACCCCGGCGAAAGCAGATTCTATATCTCTCTTCAGGACGATCTGATGAGACTGTTCGGAAGCGACAGAATAATGGGGATGATGGAGACGCTCGGCGTTGACGAGAATACGCCCATCGACTCCAAAATGCTGACCGGTGCCATAGAAAGCGCCCAGAGACGTATTGAAAGCCGCAACTTCCAGACCCGTAAGACGGTGCTTGAGTACGATGACGTTATGAACGTCCAGCGTGACATGATCTATACCCAGCGCCGTAAGGTCCTCGACGGAGAGAATATGCGGGACAATATTGTGGGAATGATAAGATCGTCGGTCATCAAGACGGTGGACTCTGTCTGCGGTGAAAACAACGGCGAGCTTGAGAGCTGGCAGATAGCAGAGATCAAGGAAAAGCTTGAGGGCAGCTATCTCCCCGTGGGCTTCTTTGAGAGCATTCTCAAGCCGCATACCCTCGGACGTGAGCGGCTTAGCGATATGATCCTCGAAGCGGTAATGGCGGAGTATGCCCGCAAGGAAGCCGAGCTTGGAGAGCGTATACGTGAGTTTGAGCGGGTCATACTGCTTCGCAACGTCGACGAAAAGTGGATGGACCACATCGACGCTATGCAGGAGCTTAGGCAGGGAATAGGACTCCGAGCCTACGGTCAGGTCGACCCCGTCATCGCATACAAAAAGGAAGGCATGGATATGTTCGAGGAGATGAACGAGGCTATCCGTGACGATACTGCGAGGATAATGATGACCTTCAGACTGCGCCGAGAAGAGGACGGTCCGCAGAGAAAGGCTGTTGCAAAGGCGACGGCGACCAGCCACAGCGACGGCTCGGAGGTCAAGCGCAGACCTGTGGTCAGAAAGACCCAAAAGCCCGGACGAAACGATCCCTGTCCCTGCGGCAGCGGTAAGAAGTACAAGAAGTGCTGCGGGCTGAATGAGAACGAAAAAAGTGAGTAAATATGGCTTTTTGCTATTGACTTTCGTAAACTTAGCGTATATAATAAATACACTTAAACTGTACACTTTATAGGAGGAATATTTCCATGAAGAAGACTCTTACTATCATTGGCGCCATTGTTGTTGCTCTGTCTGCAATTGCTGCTACTGTTTACGCTGTTCTTTACTTCCAGAAGAAGAATGAGTGCTGCGACGACGAGTGCTGCTTCATCGATGACGATGAGTGCTGCTGCTGCGACGACGACGAGTGCTGCTGCGAAGAAGAAGCCGCCGAAGAGTGCTGCTGCTGCGAAAACGCTGAGGACGCCGAGTAATTTAAATCGGGCGCTCCGAAAATTCTGAAAAGCAAATGTCGAAGAGAGCCTGTTTTGTCGGTTCACGGTCCTGCGGGACGGTAGCACAAAACAGGCTTTCGTTCGGTCTGTTACATAATTACCCAATATAACACATTGAAAAGGAACGAACTTACCATGGAAAGAAAAATACTGCTTGTCGTTATGGACGGAATAGGCATCAGCAAGACCGGAATAGGCGATGCTGTTGAAAAGGCCAATACACCCGTGCTTGATATGCTCAAGCTTTCATACCCCACTACCTCCCTCAAGGCTCACGGCTCTGCCGTCGGCCTTCCCAGTGACGACGATATGGGAAACAGCGAGGTCGGCCATAACGCCCTTGGCTGCGGTCAGATATACTCCCAGGGAGCAAAGCTTGTAAACGAGTCCATCGAAAACGGCAAGCTCTTTGAGTCCGACGCCTGGAAGCAGGTCTCCTCTGCAAAGAGCGGTACGCTGCACTTTATCGGTCTGCTTTCCGACGGTAACGTACATTCCAACATAAGCCACCTTATCGCCCTTATCACCCGTGCCAAGGCCTGCGGAGTCAAAAAGGTGCGTGCACACGTCCTGCTTGACGGCAGAGACGTTCCCGCAACCTCTGCTCCTGTCTATATCGAAATGCTTGAAAACGCCATGGCGGAGCTCAACGACGGCAGCTTCGATGCACGTATAGCCTCCGGCGGCGGCAGAATGAAGATAACCATGGACCGCTACAAGGCTGACTGGAAGATGGTCGAGCTCGGTTGGAACACCCACGTTCACGGTCTGGGAAGACAGTTTGCCGATGCAAAGACGGCTGTTGAGACCTTCCGTGCCGAGATCCCCGGTGTTATTGACCAGGATCTGCCTCCCTTCGTTATCGCCGAAAACGGCGAGCCTGTCGGAAAGATCTCCGACGGCGACGGTGTAGTTCTCTTTAACTTCCGCGGCGACCGTGCCATCGAGATAAGCATGGCCTTTGAGGATGAGGAATTTAACTACTTCGACAGGGGCGTCCGTCCCGACGTCGTATATGCAGGGATGCTTCAGTACGACGGCGACCTCAATCTGCCCGCAAGGTATCTGGTCGCACCTCCCGAGATAGAAAATACCCTTACCGAGCTTCTCGTAAAGCACGGCAAGCGTCAGTTTGCGCTCTCCGAGACCCAGAAGTTCGGTCACGTGACCTATTTCTGGAACGGCAACAAGAGCGGCAAGGTCTGTGACGAGCTTGAGGACTACGTTGAGATCCCCTCCGACAAGGTAAGCTTCGACCAGAGACCCTGGATGAAGTCTGCCGAGATAACCGACTGCATGATCGAGGCCATGCGTTCGGGTAAGTACGATTTCCTCCGTCTGAACTACCCCAACGGCGACATGGTCGGTCATACCGGCAGCATGGATGCCACTATAATTGGCGTAGAGGCTGTCGATCTCGGTCTTGCGAGACTGCTCCCCGTTGCCGACGAGATGGGTATAACCGTCGTTATCACCGCCGACCACGGCAATGCCGACGAGATGGTAGAGGTGAACAAGAAGGGCAAGCAGGTGCTTCGTACCGCCCACTCCCTCAACCCCGTTCCCTTTATAGTTTACGGCAAGGACATTGATATAAAGCTTAAGAGCGGAGATTACGGTCTTGCAAATGTCGCCCCGACCGTAGCGGAGCTTTTCGGAATTACTCCGCCCGAGTGCTGGGAGGAAAGCCTCATAGTATGACCTCCCTTAAATACTGCGGAGAGGGGGTGAAAAGGTGCCAATAGGACGCAGAAGCCCCAACGGAAAGAAGCGTATAGTTGCTTTTGTGGATTACGAGCATTGGTATTTTTCGATGAATAATATCCACAATGCAAAGCCTGACATTGCGACCTGGTTTGAAGACCTTTCAAGCAGAGGCAGGGTAGTCGACGTTATCTTCTTCGGCGATTTTACCCAGGTCGGACTTCGTGATGAGATCGGCAAGATACGTGCCTATTCCAATAAGATAATTGAAACGAGAAACCCGAATCCGCGGTACAAGAAAGATTATACCGATTTTATAATGCTGGACAATATCTATCAGCGTGCGCTGTCCTCGGAGGGAATAGATACCTTCGTTATCTTTTCGGGTGACGGACATTTCAGCTCGGTAGCCTCCTTCCTTAAAAATTTCTACCACCGAGAGGTCGGAATATACGCCGTAGCGGGTGCCGTCAGCAAGCTGCTTAGGGCAGCCTGCGACTGGTGTGTAGAGATGCCCGACAGTGCGGCAAAGGAAAGACGTCATACACGTACCGTGCTTGAAACGATAGATAAGCTCGAAAAAAAGAAGATCGCTTACGTAACATCCGGGGCCGTAGTGAATATGGCCGCAAAGGATCGGCCGGAGGACCGAGAAGAGTACTCGGCCGCAATAGAAAAGTTAGTTAAAGGCGGATATATCAGAACGCGTGAGGTCATAGTCAAGGGCAAGCCTGCCAGGATACTCTATGCGGACTGGGAGAAGATAGAAGCCGAAGAATCAGCGGAGGGATAAAGTGCACAGAACGATCCGTAAAATAGTCGCTTTGACGAGCGCCATTGTTATATGCTTCGTTTCGGGCTGCGGGTGGACATCCAACGTTCCACTCGACACTACGGCTGCGCCCGTGCAGACCGCTGATACGACGTTGCCGCCGGTAACGACCGTGACCTCGGTCACGTCTACGACAGAACCCGTGACCACCGAGCCTCCCGTGACGACCGAAGACCCGCATATAGCCGCCGCAGAGGAAGGCCGTGCAATGCTTAAAAATGCGGCAGAGCGAGTCTTTGCGTCAAGAGACAGCCTTTACTCCTTCCTAAAAGCATTAGATTCCGATACGGGCTTCTTTGCCGAGCTTGACGTCGAGGGAAAACTCAGCCTGCCGAAGGCGTCGGTCTCCTTGGCGACACTGCTTAAGTCATTTAGAGTGTATTTCTCGACCGATATGCAGGCCGAAAACTTCCTTGCGGTCGGAAAACTGTTTTTCTCGGGCGCCAGAGTGCTCAACAGCGTTATCACGGGTATAGGGGATTCCTTGTACGTCAACCTCAGCCCTCTTTACGCCTACATCATAAAGATGACAGCCAACGATTACGGTGCTACCGAAGGCGATGACGATGAGTCGGAGGCTGTAAACGAGATACTGGATCTTCTGCAAAACGATATGTACACCGAATGTGTCGAATGGGTACTCGATCTTATCGACTGCGCCGTTGACGCTATCGACAGAAGCGCCTTTGAGCTCCACGGCAACGAGCTGACCGTTACCATAACCCCCGAGAACGCTGCGGGCATACTTAAGCGGGTAGGGGAGTTTATGCTTGCGGACACCTCGGTCATTGATAAGCTTGAGGCTACCTTGATTGCCGCAGACGACTATCTTACCCTGGTGACTCCTCAAATGCCCTCTTCTACCGAGGCCACTACCGAGACTACTACCGAGGCGACCACTACAGAGACCACTACTCCGCCTGAGTTGACCGAGGAGACCTCTACCGAGCCCCCTGCATCCGAGACTACCAATACCGTGCCTCCGAGCGCAGAAACGACCACAGAGCCTCCTGCGGTAGATACGACCACGGAACCTCCGTTGATCGATACGACTACAGAACCTCCCGTCATTGACTCTACCACCGAGCCGCCCGTAACCGAGGGAACAACAACCGAGCCGCCCGTAACCGAGACTTCTGCCACCGAGCCGCCTGCCGTAGATACGACGACCGCAGGAACGACGGAGGCTACCTCCGATATATCCTCGACTTCTGCCGAGCCGCCCGCAACGGATTCTACCACCGAGCCGCCCGCAGAGGAGACGACGCCGGGCGAGCCTATCATGCCGCTGTCTTACAGACTTTCCGAGCCGGCACCTCTTGAGGAAGACTCGGAGAAGACGCTCGGGGAAAGCTACCGTGCGATTGCCGAGCTTTTCAAGTCGGCAACGGCTGATATGTTTGAAGGTGACGTTTCGGTATACGCAATGGGCTCAAAGCTCTCTTTGCTGGGCTTTAACCTCAAGGGACAGTTCAATGGAGAGCTCCTTGCCATCGATTATTATAAGGACGTTCTCAGCCACAGAGAGCTGTCGGTGGTATATCAGAGCAACGGAAAGACTGTTTTGGCTGTGGATCACTACACCGATCTGTATGCCAGCGAGAACAATTGCACGCTGGAGGCCTTCTTCGACGGTCTTACGATCTCCGCAGTGTATTCCGATAACAGCTCTGACGGAGTTCATTCCTATAAGGGTGCGGCAGGCATTTCCTACGAGGGCGAGACATCCTTTGCTCTCCCGATAGTGTTTGATCTTTCCGTATCGGACGAGGAGCTGAAGCTTTCTGCGTCTGTAGAGAGTGAAGAGCTTGTCTACACAAAAGAGGAGCTCCTTGCGGCGGGCAATCTGACGGTCGACGCAGTGCTGCGTAAAAGCAGTGAAGCGGAGATAGTTACTCCTACCGAGAGGGTCGTTCCGTTTAAGGACTTTGCCTCAAGAGGAAACTACGCCATCGCAATGATAAGAGCGATGATGAGCAACAAATACCTGAAAATACTTGCTGACCTTATCTGGGGCAGTTAACTGGAAAGCCGCGGCAGCTCCGCGGCTTTCTTACGAAGAAACAGTCTGAAAGGCAGGATAATGAAATGTACAAAGAAAACGGATGCGAAATAAGAGACATATCCCTTGCGCCCTCGGGTGCCGATAAGATCGACTGGGTAAAACCCGCAATGCCGGTGCTTACCGCAGTACAGAAGCGCTTTGAGGCTGAAAAGCCGCTGGCAGGACTGAAGGTCGCCATCTCAATTCACCTTGAGGCAAAGACCGCCAGCTTTGCAAAGGTACTTGCCGCAGGCGGTGCCGAGGTCAGTGTTACGGGATGCAATCCTCTGTCGACCCAGGACGACGTAGCCGCGGCTCTCGTAGCCGAGGGCTACAGAGTAAACGCAGTACACGGCGCATCGTCGGAGGAGTACGTCCGCCACCTTGAAAACACCCTTTCCTGCTGCCCTGACGTTATAGTAGACGACGGCGGAGACCTGCTTTCCATACTTCACGATACCCACCCCGAGTACGGCGTCAACCTTCGCGGAGGCTGTGAGGAGACTACCACCGGTGTCCACCGTATGAGAGCCAGATCTGCGGCAGGACTGCTTAAGTTCCCCATGCTTGCGGTCAACGATGCCGACTCAAAGCACCTCTTTGACAACCGCTTCGGTACCGGTCAAAGCGTATGGGATGCCATAATGCACACCACTAACTATATGGTCACAGGCAAGACCGTCGTAGTTGCGGGCTACGGCTTCTGTGGACGCGGTATAGCCAAGAATGCAAGAGGACTGGGCGCAAACGTTATCGTTACCGAGGTTGCGCCTCACGCCGCCCTGGAGGCCATACTTGACGGCAACCGTGTTATGCCTATGGACGAGGCTTGTAAGTACGGTGATATATTTATTACCGCTACGGGCTGTAATAAGGTCATCACCGAGCGTCACTTCGAAAAGATGAAGGACGGCGCATTCCTTTCCAACGCAGGACACTTTGACGTCGAGGTAGACGTTAAGGCTTTGGAGGCCATCTCTGTGAGCCGCCGCCAGCGCAAGCCGGGTATCGTCGGATACACTCTTCCCTCGGGTAAGACTCTGAACCTCCTTGCCGAAGGCAGACTCGTCAACCTTGCCGCAGGCAACGGGCATCCTGCAGAGATAATGGATATGAGTTTCGGCCTCCAGGCACTTTCTGTTGAATATATGGCCAAAAATTATGCAAAACTTGAAAAGGGAAAGGTCTACGACGTACCCCGTGAGCTCGACGTCGAGGTCGCAAAGCTGAAGCTTGAGGGAATGGGACTTTCCATTGACAGTCTGACCGACGAGCAGGTAGAGTATCTTTACGGATGGGGTGAATAAGCTTGACCCGTAAGCGGATAGCCGTTGCGGCGATCGCAGTTTTACTGCTTATCGTCGTTGCTTTCTTTGCGTTTGACAACCGCCTTATGCTGCGGAAATATACCGTGAAGGACTCAAAGCTCCCTTCGGGCTTTGACGGCTACCGCATTCTGTTTGTGACCGATCTGCACTGTGAGTACTTCGGCGAGGGTCAGGAGGAGATTGCCGCCTTTGCGGAAAAGTTTGCTCCCGACGCTGTATTTTTCGGCGGAGATATGATGGACCAGGACCTGCGAGACTTTGAAGCTGTCGAGCAGCTACTGATGGCACTTTCGGACTATGAGATATATGCCGTCTGGGGAAACCACGACCGCTGGCTGGGACGTGCAGATTTTACAAGGCTTCAGGAGCTTTATGCTGAGTACGGAGTCAACGTCCTTTGGGACGATACCGTTATCTTGGAGAAAAACGGCGATAAGATAGCCCTTTCGGGTGCGGATGATCCTCCGTCCTGGAATAACGGCTCGGAAGAGTATCTGCGGGAAAACGGTATAGCGGTAACCCCCGTTGAAGGGATGTATAACGTCCTGCTGTTTCACCGTGCAAACCTCTTTGACGTGATATCCGACTACGGCTTTGACCTGGTCATATCGGGACACATGCACGGCGGTCAGGTACGCATTCCGTACATCTGCGGCCTCGTTTCGCCGACACGGCAGTGGTTTCCCAAATACACCTCGGGCGTATACCAAAAGGACGGCTCAAAGCTTATAGTAGGCAGAGGACTTGGAAACAGCGTTGACTTTCCGAGAATATTCAATCCTCCTCAGCTCGTTGGGATAGTGCTTGAAAAATGAGAGTAAAGACTTCGGTTCTCATAGCCGTATTTGCCGTTATATTTGTGCTCAGCCTCGTTCTCGCCCTTATACCGGGCAAGCCCGGGAGCGTAGCGGTGATATATAAAGACGGCGTGGAGGTGGAGCGCATCGAGCTTGCGGCACTTACCTCCGAAAAATATATACACCTTGATGGCAACACCGTATGCGTTAGTCCCGAGGGCATAAGGATGACCGAGGCCGACTGTCCGGGATGTGACTGTGTGCGTATAGGACTTGTCGAGCGTGCAGGTATGCCTATAGTCTGTATTCCAAACGGCGTTACGGTGGTCTTGGTCGCAAAAAAAGCGCCCGATGCGGTATTGAGGTGAGGCTATGACGAAAAAACTCTGCCTTACGGCGATGTATGCCGCAGTTGCTATAGTCATATTCGTGGCGGAAGCCCAGATTCCTCCATTGACACCTCTGCCGTGGATAAAGCTCGGCCTGGCAAATATCGTAACCGTGGTAGCCATGCTTCGCATCGGAAAGAAGGAGGCCGCCGCAGTCGTGCTTGTGCGTGTGCTGCTTGGAAACCTCTTTACGGGACAGCCGATATCCATGATATACAGTCTTGCAGGGGCAATACCTGCCTTCGCAGTGACGGTGGGAATGCTTTGGCTTGTCGGTAAAGAACGGCTCTGGGCTGTCAGCGCAGCCGCTGCCATATTCCACAGCCTTGGCCAGCTTCTTGCGGCGTCGGTCATGTCGGGTAGCTTCGGCGTGATGCTGTATGCACCGCTGATGACTGCCGCATCGGTAGTTTCGGGAGTGTTTACCGGACTTGCCGCTCAAAGCTATATAAAACACACTCAAAGGAGATAAATATGTCCCTGTTTCTCTCGTCGTCCGAGGTCGGACGCAGGATAGTTGCCATAAGTGATATACACGCAAGCCTTGATCTGCTTTTGAAGCTTTTAGAAAAGGTAAAGCTTGATGACCGTGACCTTCTGGTCTTTGACGGAGATTACATAAACAGAGGCCCCAAGAGCCTTGAAACGGTAAGATTTCTTATGAGGCTTATAAAGGAGCGGGGCAATACCGTCATCCTCAAGGGCAATATAGAGCGGCTTGGCGAATGGTATCTTCGTCGGGGAAGGATAGAGGATATCATACCGCATCTTTCCGACCACAAGAAAAATCTCCTGATTGACTGGGCCAACGAGGCAGGGTTTGACCACGTCGGGTACGATAATCTTGAGCTTATGCGCCCGATACTTGCAAAGCAGTTTGCCGCCGAAGCCGAATTTATACGTGATCTGCCATTTGGTCTTGAGACCGAGAGCTTTATATTCGTCCACGCAGGCATCGCACCCGAGGGTGATTGGAAGGAAAGCAGTGAACAGACTATCCTCAAAAATGACGGCTACCTTGCCTCGGGAAAGAATCCGACCGACAAGACCGTCATAGTCGGACATATGCCGGTGTGGAATCTGCCCGAGTCGGGAAGCTCAAACTGTCCGCTGTTCTATCCCGACCGCCGTATAATCGGTATCGACGGCGGCACAGGGGTAAAATCCTTCTCCCAACTCAACGCCCTTCTTATAGAGGATGGACATATAACCTGGGAGTTTGCAGACGATGCACCGACGGTAAGAGCAAGAACTGATTGGTCTCCGAGCGTCCAAAACGAGTTTTTAAAGTTTAGCTGGCCAAACTATTTCCTTGAGATAGTAGAGCGGGGCGAAGAGTTTTCAAGATGCCGCATCTGCGGAAGCGACAGGGTGGGCATGGTCAAAAACGAGCATATCACCCTTGAAAACGGCAAGCCCTGCTTCTCTGCCAACTCCACACCACTGCTGCTTGAGTGTACGACGGGGGAGGAGCTCTACCTGCTTGACCGTTGCGGCGGATACTGTATGGTAAAAAAAGCATCGGGAGACATGGGCTGGATACCAAATGATTGCATTTAATTTAATAATAAAAGCATCGCAGAAATGCCTTCTGCGATGCTTTTTTGTTATATGCTTATGCCTGCGTACTGGTTGCGGTAGAGGTTGTAATACTCGCCCTTGGCCGCAAGAAGCTCGTCGTGGTTGCCTGCCTCGACTATCCGTCCGCCGTCGATGACGATTATCTTGTCGGCGTTTCGGATAGTGGAGAGACGGTGGGCAATTATGAGGCTTGTACGATTTTCCATCAGGGATATCATAGCCTCCTGGATGTGCATCTCGGTCCTTGTGTCGACCGAGGATGTGGCCTCGTCGAGGATGAGGATGCGTGGGTCGGCAAGCACCGCACGGGCTATCGAAAGAAGCTGACGCTGTCCGCCCGAAAGGTTTGCTCCCGATTCGGTAAGCCGTGTGTCATAGCCCTCGGGCATACGGTCAATGAAGGTGTCGGCATTTGCCGCTGCCGCCGCCGATTCTATCTCGCTTTGAGAGGCGTCAAGGTTGCCGTAGCGGACGTTGTAGCCGATGGACTCGGAGAAGAGAACGGTGTCCTGAAGCACTATGCCGATGCTCTTTCGCAGGGTATCGAGCTTGATGTCTCGGATGTCGGTCCCGTCAAGGAGTATTGCACCCGAGTCAATGTCGTAGAAACGGGTCAGCAGGTTGACTATCGTTGTCTTTCCGGCACCCGTCTTTCCGACGATCGCAACCTTTTCTCCCGGCTCTACGTTGAGGTTTATCCCCTTGAGTACGGGCTCACCGGGAACGTAGGAGAATACCACGTCCTTAAGCTGTATCCTGCCGCGGATAAAGTCGGGGTCGCAGCTGCCTTCGTCGGTCTCGGAGGGCTCGTCAAGTATGGAGAATACACGCTCTGCGCCCGCAATGGCGGTCTGGATGGCAGCATACTGGTTTGCAAGCTCGTTTATGGGTCGGGTGAACTGCTTTTGGTAGATTATAAAGGCCTGAATGACACCGACGGTGATGAGGCTCTTGGTTGCAAGATATGCACCGACCGATGCTATCAGCAGAAATCCGAGGTTTCCGATGAGGTTCATAAGCGGTCCCATCACGCCTCCGAATATCTGAGCCTTTATACTGACACGGCGGAACTCTCCGCTGGTGCGGTTGAAGTTTTCGATGGCGGTCTTTTCGTGGCCGTAGGCAACGACCGTCTTGTGGCCTGTGACCATCTCCTCGACCTGACCGTTTATGCTTCCGAGCAACTGCTGTTGGGAGACGAAATACCTTCGCAGACTGCGTGCAAGCTTGGTGGAGCAGAGTATGGTCAGGGGGATGGTGACCATCGCAACGAGGGTCAGTATCGGGCTGTAAAGCAGCATGATAACGAATGTGCCTACTAACATCAATGCGCCGGAGACGATAGAGGAGAGGGATTGCGAGAGGGTATTCGAAATGTTCTCAACGTCGTTTGTCATGCGGCTCATAATGTCGCCGTGGGGGTGGCTGTCGGTGTAGCGAAGGGGAAGTCTGCCTATCTTGCGGAAGAGGTCTCCGCGCATATTGCGTACGGTTGCCTGGGAGAGCTTTGCCGCAAAGAGTCCCTGGGTAAAGGTCAGTATACCCGAAAGGAGGTAGACCCCTGCAAGGATGATAAGCATCAGGGTAAGGGTGTCAAAATCGACGTGGAGCTTCTCCTCTCCGATGCTTATGGCGTCGATAGCCCTTGCCTGGATGGAAGGGGCGGCAAGGGAGCAGGCCGTCATCAAAACGGTCATCAAAAGGAGAACAATGATGATATATCTGCTCCGACCGATGTATTTTATCAGACGCTTGAGCGAGCCCTTCATATCCTTTGGCTTTTCGGCCATTATGCGTGAGCCCATCGGACCGCCGGGTCTTCCGCCGCCGGGGCCTCTTCCCGGCATTCCGGGGCCTCTGCCGGGCATTGCGGGTGTGTTTGCAGGCTTAGACATTGTCATCTTCCTCCTTTGCAAACTGCTGTGAGGAGAATATATCTCGGTAGAGCTCGCTTGAGCTCATTAGCTCGTCGTGGTTGCCTATTGCCGAGACACGTCCGTTGTCAAGCAGAAGTATGCGGTCGGCGTTCTTGACGCTTGCGACACGCTGTGCAATGATGATCACGGCGGTGTCGGTAAAGCTTTCCTTGAGTGCCGCACGCAGTCTTGCCTCGGTTCCGAGGTCGAGCGCAGAGGTGCTGTCATCGAAGATAAGTATCTCCGGCTTGCGGATAAGGGCTCGGGCGATGGATATGCGCTGCTTCTGTCCGCC
>JAFXIT010000001.1 GCA_017532825.1 Clostridia bacterium
AGCTTGCCGAGCTGCTCGAAAGCATAGGTATTACCCCAAATATGAACTCATAAAAGCCAAACAGCTCGGAGATCGTTGTGACCTCGGAGCTGTTTTCATCTGTATATAAAGAAAAATCCGACCATCTTTTCGATGATCGGATTTTCTCTTGTCCCGTACCGGCTTTCACCCATTGGTCAATTTTTATCCCTTTGAGCGAAAACCCTTCGGATTCCGTGTCTTTTAATTTTATCTTTTTCCGCTTCCGCCGCAGGTTCGGCAGTTACCCGAGCCGTAGCAGTATGGGCAGTTGGAGGTAACGCTTCCGCCCGGAGAGTATCGTTCTATCGTTCCGTAGCCGTTACAGTTGTTGCAATCGCCGTCGCCACCGCAGGTAAGGCAGTCCTGCTTGGCAAAATCAGGTATGTAGGGATCGCCCGCATCGGGCACACCGGGGTAGGAGCTTCCGCCGGAGGATCCGCTTGTGTATTTTTCGGAGTTTTCTTCAAGGTTAAAGGGTGCGGCAAGCAGGCCCTCAACGGTATATATCTCACCGTCGGAGTTGGCAAATTCGCCGTAGAAATAGACAACCGACTCGCCCGCTCCGGTGCGGTCTATCCACAAGGGTCTGACCGTGAGACAGATGGCGTCGTTTTCGTCAAATTCGTTGTAATCGTAGTTAAAGTAGAATTCGCTGAAGGAACTTTCAAGAAAATCAGCCAGGTCGTATACCCTGCCGACCTCAAAGGCCTTATGCTTCCAGGTTATCCCGACGAGCTTTGAGCCGTCATCCTTCGATACGAATATCATATCGGTATTGTCGCTGTCGAAGTCCTCATAGTCGGATATCAGACCGTCGTACTCCTTTACCCTGCCGCCGTTAATGATAAGCGCACAGCTGCCGTCATACCCGTAAAAGCCGTAAAATTTGCTTGCAAAGGGCTTTGTGTAGGTATACAGAGTCTCCTTTTTAACTCCTGCCGTCACCGAAAGTGCTTTGTCGGATGAGTTGTAGTACTTTCCGTTTTTAAAAAGGAAGGCATCACGGGCGTATTCCCCGTTGATGACCTCGCGCTCCAGACTTTCATTATAGCGCAAACCTTCGTCTGCGAAGCAAAAGAGGTCGGTATCTATTTTTACAGTCAACCAGTCGCTGACGGTGGACGTACTTGCGTCGTAATAGTGGCGCACCCAAACGTCGTAGCCGTTGCCGTATGCATCCGTCTCCTTGTTGCTGTCGGGATGGACAAAGTAATATGTGTTGTAAACGTAGTTGGGGTATTCTGCTATAAGCTCAAAGCCGTAGTGCTCGGTAAGCAGATCCATATACGCCCGTGCTCCCGAAGAGAACACGTATTCTGCTCCCTGCTCGCCGGGAGAAGTACCTCTGGTCTCTTTTAAAAAGAATGCCGCAGGCTGTTGGATCACCCTTTTCTCCTCGACGATCTCGGTTATCTCTGGGGAGATTATCTTCTCTCCCCTGTCGGTACGTTCAAAGTCGGCCTGTTTTCCGGGAGAGATCTCATATTTCGCATTCTTGCGGTCGTCAGAGTCATCAACATTGTTGTTATTGTTCACGCTCTTGAGAAGATCGTCATACCACCCCTCGCCGTCTCCGCTGCAGGAGGTCATCGTGAAAGCAAGCACAAAAAGCAAAATAATACAAATTATTCGTCTTTTCACATTAAAAGCCCCTATACCTAACGAAATTCTTTTGTCATTATAGCACAGACCCGAGGGCAAGTCAACTGCTTTCCTCGGGTCTGTGCTTTTCTCATAGACATCTATGCAAGAAGTCTTTCTGCGTTTTTATGGAATATAAGCTCCTTTTCCTCATCCGAAAGCGACCATGCCTTGATGTTTGCTATCTCGGTCACGGCATCGCTCCATGGTGAGTCGGTCGCAAAGAGGATGCGCTCTGCGCCGTGGGCACGGACAATACGTTCAAAGCGTTCTCTGCCGTAATATTCCGTTCCCATGGATGTATCGAGGTAGATATCCTTTCCTACCAGATATTCCTCAACATCGTCCCACTGATCGTGTCCGCCAAAGTGGGCCGCCACTATCCTTCCTCCGCCAAGCTCTGCAACTACATTGGCAAAACGCTTGGGGTCGGAGCGAAACGGAGCAGGAAAGGCAGGGTCGAAGCCCCCGTGGTGAAGTATGACAAGCCCCTTTTCAAGGGCGTAGTCATATATTCTGAGCATCCTCGGCTCATCAAGGACAAACCCCTGGTATTCGGCGTGGAACTTCAACCCCTTCAACCCAAGCGAGCAGACGTAGTCGATATCTCGCTTGTAATCATCGGTATCGGGATGTATTCCGCCGAAGGATACGATCCTTTCGGAGCATATCTCGGATGCAAAGCGGTTTGTGTTGAGGGTGTGCGATGGCTTGGTCACGACCGGCTGAACTACGCTTATATCCACTCCTGCCCTATCCATATATCCAAGCAGTCCACTGACGGTCAGATCGGTAACGGGTCTGTATCCGCTGACCGAAGAGAGCTTTTCAAGGGTGCGAGGAGCTATTGCATCGGGAAATACGTGGGCGTGGAAATCTATTACCATCGTTTAGTAGACCACCTTTATGGTCTTTATCTCAAAAGGCCTGAAGGTCAGCTCGATATCCGCCGAAGCGTTAAGCTCCTGCTGTACCTCTTCGAGCATATTGGTAAGGCAGACAGCCTTGGGCGTAAAGCCAAGGCTCAGCTTTGCCGTGGTACGGCCGCCCTCTGCCTCGTATGCACGGATGATGAATGCGTTTTCGGCATCCTCGCAGGCCTTGACGGTCTCAACGACGACGTTGCTCTTCGAGGAGGCAACAAGGCTGTCAAGCTCCTTTGCACCGCAGGCGCAGACGGGCTTGTAGTTGAGGTTGTAGGCCGGAGCAATGACGGTATCTGCGGAGAAGCCGCCATTGTGGGGAAGCAGGGAGTACTCGCAGTAGTGCTTGCCGTGGTCGCCCTCGTGGTCGGGACGGTTGCCGCCCTTGTGGAGGGAGAGGCGGAGTTGGCCTCCGTAGGCAGAGATGGCGTATTTACTGTCATTGAGTATGGCTATGCCGTAGCTGGACTCGGAAAGGTCGGTATACTTATGGTTGAGGACCTCGAACTTGGCCTGCTCGACCGTGTCGTTACGGGTGGTGGGACGCTTAAGGTATCCAAACTGGACCTCCTGGCGGACAAAGTCGGAGAAGACGTCGGTATCAAAGGCGGTCTTGAGGAAGCGGTGATCGTCCTGCCAGTCCATCTCGGTCTCAAATCTGACCTCGGCGGAGTCTGCAAAGAAGATCATATCCTGAACAAGGGACGAACGGTCGGTAAGGCGGTACTCCGAACGGATGCGGAGCTCGCAGGGGCCGTTGTCGACAAGCTTTCTGGAGAGAAGCTTGGCAGAGGGCTCAAACTTCATCTCGATGTCGGCATCGATGTCCCAGTTATCCCATCCGGTAGGAACGTCCTCGGCGACAAGGAAGGTATTGAGTGCATAACCTTCGCCGCGAAGCTCACGGCAGGCGGTCTTATCGTAGAAGGAGGAGATAGCGCCCTCGGAGTCGAACTCGACCGAGGCGAATGCAGTCTCAAGCTTATTGCCCTCATATACGAAGGCGGTTTTGGCAGAGGGTTCACCCTTTTCGAGCTTAAGCACGACAGAGGCGTGGGAGGCTATCTTTACTCCCTTGACGGCAAGGCGGCTGCCCTTAAGGGTATCGACACGCTGGCAGGTGTATCCCGCAACGACG
Organism: Clostridia bacterium; assembly: GCA_017532825.1. Taxonomy (GTDB): domain Bacteria; phylum Bacillota; class Clostridia; order Oscillospirales; family QAMX01; genus RGIG6452. The sequence continues at coordinate 3,724 of JAFXIT010000001.1, forward strand.
ACGCCTTCGGGGAGGTCAAGGTAGAGAATATCGTTCTTTTCAAAGGGCGAGGGATTGTATACGGTAACGCTTCCCTCTCCGCTTGCACCGAGGGTCTTGATGAGGAGGTCGTTGGCCTCGATAAGAAGCGCAGACATTTCTTCCTTGGACTGACGGTTGCCTGCATTGATACAGGTGCCGGGGAGTATATCATGGAACTGGTTTACAAGGAGGGTGTTCTGCATATCACGGTAGGCTTCGTCGGAAGCGATCTTTCCGTCCTTGACGGCGTTTGCAACGCTGACGGCCTCTATGTTGTGCAGAGCGATCTCGGCAAGGCGGTTGTTGCGCTTTATCTCGTGCTGGTTGGTAAGGGTGCCGCGGTGGAGCTCAAGGTAGAGCTCGCCCGAATACACGGGAACCTCAACGGCAGTCTTTTCAAGGTCTCGCATGAAGTCGCCCACGAGGGTATATTCGGTGGTCGGACAGCCCTCAAGGTCGGCTATACGGCGGCTCTGCTCGATCTGATCCCACTGCGGGCCGCCGCCGCCGTCACCGTAGCCGTAGGAGACAAGCTTATTGCGGGAGACCTCCTTGCGGCGGAGAACGTCGGGGTTGGACTTATCGTAGATCAGCGGCATAAGCTCCTCGGGGCCGGTGCCGACGTGAGTCTTATTGTAGTGGGAGAATACCTTGGTACCGTCGATTCCCCTCCACCAGAAGGTGTCGTAGGGGAATTTGTTGGTATCGTTCCAGGCGATCTTGGTGGTAAGGAAGTAGTCGACGCTGCAGCCCTTCATTATCTGGGGAATTGCCGCAGAATAACCGAAGGTGTCGGGCAGCCAGAAACAGTCGGAGGTATAGCCAAAGTGCTTACGGGTATATCTCTGTCCCCAAAGGAACTGACGGATCATCGATTCGCCGCCGGTGATATTACAGTCGCACTCGACCCACACACCGCCGTTGGGCTCGTAGCGTCCCTCTGCTACCTTTTCACGGATGCGTTCAAAGAGCTCGGGGTAGTTTTCACGGATCATCTCGCTGTGGTAGGAGGAGCTCTGGACAAATTTGTACTCGGGGTACTGTCTCATAAGGTTGAGCTGATTGGAATAGGTGCGGGCACACTTTTTGACGGTCTCCTTGATGGGCCAGAGCCATGCGGTATCCATATGGGAGTGGCCGATGAGACCGACGTGCGGCATAGCGGTGCCGTTGTTGGTCTTTGCAAGCTCGACGGCCATTATCTCTCTGCCCTTGCTAAGAGCCTCCATAAAGCGCTCACGGCTGACGTCGTCGGGCGACATCCAGACGTTTTTATAGAGCTTTGCAAACATATTCGCGAGGTCGGCACGGCGGAAGGAACGGTCGTCAAGGGCTTCGTAAAGACCGAGAAGGACCTTAAGGTCAAACAGGAAGTCTGCTACGAGATCGTTTTTAACGCAGACGTCCATCGTCTTGTAGGCAAATCTGAAATCACCGTGAGGACGGGTCTCAAAGGGCTGTTCACCGATTATGTAGTGTCCCGCATAGAACTCAAGGGCGATCTCGACCTTATCGCCTGCGGCGGCCTTCTGGCAGATCATATCGCAATAGTGGTTGCCGTGTCCGGTCATAACGATCTTGGTGGCGTAGGTGCCCATAGCCTGACCGTTGACCCACAGCATGGCCTCGTAGCCGCCCATTTCGGGACGGAGGTAGAGATCCTTTCCGTCAAGCTCGGCAGGAACTTCAAACTCGGAGCGGAACCAGGAATATACCCCCTCGCCTCCCCAGACGTCTCCGGGCTCAGTGGGAATATAGGTCTCATTTTCGGGGATGGAATGATACTGCTTCTCGGTCTCAAAGCGGCGTGCCTTGAGTGCAAAGCAGGGGGTAAAGATCATTCCGTCGAGGGTATCGCAGAAGCGGCGAAGCTTTCTTGTTATCTGTCTCATCTCGACATCTGTAAGCATGTCCAAAACCTCTCTTAAGAATAGCGTTTTTATTATTATACCAAAAAAGAACCATTCCGTAAAGTAGTTATAAAGCAAAAAAGAACGGCCCGAGGGCCGTTCTTTTTACTTTTACGGGTGATCGTTGTGGCGGTCACGGAACAGCAAAGATATGCTCCACAGTCCTGCGACACCGACGATGGTATATATCACCCTGGAAAGTACCGATCCTGCCTTGAAGATAGCGTCGACAAAGTTAAAATCGAATATACCGACGCTGCCCCAGTTAAGGGCGCCTACGATAACGAGGATCAGTGCCAGACGGTCAAAAAATGACATAAATTTTCCCTCCGTTACAGTTCCTGCAATCACAGTATACCCATGCAACGGAGGGAATATTCGTTTCGATATTCTTTTTTAAATAAGTCTCAGTCCGTAATATACGACGCTTGCGGCAAGACCGATGCCTGCAACGTATACCGACAGAACAGAGAGGTCAGCCTGCAGTATCACCAGTGCGGCAAACGCACATCCGAGAAGGACGCAGGCGCACAGGCAGGGAACTATAGGCATTTTGCGAAGCGAAAGCTTCTCGCCGTTTTTAAGCTTTTTGATGCAAAGAACGGCAAAATATACGGCTTCGACCGCCATTGCAAGACCGAACACGATCAACAGCAGCTTCCAGGGATTCCATACGAACACAAGGGAGCGGCGGAGCATATAGCAATAGTAAAACAGTACCGTGCCGAATCCGAAGGACGTTCCGACAACAAAGAATTCACGGCTGAAAATGACCCTCGTCAAGGCAAGTCCGGCAATGAGCGATACGAAAAGGTAGGAAACACGGTATCCCAAGGAGTCGGTCGCACCGATAAGGGCGGTGGAAACGAGCATACAAAGGCCTATCGAGGCGAGGCCAAAGCCGTTGAATGCGTGCTGGGACTGGTCAACGCCCTTCTTCTGCCAGGCGAAGTGCCAGACCACACCGGCAACAAGAACGATCGCCGAGATCACACCGATTACCCACAGGGCCGTTATCTCGCCCGACGAATAATAATGTGTCGCACAGAAGCGCTTGTTTTGCATTACCGAAAGAACAAGAAGCCCAAGTGCCGCTATGCAGAATATAAGCAAAAGACGGTTGCCCACGAGCTCCTCGCGTTTTTTACGAAGTGCTCGGCGTTCCGCCGATGATTTTATTTTAGTGTTTGCCACATTGATCGCCCCTCTAAAATTCTCCGGCACAAAGCATAACTGCCGCAGCAGCCGCTAAGGGAGCCGTCTCGCACCTAAGTATTCTGCGACCCAGTCCGACTAAATTATACCCCATTATACCGGCTTTGTCAAATTCATTTTTCGAAAAACCGCCCTCAGGACCGGTAAAAATTGAAACAGATGTCATTTCTTTTCCCAAAATAAGCTTCGAAAGAGGTATCGTTCCCTCTCCCTCATGGCAAAACAGCGGAAGCGCCGCCTCAAGACCTCTCTTCATCGCCGCCTCAAAGCACAGCGGCTCGGATACGTAGGGTATCTCTCCCCTTGCACACTGCCCTGCCGCTTCACGTGCTATCTTGCGAAGTCTGCCTATCTTATCGGGATTGGGCTTTGCTACCGTACGCTCGGAAACGAATGGGATTATCTCTGCGACACCGAGCTCGGTCGCCTTTTGGATGATTAGCTCAAGCTTATCATTTTTGGGGAGTCCCACGTAAAGAGAGAGCTTCACCGACGGCTCCTCGTCCGAGGGCCGACCGCCGTCGCTTTTGAGTGTAACGGTAGACTTGGTAAAGCCCGTTACGGTACATACGAATACCGTTTTTTCGCTGTCGCATATCTCAACGCTGTCCCCCACCCTTGAGCGCATAGAGACCGAAAGGTGGATAGCGTCCTCACCCGAAACGGTAACGAGCGAATCGGGTGCAATGATCCCGTCGTAAAATATCCTATGCATAGCTACGCACGTTTCGAGATAGCCAACGTCAGCACACTTCCGCAGACAAATGCGACAACGGTAGTGACTACGGTTACTACAATTCCGCCCGTAACGGCCCACGAGCCGACGGCGGCCACTACCAGACCGAACATACTGCCAAGCATAAGGCCGAGAATTGCAAAATAGGTCTCCTTGGGGAAGCGGTCAAGCACGAAGTGTATAAGCTTTGCTCCTACGATAAATCCGACGATACAGCCAAGCGCAACGGGGATAAGGTAGGCAATAAGATGAAGCGCTGCTTGCTGTCCCGTAAGAAGATGGAGAAATTCGCTTATTCCGCCGATTATCGTGGCATATATGCCGACAAGGAGCATTATAAACGAGCCGGAAAGTCCCGGAATTATCATAGCGGTAGCGGAAACGGCGGTGAAAAGGAACATATAAAGAGCGTATCCCACGGTAAAGCTTTGGGCAGGTGCGGCTTCCGGAGGGGAAAACAGCGACATCGTTACCATCGCCGCAAGTGCAAGTGCAAAGCATATTATACAGGAAATGGAAACCTTACTGCTTTTGCCGCTTTTCCTTGCAATGCGCCAGATAAGCGGCAGACTGCCCATAACAAGACCGCCGAAGACTGCATAGCACTGCACGGGGAAGCGCACAAGCGCCCAATCAAAAAACTTTGCAAAGCCGGCAATACCTATCACCATGCCGATTCCGAGGGGAAGAAGGTAAAGGAAGTTCTCCTTAAACTTCTTAAGAAGTCCCGATATGGCTCCGATGAGTTTATCGTATATTCCGAGCACCACGCCCATAGTACCCGCACTCATACCCGGAAACATATTGCTTGCGCCGAGTATGAGTCCGTAAACGAGATTTTTAAGAAACGCCATAATTGCTCCTTACAGGTCGAATGCGCCGACCTTGAGATTGAATTCTATCCTGCCAAAGCCGGGAATAGTGGGAAGAGTACCGTTCTCACGCTCTTCCTTTCTGCCCATTATATACATATTCGCAGGCTCTATACCAAGAGAATAGTCTCCCGAAAGCATGGATTTCCACTCCATAAGCAACGGCAGATTCTTCTTTTCGTAGGAGATATAGGATCCAATGCCGAGCACGGGATTTTCGGCAAGCACGGTGCACCAGCCGTCGTCATCGGGCGCCATATCCTCACGGAAGAACACGTGCTCAAAGAAGTCGTCCTCAGGTGCTATGATCTTTTCAGCCTCGTCTGCACCTGCGGCGGCCTGAGGAGTACGGGGTACGAGACGGTTTTCGGGGAATGTAAGTCTCAGATCCTCCGAAAGGAAGGGGAAGCCGTAGTTAAAGTGATACAGTATGCAAAATTCCTCGGGCAAGGGGGAAAGGTTGTCTATGGTATCGTGGATATGGAGCTCGTTTGAGCCGAGCTTGGTGCTTATACGGCGGGTAAGAAGGAGGTTATGTCCAAACAGAGCGCTCTCACGCATACTGCCCGAAACCTCAATAACGTACTCGTCACCCTCCCATCTTGCCTCGGCGCAGACGTTTTCGGCCGGTGTTGCGCCTATACGTCCGTGGGTCGGGTGATAGCTGCCGTCGGTATCGACACAGTCGGGGCCGGAGTTGCGAAGTCCCGAGGTGAAAAGCATACCGCCGCTTACCGACGAGGAAAAATCGCCCTTTATGGGCTGGCCGTACTCCGGAGCGGTCAGAGAATTCTTTGACTGCTGGGAAAGGGTCACACCACGGTAGCGAAGCGTATGGATATCCATGCACTTGTCCTGGGTGACTGTAAACTCAAGGCCACCGCCCGTACGTACCTCAAACGCACGCACTCCGCGGCTCTTGCCCTGGGTGTATTCTATCGGGGTAACTCCCGCAAAGCTCGAAAGGTTTCCTGCATAACGAAGAAGCTGTTGACGTGTATATTCACGGTTATTGAGTTTTGCCATACCTATCGCCTCCAATATACTATTGTTATATTTTACCATATCCTTTAGATATAATCAAGTTGCAATCCTCGACGTTTTCTGATATTATTAATATAATCTCAAAGTCGAAAGGACCGTGTCCTATGGATCCGCTTCACAATCAGTACGTCAACCTCGGAAGTGAGTTTCTCCCCGTCTCGGCGGAGGATATGCAGCAGCGCAACTGGGAGAGCTATGATTTTCTTTATATAAACGGCGATGCCTACGTAGATCACCCCTCCTTCGGCGCTGCCATAATCAGCCGAATGCTCGAAAGCCGCGGTTTTCGTGTCTGTATGCTTGCCCAGCCCGACGTAAAGGACCTCTCTATCCTCAAAAAGCTGGGGCCTCCGAGGCTTGCCGCACTTATCTCCGCAGGAAACATCGACTCGATGGTCGCATCCTACACCGCCGCACGCCGCCGCAGAAGCGAGGATTTCTATTCTCCCGGCAAAAAAGCAGGGCTGCGTCCCGACCGTGCGCTCAACGCCTATACCAAATATTTCCGTTCGGTATACCCCGATATTCCCGTCATTATAGGCGGACTTGAGGCATCGTTGCGCAGATTTGCCCACTACGATTACTGGGACGATGCCGTTCGTCCCTCGGCGCTGATAGATTCGGGTGCCGACATACTCAGCTACGGCATGGGCGAGCTTTCGATAACCGAGATCGCCGAAAAGCTCGACATGGGCTTCCCCGTCTCCAAGCTGACAAACATCCGAGGCACCTGCTTTATCTCCTCTGAAAGAGGTCGCTCGGCATTCGAAGAGATAGAGTGCGCCCCCTTTGAAAAGTGCGGGGACAAGCTCGAATATGCGAAGGCCTGCCGTCTGCAATACCGTGAGGCGGATTTCACCTCCGACAAGGCCATCATCCAGCGCCACGGCGATAAGTTTTTGGTTCAAAATCCGCCTGCAAGACCCCTTACCACCTCCGAGCTTGACGGCGTCTACGCCCTCCCCTACACCAGACGTCCCCACCCCTGCTACGATGCGCTCGGCGGTGTCCCGTCGATAAACGAGGTCGAATTCTCCATCACCCACGTCAGAGGCTGTTTCGGAGGGTGCAACTTCTGCTCGCTTACCTTCCATCAGGGGCGAATAATTACCCCGAGAAGCCACGAATCGGTCATTGCCGAGGCAGTTCTGCTTACAAAGCTCCCCGGATTTAAGGGATATATACACGACGTAGGCGGTCCGACGGCAAACTTCCGTGCTCCTGCCTGCGAAAAGCAGTTAAAGGCAGGCGCCTGCCGAGACAGAAGCTGTCTTACCCCAAAGCCCTGCCCCAACCTCCGTGTCGATCACAGTGACTACCGTGAGTTGCTCGCAAAGCTGCGTGCCCTACCCGGTATAAAAAAGGTGTTTATCCGCTCGGGTATACGCTTTGACTATCTTATGGCCGACCGTGACAGAGGATTTTTCAACGACCTTGTCCGTCATCACATAAGCGGACAGCTGAAGGTGGCCCCCGAGCATTGTACCGACAACGTACTTGCGCACATGAACAAGCCAAGCTTCGGCGTCTACCGTGAATTCAAGGAGAGATACGAGGAGCTCAATCGCCGTCTGGGGCTCAAGCAGTACCTCGTTCCCTACCTGATGTCCTCACATCCCGGCAGTACGCTGTCGGACGCCGTAGAGCTTGCGGCATACCTCAACTCCCAGGGAGTAATGCCCGAGCAAGTGCAGGACTTCTACCCCACCCCGGGCTCGATATCGACCTGTATGTTCTATACGGGGCTTGACCCCCGCACCCTCAAGCCTGTATACGTTGCACGAGACCCTGCCGAAAAGGCAATGCAGAGAGCCCTGCTTCAGTGGCGTTCACCGCAAAACAGAGAGCTTGTCATTCAGGCACTCAAAAAGGTCGGACGGACCGATCTGATAGGTACGGGTAAAAACGCTCTGGTGCGTCCCGAGCAATCAAGGACGGAGTCCGCAAAGGGCAGGAACGCACAGAAGAGCAACTATAAAGGGCGCAGATAAGACAAAAACAAAGACCGCCGAAGCATTGCTTCGGCGGTCTTTCATATTCAGCTTAGATCTCGGGGATCTCGATCTCAACTTCCTTGCCTGCCTTGGCAGAGAGGTTGATACCGTCGATAATAGCCTGATTGTAGATGATCTGGCTGGAGGGAACGGGGGACGGAGTGCCGTTCTTGATAGCGTCGAGGAAGGAGCGGATCTTCTGGTCGAAGAGGCCGGGGCCACGGTTCTGCTGAACGGGGATAACGGTCTCGACCTGTTTGCCGGCGACGTCGTGATAGATGACCAGCGGGCCGCCTATGGAGCCGTTCCAGCAGTCGGTGGAAGGAATGCGCAGGCCGCCTTCCTTACCGAGGATGATGGTATCACCCGGAGTGTCGCAGTGCATAGCCCAGGAGATACGGAAGTCAAGGATGATTCCGCCTTCGAGTCTGACAAAAGCTGCTGCAAAGTCATCGACGCTGAATCTGGCGGCGTCGCTTGCGCTGCTGTACTTGGTGCTCTTGCCGAAGAAGTCGGAGACGTAGCCCGAAACGGTCAGGGGCTTGGGATAGCCGATGGCGTTAAGGACCATATCAAGGGAGTAACAGCCGATATCGCCCAGTGCGCCGATACCGCCGGTGCTCTTTTCGATGAAGGTGCTGCCGGGGATGCCGCGACGGCGGCCGCCGCCGGTCTGGATGTAGTAGATCTCGCCGAGCTCGCCCGACTCAACTACCTTCTTGACCATCTTCATGTTCTCGTCAAAACGGGGCTGGAATCCTATGGAAAGGACCTTGCCGCTGCGCTTCTCGGCGCGGCAGATCTCAACGGCTTCCTCGGTGGTAACGCACATCGGCTTCTCGAGGAGGACGTTTACGCCCTTATCGAGTGCATCGATGGTGCAGACGGCGTGCTGGGTATTGTAGGTGCAGACGCTGACAGCGTCGAGCTCTTCGTTTTCGAGCATGGACTTATGATCGGGATAGCAACGTACGCCCTCTACTCCGAACCTCTTGCAGAACTTCTCTGCCTTGCCGGGGATGAGGTCGGCTGCGGCGACGATCTCAACGTCGGGCATTCTCTTGTAGCTGTCAATATGGGACTCGGCGATCCAACCGGTACCTATGATACCTACCTTAAGCTTTTTGCCTTCGCCGCTGACAACGGCGACTTCTTCTGCCTGTTTAAACTGGCTAAGTACTGCATCTCCTGCCATATCTGTTACATCTCCTTAACGGTAGAATTTATGGGTCTTACCCCTTCCCTTATAGATTATCACTTCCCGGAGAAAAAATCAAGTAGATATTATAATAAAATATTTTTCAGAAGGTCTTGACATCGGCAGTTTTTTGTATTATAATTACGGAGCTGTCTGTTGAGGACGCATTATATGTGGTATATGGCGGTATAGCTCAGTTGGCTAGAGCATTCGGTTCATACCCGAAGTGTCGTTGGTTCAAATCCGACTGCCGCTACCACCTCGGCCTGTTGGTCAAGCGGCTAAGACACCGCCCTTTCACGGCGGTAACAGGGGTTCGATTCCCCTACAGGTCACCACCATAGTTTCAGCGGGTTTATAAACAACCCGCTGAAACTTTTTGGAGGCATAGCTCAGCTGGTAGAGCATCCGCCTCACACGCGGGGGGTCACAGGTTCGAGTCCTGCTGTCTCCACCAAAAATCGACATTCTTCGACAGAAGGATGTCGATTTTTACTTTTTACCTCTTCACTCTTCACTTTTCACTATTCCCTATGGTCGATTTTTGGCAAGTAATAAGTAATAGTGAATAGTGAAGAGGTTTTATTTGCAAGGCTTCGCC
>JAFXIT010000012.1 GCA_017532825.1 Clostridia bacterium
AGTTGCGCACACCGAAGTATCTTTCAGCAAAGTCGCTGACCGCATAGAGCGTACCTCTGGGCATTGCTCCGAAGAGGTAGAGCGACTCGCCGTCGGTCTCGGTGCAAAAGCCGTCCCAACGGATTCCGTCGGTCGGACGGTCGCCGCCGATGAATATCTTTTCTGGGCCGTTGAGCTCTATGCCAAAGGCAAGCTTTGCATACTTCTCAAGCAGCTCTCCGGCATGTACCTCTGCTGGGTCGGGGTTTTCGGGTAGTACGACGTGGAATCTTTCCAGGGGTTTGTTACAGATAGTAAGCATATTTTTCCCTCCGTTTTTCGCACCCTCGGTGCAAGATGGTTTTATTATACAGCATTGCTGTTATGGTATCAACAGGTTCGGGCGTCATCTTATAATTATCGTATTGAACCCACCACTGCCATTATTTTTCACATGATTCCATTGGCTTTCCGTTCCGTCAAAGTATACATTTTCAAGGCTGGTACAACCGGCAAAAGCAGTTGCCGATATACTTTTCAGCCACCACCACGTATTCCTGATAGTGACTTCCTTAAGCGCAATGCATCCGCCAAAAAGCTCCTCTTGTAACGCAAATCCATCCACCACTGCCCGTTCAAGAGAGGTACACCCATAAAACACTTTATTCATCAAGTTTCCCGTTGACGTCGGAAGAACTACCTCTTTGAGGCTTGTGCAACCCTTAAATGCTGCGGTCCATATATCATACACACCTTCGCATATCAAAAGATCCGCAAGGTCAACACATTCGCAGAAGGCTTCCTTTCCGATAAACGAAACCGTTCCGGGAATAACGAGCTTTTTCAATCCGCTCCCCTTGAAGCCATATTGCTGAATCTTTTTCAGTCCTTCCGGCAGATCGATCGACGCAAGAGACGTACACCCTTGAAAAGCGCTCTCACCGATCTCTGTAACTCCGTCAGGGATCTTTACTTTGGCAAGTGCAGTGCAATTATAAAAAGCATAATTTCCTATTTTAGTGATCCCATCGGGAATGTCGTATTGGGTAAGCGAAGTACATCCCGAAAACATTGAGTCCGGAAGGACTGTCAACCCGGAAGGAAGGGTAATCTTTGTAAGGTTGTCACATCTGCTAAACAGGCCGCTTCCCACACTCGTCACGCTTTCGGGAATTATCATTTCGGTAAGCCCATCGCAATCAGCAAACGCACCGCTGCCTAACGCCGTTATATGCGACGGAATTGCAAAGCTCGTAAGAGCAGTACATCCAGAGAAGATAGATCCCGGAAGATGCGTCATATTCTGCGGAAGCGTAACGCTTTCAAGCGAGGAACAGCCTGCAAACACGCCACTTTCAATTCTTGTCACACTTTCCGGTATCACAAACGACTTAATTCCCGTGCATCCCGAAAACGCATGCGAATAGATCTTTGTTATGGTTTCCGGTATCTCAATGCCTTCAAGTCCTGTGCAGTCCTCAAAAACTCTTTCTCCTATCACGGTTATGCCCGAAGGTATTTTAAAGCTTTTAAGACCGCTGCACTTCGAAAAAGCAGCCTGTCCTATATTCGTCACACCGTCTGGAAGATTTATTTCTTCAAGACCGCTGCATCCCGAAAAGGCATACGCACCAACAGAGGTCAAGCTTTCAGGGATATTGATGCTCTTTAGGTTTTTACAGTTACGAAATGCATAGTTCCCGATAGTTGTTGTATCGCCGTTTAGCCTTACCGATTCAAGACTCTCACAGCCTTGGAACATATTTTGGGGAACCTCGGTAAAGCCTTCGGGTAATACGATATGGGTTATACCGCTGTATTGAAGTGCGGTGGCGGCAATGGTGCTTACGCTCTTTGGGATCTCGATCTCTTTAAGTGCGGTGCAACCGTAAAAGGTGTAATCTCCAAGCTCCGTCATTTCCTCGGGGAGCTCTACTGACTTTAGACTTTTGCAGCTTTTAAATGCATAGGGCTCGATATTGACAAGGCTCTCCGGTAGGTCAACAACTTCAAGAGAGGTACAGCCATCAAATGTCTTGTATTTGATCTCGGTTACACCCTCGGGGATGGATATGCTTTTAAGAGCGGTACACCCCTCAAATGCGGCAGAGCGTATGAGCTTTACGCTCTGCGGAATGTCAATACCTTCAAGACCCGTACAGTTCCAAAAGGCATATACACCGATGCTCTCCACCCCATCCGCAATATGTACGTAGGTAATATCGGAAACACCGCTGAAGGCAAGATCGCCTATGCCGAGCACCTTGTATCCGTCTATCTCTCTTGGAACGAACACACGGCTGTCGGTACAATCTCCGATGCCTGTTATCATACAGCTTACCCCATCGGAGCTTACCTCGTACTCAAGACCCAAAGAGCCCGTCGCAGGGATGACGAGACTTTCAAGCGGCGCCTTGTTGCCGTCAAAAACGGCGTGGCATACCTTACACTCGTGATGGGCAAGGACTCCGTCGTCGGACCGGGTCGGCGGGATCTCGCCGATTAGTTCTCCGTAATCGTGGTCGGTCTTTGGCAGGGTATTGCTTTCCTTTTCACCGCAGGCACAGCTACGCTCAGCGGATCCGACTGCAATGCAGGACGGCTCGGTCACAGTCACCCAGTTGCCCCAGGTGTGGTCGTGGGGCTTGCTGCAGGACGCTGTGACAAGACATACCGCTACCAACGAAAGGAACGCAAACGCTTTAAGCTTTCTCACCATAGTATCCTCCTTGCTTTGTACTCAATGCACGACCCGTGCGGCCTGTCTGATATGGACCTTTGCAAAGGGGTTGCGATATTTACTTTTTTGCCGTGTCTATGCTCTTTCCGAACACTATGAACCGATCATAGAGGTACTCGGTAACGAAGTTGACAAGCATCGTCATGCCGAGCACGAGGTATTCGTTCCAACCTACGCTCTGACCCGTGAGGACGGCGGTCCACCAGGTAGAAAGCGGGGTAAATACTACGTAAAAGAGGGCTACCTTCACCATTGCAACGGGGATATTGTTTGCGGAGTAGAAGGTAAACTTGCGGTTTAGTGTAAAGTTCCACAAGACCGAGAGCACCAACGAGATAAGATAGGACAGCCAGTGGGTCAGGTGCAGTACCTCTTCAAGCAGGGCAAAGCTCGATATCTGGATAAGTCCTGCGCTTATCGAAAAGAGTACAAACTTCAGTGAACGGATCAGTTCTTTCTTTTTCTCTGTCATAATTTCACCTCTGCGGTTTATCTAAGCTCCAGCTCCATTGCAACGTGGACTACTCCCTCTTCGAGAAACTCTCCAGAAACAGTCCTGAAGCCGAGCTTTGCATAAAAGCCTGCGGCCTGCTTTTGGGCATTGACTGTAATCTTTTCGCACTTCATGCTTTCCCTTATGTCGGCAATGCTTTTGTTCATAAGCTCCCTGCCCTGCCCCTGCCCGTGCTCAAGGGTAAGGACCCTGCCTATCTTTACGGTCCGCTCATCGGTATGGTACGCACGCAGATAGGCTACCACCCGTCCGCCGTTTTCAATGAAGTAGTGACGGCTTTCGTAGTCGACGTCGTCCATATCCTGGCAGACGATGCGCTGTTCCAGCAGGAACACCTCGGAACGGGATTTTAGTATCTCATAGAGCTCCGCTGTCGAGAGCTCCGAAAAGCTTTTGGCAAGGAATTGCACGGGTCTACCTCCGTTAAGGAAATCGCTCTGTCTACGTTTATTTTATCATATCCTTTTGCTCATAGCAAGAAAAAATTTTCGGGGTTTGCGTACAGGTTTCTGCCCGATACCGTTTAAGGGATAAAAAAAGGAGACCCCAATGGGTCTCCTTTTACGATGGTGTGACGCTATACCTTGTTTCGTTCTTTTTCGGCATATACCTCAATGCACATTCCCCGTCTGCCGCATTTAGGACAGGTAAGTCTGCGCATCCTGGGTGTATGGTACGCCCAAAATACTTCCCTAAAGCGGGGTTTGAATACCTCATGACATTCGGGGCAGATATAGGCAACGTGCTTAAAATAGTAGACCGATACGCCGATACCCCACGGTATGGCCACGCAGGCCCATATCACAAACAACCACCAAAGGCCGCTTGTGATCCACAGCACGATGGACGTCCACTGCAGTGCGGTCACGGGGATTCCCGTCAATACCATGGTCCACCGCGTTCTCTTAAGCTTGTTTTTTTGCTTCATAATGTGAGCTATATCACCGATAGATTCAACCGAGAAGCCTTCAAGCGCCCCAAGCTCCCGCTGTATTCCTTCGATCAAGGCAAGCTTGGACTGACAGTCGGACATCTCCCTGCAGAGCTCTTTTTTCTGCTGATCAAGCAGGACCGAGACTACCTTTGCGGTATCACCCTCGGCAAATATCTCCGAGATTCCGTTTATGGATATGCCGACCTCTCGCAAAAAGCAGATTACGTGCATCCGCTTGAGATCGTCTTCCGAGTAAAGCCTTCTTCCGCCTTCGCTGAGCTCGCTTGGGATGAGTATCTTTCGGTCATCGTAATACTGCACCGTTCTTACCGATACCCCACAGAGCTTTGCGATCTCTCCGGTTGTGTATTTTGACATAGCTATCACCTCCTTGCCCCCTATTATAGGACATCACCCTACGTCACGAGCAATACCTCACCCAGGGGGATTTTCGGAAGTTTTTATAAAAGTTTAGCTGCCAAGACCACTTTAGAGGATCTCTGCGAGCCTGCCCTCGATCATTCTGTTGAGCACCGCGGCCACCCTTGCCTTTTGCTTTGCAAAGGCTTCATAACCGACGGTTCGCTCTTCATTCCACAGTCGTTGGGCAAGTACCGCCGTATTTTCCTCTACGATGGACCTCCTCGAAGCTGTAATTGCCTCTTGCAAGGTCCACCATCAACCCTCGCCAGGAAACGTCGGGGCTGTCGCTTATCTCGTAGGCGTTTATCTGCAGCTCGTCCTCAAGCCTCTCTGCAGTCTGTAAGACCGCAGCACATCCGTGCGAAAAGCCTTCGGTGTCACCCGCACTTATACGCACCAGCCCATTCTCGGACAGAACCCGATAGGATTCTTTTTGAGCACTCTCATCAATGCAAAGACAGATACCGCTCTCGGTCCGTCCGCATTCTACCGAAAAGTCCAGCCCAAACATCCGCTTTATATACTCACGCATGACCTCTGCACAGTGCAAAAACTCCGCAGGTGCTGCTATTTTACTTTCAAGCCCGAAAAGATCCTCCCTGCAGTAAAACTGCTTTGGGATCGGGATAGGTGTATGCGGATCCAAGGTCATGTTTACTACTCCTTTCAAGCTTTCCTAAACAGGATCTAAAATTCAAGACCGCTTCTTTCAAATATGTATCTTATAACGGAGCCAATGCTGTCGGCCATGCGTACAAAGCCCGCATCGTTTGGGTGGACACCGTCTGCCGTCAGGTCGAACTGATGCGGAGCGACGTTAAAGCCCATTCCGTCGATAAAGTAGACGTTTTTATCCCCCGCAGAGCGGGCCTTGAGGTAGGACGACATTACGACCTCACGGCGTTTAAACACGCTCTCCTGCTCGTCGGTAAGCAGCCAACAGTCGGGACGGGTGATCATTATATACGGCAGCTCGGGATTTTTTGCGCGTACCCTCTCGTAGAGAGGATAGTGGGTCTGCTCAAGGAACTCGGGTGAGGGTGCGTTGTGGTCGTAATCACAGACGAAAATACTTGTCGGAAGGGTCGCCATCCATTCCGCCAGGACGCTCTCCCCTCTTGCGTTGCCCGAAAAGCCGAGATTTCGGTAGTCAATGTTAAACTCCCTTGAGATAATTGCAGGATAGGAAAATCCCGGGCGTGTTGCGGCAGTACCGTGAACGATGGAGGAGCCGTAAAACAGTATCGGATCGATATTGCGGTAGGGCTTTGGCGCATCGAGCGCAGCACCCGGCTTCAGTCCGACCTCCAGGCTCTCCACCACAGCGTGGATGGGGAAGTTTATCGTGTATGTGCGCTTTTCCTGCAGGCCCATCCTTATTATCTGCTCGTAGGAATCGACCATATCGTAGGGCATACGGAAGGCCTTGACGAACCTACTGCCGAACTCTCCGTCCGCATACATATCAAACCCCGACGAGGACACAAGGGGCAGGTGCGACGAGCGCCCCACGACCAGGTATTTTGCACGTATGGCGATATAGGGTGAATCTGTGGAAAAGCGTACCCTTCCGCCTGCAGACTCTCGGCTGAGCTTGTCTACCCCCTCCGAGGTCGCTGCCGCAACATCCGATGGCAGACGGCAGAAATAGGGCATGGTCTTAGGCTGATAAAACCCATGCAGGGAAAAGGGCTCATCCCTTACGTCCTGCCAGACGACCTCGGTATCCCCGATCGTATCAACGATCATATTTTTATCAAGGTTGATATAGTTTTCCACAAACGAGACCTCCCATCTTCGCTTTAGTATAAAATAGTTTAGGTAAAAAGTCAATCATCCGTCGGTGCTCGACCTTTTAGTTTGAACCGATTTAAATCCCAAAATTCAATAGAAAAGCATAACCTGCAATCCTTATTTTTAAAACAATATCCTCTGCTTTGAGCTCATGAGCGTATCGCTTGGCACCTTGAAGTATTTGACCACAGGGCAAAGGCGTCGGCCGTCGAGCTCGACGAAATGCTCTGCATACCTCTCCGCACCGCCCGTCACCTCTGCGTAGAGCAGGTCCCCGTCGGAATATATCCTTCCCTTTTTGTAGACCCCACCCTCAAGCCGTGCCACAAACAGCTCCTTATTCTCTGACAGATACCGAAGGCCCTCCGCAAGGCGCATAGTGCAACAGAAAAACGCCTCATACATTTGGGCGAAAAGGACGTCCCGGACCCCGTCAAGTACGACCGTATCCGTCCCCGCTCCACCGTTATCACGCTGAGCCGTTGCAAGTCCGTTATGGTATATCCTTGCCGCAAGGGTACGGTACTGCTCCTCCGAGGTCAGCTTATATAGCTCGCCTGCAAGCATAAAGGAATCCACTATCGCGCAGGGCTCGGTCCATGTGTCGGGTCTGCCCCACCAGTTGAGATTCTGGTAGGTCTCGGTCATTCCCCCGCCGCTTACGTAGAGCTCAAATATCTCCTTTGCGCCCTTCAGATACCTTTCATCAGCCGTTTCACGGTACATTCTCACCATTCCGCGGGCCGCAGTAAGGGTGCAATGGGTTTGCACCCGAAGCTTTACCTTGTCTATGCCGAGATAGACGTCTATCATCTCGTCAACGAGCTCCTTGATCCGTTCGTCCTTAGTAAGACGGTATGCATGCGACAGACCGTCGATGCTCATAAAGGCGCATCCGACGTCGCTTGAGAGGTTCCATCTGCCGATAACTACCGTATCCGCACCCATGACCCCTCCGTCGTCTGCCTGACTGCGGTCAACGGGGTATGAATAAAACTGTCCCATCTTCGTAAGGTAAAGATTTTCCGCAATACGGCGCAGGGCGGACAGACAAAGCTCATCCCCGTAAGCCTCGTAATGCTCACAAAGGCCACGAAGGAGCCAGGAATGTCCCGATAGTTGCTGCTCGTGTATCTCCTCTTTAAAGACAGGTCCGAAATAGCCCTCTCTGTTAAAGCGGCTCCCCATCTCAGAGAGCAGCTGAGCCATACAGGGGATCTCCCTGCCGCTTATCTTAAAATGGCTGACAAATGCCAAGAGGGCTCTTCCCTCTTTGTCCCCATACCAGGTATAATCCTCGGGCGAAAAGATGTTTTCAAAGCTGTAATAATCGCCCTCGGCAAGCCTATTAAAGTTAAACTCAATGCGTATCTCAAGCTCACGGTCATCTATCGGTTTACATATCATAAAAGCACCGCCTTACCTTGGATGTAATTATACCACAACACATAAATGTGTCAAGAAAAACAAAAATCCTCCCTCCCGGGAGGACTTTTATTCAAGTCTTTATTTACCCTTCCTGCGCTTTATAAGCAGGATAACTCCGACTGCCGCTACAGCCAAGACCGCAACGGCTGCACCGAGAACATAGTAACGGTCATTATCCAAGCCGTCGCTATCGGTGTCAGATACACTGCCGTTATCCGGCTTGACGACCTCTTCGGTATTGTCGACGTCTTCGTCGGTCTTGTAAAGGGAGCTTTCGACCTTCACTTCAGGAAGCGGCGTACCTTCTCCGTCCGAACAGATCTGTATATCTGTGATCTTCGTGACCGAATAGGTCTCGTGTGTCATGGGGTTATTCACCGTTTCATACGTCACATCATCAAACACCGTTTCTGCGTTGAGCAGAAGTACCCTTACATACCGATATACACCCTGCAAGGGTTCACTTCCGACACCCGAATACTCGGCTTCACGCAGAGAGGTGTCGGTGATGACGGTCCAAAGCACACCGTCGTTTGAGCCGTAGACTCTGAAATGCGGTATCACGGTACCCGTTGCGGGGGTGATGGTGATATGTGTAAGCTTTTGAGCCTTACCGAGATCAAAAAGGAAGGTCTGGGTCGTGCGGTTGGCGCTCGGCGTCCAAACAGTGGTCGGGTCTCCGTCATACAGCCGCAGAGTATGATCGGTCATAGTCTGGGAAGCCTTTTCATAGCCCTCGTAGGTAATTCCGCCTACGGCAGTCACCTTCTCGGGTGTCACGGGAGTTCCCGTAGGCAAGGCCGTATATTCGGGGTTAAGGTCGGTCGGCAGACTCTCCTCATAATGCTCATCCAAGCCCACAGAGGTTATCAGTAATACCCAATCCTGTTGGGTTGGCAGCTGCGGCAAGGTGTAGGTTCCTCCGGAGGTCTTAACATCCTTTTCGACGGGGATATAACGACCGGTACGGGTGTCAAACCAGTAGACATCATAGGTCTTGGTATCGTCAAGCTTTTCAACCGTTCCAAGCTTCTGGGTCTTGCGAAGCCCGTATAGATAGACCACCGCCACAGAGGCATCCTCGGTGGACGCAAGCAGTATCTTCTCGCTGTTGATGCGACTGCCGTAGCTTGTGTCGTCAAACCTCGGGACAAGCTCCTGCCACGGTCCGATGTCAAGGAAGAACTGCTTCATATATGAGACTTCATAGGAGCCGGGCTTGCCAATACCCATATACCAGGGCTCGTAGCTATATGAGCTCATACCGTCATACCAGCCCGTAAAGGTACTTGTAGAGAAGCAGCACGCCCAAACACCCGTAACGCCGTAGGTAAAGCCTGCACTGCCGCAAAGCATTGCACGCCACGCACCGATGCGGTTGGATTCATATCCTGTAAAGGGGCCGCAGTTGATCTCCTCGTAGTTGGCTTCTGCTTCGATAAAGGTCTTATGGTATCCCGAACCCGCAGCGTTGTAGTAGCTCTCATAGTAGCTCTTGGAGCGACCCGTTGCAAAGCCGTTCTCATTGACGTGTCCGCCCTGAACAGTCCAGGAATCGTGCCAATCGCTTGTATCCAGACGTACTGCCCTTTCGTCGGTAGCATACATAGGATACATATGGGCAGAGTTTGGATGGTTATATCCGTCAAGCCTTTCGACCGTGGCGGCCGCCTCCATATAGCAGTCAAACACCGAATAACCGGGGGTCGCACTTGCCCCGGTATCGGTTATCTCCTGTCCGGTGATCCACACGATGGAGTAACAGGCGTATCTGGCAACGATATAGCGTGTGAAGCGGAGGAAGTCATCAAGCTTCATCATATTCATAGTGGAGGAATGACATCCAAGTCCAAGTGCTATCACCATACCCTGCTGACCCAGATACTCAAACATTCCGTCTATCTTCTCGTTAAACAGGGCAACGTCGGGCTCTCTGTGTCCCGCATCCAGCCACAGACCACGTTCTCCGTTTCCGCCCTCGGGGACGAAATATGTCTGATAAACGGTAAAGCCCTTCTCCAGGCGATCGTTTACGATGTGCTTGAACTGACTGCCGCAATCACATCCGGGATAATTGCAGACGGTGGTGGAAACCTGGGTAGGCGCCTGCCAGTTGGTATCCCCCAACCAGAAAAACGGCGTTCCGTCGGCGTACTGGTAATAGCGCTGATCCTTTAGCGTGGTAACAAATCCGTGAGCGGAAAGCTCGGTGCTACTGTCGGTCTCAGTCGCTATGACTCTGCCCGTAGCATTCAGACCCGTATTTTCGGGGTCCTTGCAGCTGACGCTATAGCTCCACTCGCCCGTTTTGGTGGGAGAAAAACGGACAGCCCATACCCTTCCGCCCATCCAGAAGCCCGGTAGGGTGATCTGTGTGTCGTCGGTATGGGTAAACACCGCATCGATCTCGGTAGCCGTATAGGGGTTATCGTAATCTATAGTGCTGTGCAGGATGATCTCGGCAGGCGACCACACCTGGGCGGTATATTCGTCCTTCGGCTGAGGGATATCACCGTTCCAGACGTCATCGCCTGCAAACCTGTTTTCTTCAATACAAATTGAAAGATTACGCATTTCTACACTTTCAAGGCCGCCGGTCGGCTCAATTCCGTCCACACAGAGCATCCACTCCGAAAGGATCGGGCACATCACCTGATTATGTGTCAGCTTCATGACCTTTTCATAGGTAACCCACGCACCTGACGGAATGCTCAGGATCTCAGACGAGAGGCTCATCATTATGTTGGAGCCTGACATGGAAAACAGGGGCGCATCACCGCCCAGGGTAGATTCGTACTCCCGATTCCAGTCGGCGTCACCCGTTGCAGCGTAGCTTCCGCTGCCTCGAATAAGGGGATGCAGGCATACCCCGCCGCTTTGGTTTCCGTCCTTAAGCGCAGCTTTTATCTCTACGGTCAGCTTGACCGTGACAGATTCCTTCTCGCCAAGGGCATCCTTTAATGCAGGCAGGATATCGCAGCCTACAGAATCCCAGGGGTAGTTTATATCGGACATGATCGCACCGTCCTCTGTCATGACCACCGTCGGACCGCCAACCTTTTTATCCCATTTAAGCCCACGGGCATAGTTGACATCTTTGGAATTGGCGGCCACAGTTAAGCCCATCGGCATAAGTATCGCAATTATCAACAAAAGCAAAACTATCCGCTTCATAGGCCGATCTCCTTTCTCTAAAATGCGAAATCAATACTCACTGCGTCCGCCAAAGCCGGCAAGACCGATCTCGGACTTTAAGGCTCTGGACATAAGCAGGGAGACGGCATCCGAAATGCCGACCTCTCCCGACACAACCGCATCGACCGTTTCGATGATCGGCATCTGCACGTCGTACTTTCTTGCAAGCTTTAATGCCGCAGGCAGAGCGTTCAAGCCCTCTACGACCATACCCACCTGCTCCAGGGCTTCTTGGGTCGGAACGCCTTTTCCAAGCAGTATTCCGCAACGGAAGTTTCTGCTGTGCATACTCGTTGCGGTAACGATAAGGTCACCGATGCCGGCAAGACCGCCAAAGGTCTGATCCTTGCACCCCATTGCCATGCCGAGTCTGGATATTTCAGCAATTCCTCTGGTAATGAGCGCTGCTTTGGCATTATCTCCGCACCCAAGGCCGGTTGCAATACCGCAGGCCACCGCAATGATGTTTTTCAACGCTCCGCAAAGCTCGACGCCGCAGACGTCGTCGTTTGTATATACCCGCATACAGTCGTTGGTAAACACCCTCTGTACGTATTCCGCAGAACGCATATCACGACTTGCCGATACGATGGTCGTGGGAAGGTCTGCTATGACCTCCTCGGCGTGGGTAGGGCCCGACAGCGCCACGACCTTGACATCGGGGTCGTTTAACTCCTCGGTTATTATCTCGGTCATCGTCTGCAGAGTATCCTTTTCGATACCCTTTGCCACGTCAACGACGGTCTGTCCCGCCGAAATATATGCCGCCGCATTCCGAGCCGTAGCCCGCACGAAGGTGGAAGGCACGGCAAATACGACCATATCCTTGCCCAGACAGGCGTTTTTTATCTCCTTGGTATATGCTATCTGTTTAGGAAGCTCGACCTCGGGAAAGTTGCGGTGACGCCTTGTGGCACTGAGCTCGTCTATCTCCTTTTCTATGGCCGACCAGACCGTTACGGTGTGTCCCGCATTGCATAGCATCCTTGCAAGCGCAACGCCCCATGTGCCTGCGCCCAATACTCCGATATTTATCTTATCCGACATAGTTTTCTCCGTTATCACTACGTATTTTCACTTTTTTCGATTTTTCGCACCTGCGGTTCTCCGCAAATAAAAACCGAGACTAAAAAAATATTATTTCTATACGGAGATTATACCAAATACTACCGTAAAAATCAAGCGGTAGGCAGGGCCGTTGCGGCAAAATCCGTCCTTGTTAACCCGCAAAGGCTTCTTACAAAGCAAAATCCCGAATGCAACGGCATTCGGGATTTTAAGTCTACCTAACCAAGTAAAGGTTATCAGGCGTTTTAATAGGTGAAGCTAATTTCGTGACCGACCTTGGAGGACTCATAGATGCCCATCAGCATCATCTGGAGCTGTACGGCCTGGTCAATGTTGGAGGACGGGACCTTATCGTTTCTGATGCAATCAATGAAGTGATCGATCTCGTTTGCGAAATAATTCCCGCCGAAATCGCCCTGAATGTCTTCCTCGACGAGCTTGCTGCCCTCTGCCCTGTAAAGCTTGAAGGGCTCCAAGGTAATACCCGCCTTATCGCCTGCGATCTGGGTAGAGTTGTTGGTCGGTCCGTTGAAGGACCAGGAGGTCTCAAAGAGCAGCTGTGCGCCGTTTTCGAATCTGATCACACCGCTTGCGGAGTCCTCGACGTCAAACTTATAGTCAAGGACCTGAGTGCCCGACCAGGCGTTATTTGCAGAGACCTTTTCGCTTACAGCCTCGACCTTGGGCGCATCATGGTAGTCGCCGATCTTGTATACGGCCGACGCCAGTACCGAGACGGGCTTGGGACAACCCATCATATACCATGCAAGGTCTATTCTGTGTACGCCGATGTCGATGATCGGGCCGCCGCCTGCATACTTGGTGCAGGAGAACCAGCCGCTGGGAATACCCCTTTGACGGACGTACGCAGTCTTTCCGAAGTATACCTCACCGAGAACACCCTCGTCGACCAGCTTTCTGGCGTGTACTGCGGGTTTATCATAACGGAGCGGAACGGCCAGCATAAACTTGACGCCGTTTCTGTCGATGGCTTCCTTGAGGGCAAGGGCATCCTCAAGGTTGTGGCATATCGGCTTTTCGCACATTACGTGGCAGCCTGCATTTGCCGCAGCAATGGCAACGGGTGCGTGTGCTGCAGGCCAGGTGCATACGTCGACGTAGTCAGGCTTGC
Organism: Clostridia bacterium; assembly: GCA_017532825.1. Lineage (GTDB taxonomy): Bacteria > Bacillota > Clostridia > Oscillospirales > QAMX01 > RGIG6452. The sequence goes on from JAFXIT010000012.1 coordinate 13,208, forward strand.
AGTTGGCAAGCAGCTCTTCGACCGATGCGTAGACCTGAGGAATGTTGAACTTTTCGGCAAAGGCCTGCGCCTTCGGGAAATCGATATCGGCACACGCGATCACTTCGACGTCATCACGGCCCATATAAACGGGCATATGTGCGCCGCTGCAGATGTTACCGGTACCGACAACAGCAACTTTAATTTTTTCCATTTTCATACCTCCGCAAATTTTAAAACGGTGGATCTATGCGACTGCATTATAACAGTTTTTATATCCGCTGTCAAGGCTTGTCGCAATTTAAAACCTTTGCACGCCACCGCTTTTAAAGAAGGTCTGCTTCAGCCCGCAGGTCTTGCAGTGTATTATTTAACGCTGCCGGAGTGTATCCGCATGATCGATCCGTTGTCAAAGAATCGCACAAAATAATAGGTATCATCAATGACGTACATCGCAAGCTCCTTGCCGCAACTGCTTTCGCTTTGTGTTTTCAATAAATAACACCCTTTTTGACTGCTTATCCTATCAAGCACCTCGGTTATTTTTTCGTTAACGTACGGTCCGGGGGCGAGTTGGCTGAAATCCAACTCAAGGTTATCGATGTATGAAACCTGATCATATAGAATTTCATTCAAATAGATCTTTTCGTTATCGATCTTCACGTTTATTGAATACATCCAGGATAAAGAGTTGTTTTGCAAAAACGGATCGGCACAAAATTCTATCGCCTGGCTATCCGGTACTGTATACTCCCCTATCTCGACCACGACCTGCGGATCTTTTCCGCTTTCCTTCGAATAGGTCACCCACGCCGTTGCCACTTCAAGGTCCTTTTCCAAGACCGATATTACGATATTTCCTGTAATGCTGTCAACATACCAGGAGGTAACGTCATATCCGAACTGCATCAGCTCAGCGGCCGTTTGGTCTGCATACGCCTGCAGTTCAGCCATTGATCTCTCTGCGCTTTCAAAAACGACTACGTCGTCAAAATAGGCAAGCGCATCGGATATGCTTTTAAACTCCTCTTCGGTAGGTGAAACCAATTTAACGTACAGCTTGTCATCCTCAATGTAGCACCCTCCGAACCATGCCGGATAATCAGCCCCGTTCCTAGCCAAAAGGATCGACATAAGGAAGTTATTTGCATCGACAGCCCTCTTTTGTTGGGCAAACTTGGTATTCAGCTCGGTGATCTTCAGCTCATATTCCTGCTTGTCTGCCAAATATTTTACGTTCACCGTGATCGTTTCAACGGTCTCACGGCTTTCCTTATCTACGATCCTGACGACGAGGTCTGTCGGTTCGGTAAACCACCCCGATACCGACCAGGCCCACGGCTCGTCCGAGGGCTCTCTGTGAACAAGATAGAACACCATAATGTGCTCGTTCTTGTCCGTGGCCCCGACCTGAATCCCGTTGTATGATATCAAAATATCAAATCTTTCGTAGAGGACTTCATTGTTTTTCAGATCGGACGGCTTGACCGAAAAGTTAAACGTCGGCATATCTACGCCGAATATATTGCCCTGTGCCGTTCCCGAATTAAAACAGCTGCTGCTTGCAAAACTCAGCTCCGTTGACTCTCCGTTAGCAGCATGCGCAGTTATAACAAAATATGACGCAACGCCGTCGTTTGGAGCATCTGCGGAATGAAGCAGGTCTCCCAAAATTACTCCCGTTAAGATCAGCAGCATACAGGCGGCTATCGATCCCCACTTTACCCAAGGGCTTCTTTTTCTTTTCGGTGTATACCTAACAGCTTCATCGACGTAGCCTTCGCCTATGTTGCCAAGTGCATTTGAAAAATTTTTTGCAGTCATATTAAAGCCTCTCTTTCTGACAGATAGTTCCGCAATTGCTTTCGTAGCCTCGCAAGCCGTACGGATACGTTCTTTTCGGTAAGCCCGACCTGCTTTGCAATGTCGGCGTATGAGTCGGAGAACCAATACCGTCGCAGGAAGATCACTCGGTTTTCCCTTGAAAGCGAATCCAAGAAGGCTTCGATCAGCCCTGTCAGCTCCCGTTCCTCGATCTCTTCCTCAACGGTCATCGAGGAGGAAAGGCAGTCTTCCAATTCCTCCATCGCCACGTCGTAACGGCTGTCACGCTTGGCGGTGACCTTCCGCTCATAGCGTTTCAGTGAAATATTCCTGACGATCTTACAGACAAATGCAACCAACGGATCGGGTCTTGCAGGAGGGATCGCATTCCAGGTTCCCAGATAAGAATCGGCCACACATTCCTCTGCCTCAAACCGATCGTTGAGTATCCTGAACGACAACGAGAAAAACACCTTCCCGTATTTGTCATCCAGTGCTTTGATAGCATCCTCAGACCGTTCAAAAAACAACTCGATTATTCTCTCGTCATTCATCCGTTCGACCTCCTTTCACCTATTAACTACGGTTTTAAGGCCAAATACTACAAAAAGACTTTTATGACCTGCAGTGTAAAAATCCGATCACATAATTGCTACGGGATTTAACCCTTCAATAATTTTCTGCATACGAGGATCATCTTTAAAGCAAGAATATTTTTCTCCTTTAAGCTGCTTCATAAGCCGCCCAGAAACATTTCCGGTATAAGTTTTATACGCATCGTTTACAGATAGCTCAACCTTGTTTACCATAAATGCCGTATACATACCATCTTGGCGGCTATCGTATTTAACAGCATGTTCTGCAGCCTTTTCAAGGCAAGTAAACATATTGTCTTCTTCATTGAGTTTCCGATAATTGTCTGCCATTTCCTCGTAGCATTGCGAAATTCTTTCGTGATAAAATCCAAAATTTCCATCGGAATATAGTAAGCTAAAACAATCAATGGCAAACTGAAATGATTTTATCCGATCATTCGGTGAATAATTGCCCTTCCAACACAATATATAAGTGTTGCCCCAGATCATATCAACAAGTGTTTGAATGTTTGATTGGCAAAGCTTAACGGCCTCATCGCCCTCAAGAAATCGAGGGGTCATCTGGTTGGAAGTAATTGCGTAACTGTTAGCCATGCTGACATATTTCTTGGCTGATTCAGCATCTCCCTTGGCAAAATAGTAAGTGAAACTCAAGCATTGAATCGCACCACCTCGAAGGGAATTGTCGGTGGATTCCGCAAGAATTTTTTCGCCATACTCAATTATTTCGTCTGCGTATTTCTTTTCATTATCTGCATCCAAAGCATACATTAAGCTATGAATAACCGACAAATCATTAGGAAATTCCTTCTTGGCTTCTCGCCACAAATCAACTCGCTCCGAGGTTTTTCCCGCCCGAAACAG
>JAFXIT010000013.1 GCA_017532825.1 Clostridia bacterium
ACATCCTGCTCGCTCGTCAGGTTGGTGTTCCGGCCATCTGCGTCTTCATGAACAAGTGCGACGCCGTTGACGACCCCGAGCTCCTCGAGCTGGTCGAAATGGAGATCCGCGAAGCTCTGAGCAAGTACGAGTTCCCCGGTGACGACATCCCGATCATCCGCGGCTCCGCTCTTGTCGCTCTTGAGTGCACTTCCACCGATATCAACGCTCCCGAGTATGCTCCTATCGTTGAGCTCATGGACAACGTTGACTCCTATATCCCCACCCCCGACCGTAAGGCTGACCTGCCCTTCCTGATGCCCGTCGAGGACACCATGACCATCACCGGACGTGGCACCGTCGCCACCGGCCGTGTTGAGCGTGGACAGCTCCGCCTCTCCGAGGAAGTCGAGATCGTCGGTCTGACCGAAGAGACCCGCAAGACCGTCGTTACCGGTATCGAAATGTTCCGCAAGCTTCTTGACTACGCAGAAGCCGGCGACAACATCGGTACTCTTCTCCGTGGTATTCAGAGAAAAGAGATCGAGCGCGGACAGGTTCTTGCCAAGCCCGGCTCCATCAAGCCTCTGACCAAGTTCAAGGGCCAGGTCTACGTCCTTACCAAGGAAGAGGGCGGCCGCCACACTCCCTACATGAACAACTATCGTCCCCAGTTCTACTTCAGAACTACTGACGTTACCGGCGTCATCAAGCTGCCCGAAGGCGTTGAGATGTGCATGCCCGGCGACCACGTCACCATGGAAGTCGAACTGATCTACCCCATCGCTATCGAGAAGGGTCTCCGCTTCGCTATCCGCGAAGGCGGCAGAACCGTCGGCTCGGGCGCTGTTGTTGAGATCGAGTAATTATTGATCCTAAAACTCCCGGAACGAAAGTTCCGGGAGTTTTTCTTGTATAAAAAAGGACAGGATCTTAGAGCACAGCCCATTATCCTGTCCTTTTTTATGTTTTTGCGTTATCTGAGTGTTTTGACGATTTCGGCACAGACTGCGTCGGTGTCGAAAGGGGAGATAAGGTGGAGGTCACAAGGCTCGGAGTCGAAGCATCCGTGGTTTCTTTCGAGCATGGCCTCGACCGGGGCGGGGAGCTTACCGCCGGTGCGACGGGCAAAACGCTCCTTTATCAGCTCGAGCTCGGCGGTAACGAGGATGCGGAACGCACCGTCGGGAAGCAAGGCAAGCTGTGAAGGCTCCGAGATGACGTAAATAACGTGGTCTCCCTGCATCGCTTCCGAAAGCAATGCCTTGAAGCGTTGCCGTGCTTCCTGTTCGTTTTTCGCAAGACGGAGATAATCCCTGCCGGAATATACGGTGGCGTTTAGCTTTACCTTAAGTGCGTCGGCCAGGGAAGATTTGCCAACGCAGTTGCCGCCGATTATTGCAATGGTCATTTTATTACCTCGGTGACGTTTTCGACGGTGTACTGCGTATTGCCGTTCAAATCTGACAGACGCAGAAGACTTCCGTTCTTGGCAGATATACCTACCCCTCGGCCGTCGTTGTCCAAGGTGACGTCCTCCAACGTCAGAGAATCAAAGCTGACTGCGTCGATCAAGGGTTGGGGCTCGACGGACGGGTCAAGGTGCAGTCTGCAACGGCGGAGAGTGACGGCCGAGCAATGGCAACCGCCGTCGTCTATCTTCACAGCCTCCTGCATATTCGTGCAGACTACGTCCTCGAAAAGGATATTCTGCGCCATAGGGCCGTCCTGCCATTCACGCTTGGAATTCAGATTGTAGAGTGAAAGCATGTGGTCGGCGGTTATATTTCGAACGGTCCAGTTCCTCACGGGGATGCTGGTGGAACGGTCGGCAGGTGCAAAATTAATAAAAGCGTGAAGAGAAGCAAGTCTGCCCTCAAGACGGTGCATGAACTCACCCGGTCCCTGGAAACGGCAGTTTTCCACCGTTACGTTCTCGCCGCCAAAGCGCAGAGCGTTACATGCGGTGTTGAAGTAACATTGACTTATAACGAAGTTGCTGTTATCGCTGCCGGCAATACTGTCATCGCCGGTGCGGAAGGTACAGTTCTGAATGCTGAAATTCTTACAGCGCTGGGTATGGACACCGTCGTGTCCTGCAATGACGTTGATACCGTCTACGACGCAATCATAGCAGTCGTTAAGCAGTATGGCGTAGTTTGCCGAATCACGTACAGTAAAGCCTCTGAAGGAGACGTTTCTGCATCTGTCCATAATGATCATATGCGGACCTCTGAAGCCCTCTTCGCCAAGCGGACAAAAGCAGTTTTGCCCGTCAAGCACTCCCTGCCCGACGACGGTGATGTTTTCGCAGTCCTGCGCCGTGAATCCGGCACATCTCCAGCTCCAGGATCCGTCTGTAAGATAGTCCTTGTAGTCATCACTCATAAGCATGACGGCGCCGTCCTCAAAAAACAGCGTCATATTGCTTTTGAGACGGACTGTTCCGCATTTGAAGCTGCCCTTTGGGATCACGACTGCGTCGTTTGGACCGCAGGCATCGATGGCAGCACGCATGGCAGATGTGCTGTCTGCCGGGGAGGGGACAGCGCCAAAGTCGGTAATAAGAAGCTTTTTTTCGATTATTTCCATAATAGAGATCCTCGCTTAGGTCAAGATATAAAGTCCTTCATCATCTCAAAACCGTCGGGATAGAACAGCGTGGATTGCTCGGAGACCTTTTCGGTGTAGGGGTACAGTCCCTCGCCGGGCTTTGTACTGTCGTAGATGACAAAGGGGATAACGTCATCGGTGTGGGTGCGGATGGATATGGGGGTAGCGTGATCGGGAGTTATAAGGACCTAGTAGTCAAGCCCCTGACCGTCACAGTAGTCAAGAATGGGGGAGAGTATCTCGGCGTCGATACGCTCGATCGCCTTTACCTTCAGCTCGGTATCACCGTCGTGACCGCATTCATCGGTGGCCTCAACGTGTATAAATACGAATTCATAGCCGTTTTTGAGGGCATCTATGGCAGCGGATGCCTTGCCTGCGTAGTTTGTGTAGTAATCGCCCGTTGCGCCCTCGACCTCGCAGGAATCAAGGCCCATACCGGCCGAAAGTCCTCGGATGAGAGGTACGGCGGTTATCATCATGCCCTTTTCGATGCCGTAGCAGGATTTAAACGACGGATAGCTTGGCTTGGTGCCCTCGCCCCAGAGCCACAGACAGTTTGCGGGACGAAGGCCCCTCTTTACACGGTCCTTGTTGACAGGGTGATCGGAAAGGATGCGGTAGCTTTCCTTCATCATTTCGATTATCGGTGCGGCAGATTCGCCCTTTGGAAGGTAGGGGAGAATGTTGCGGCCGAGTATATCGTGGGGAGGGGTGAGCTCACCTTCAAAATGTCCGTTATTCATCACAAGCAGATGACGGTAGCTCACGCCGGGATGAAAGTGAGTCTTGTCATCACCGAAGGCATCGGCAAGCGCCTCGACCAGGGGAAGTGCCTCCTCGGTGGTTATCTTTCCCGAGCTGTGGTCCTCCATGGTAAGGCTTTCAAACTCGCCTTCGCCCGATAGGGATACGAGGTTCATTCTGAACACGAGGTCACCCTCGTACAGGGGAATGTTAAGACCGAGCGCCTCGACGGGAGAACGTCCGGTGTAGTATTTGTGGGGGTCGTAGCCAAGGACCGAGAGGTTTGCAACGTCACTTCCGAGCGCGAGCTCGGGGTAAAGCGTTCTCATTCGACCTATTCTGCCAAGTCTTGCAAGCTTATCGAAGTGCGGCTTGTGGGCTGCTTCGAGAGGGGTCTTTCCGTCAAGCTCGGGAAGGGGATAGTCGGCCATGCCGTCGCAGAGTACTACGATGTATTTCAAGTGCGGTTACCGTCCTTTATCTGTGTTTCCTTTATTTTAGCATATTGCCATAAAAAAATCCATACCAAAGCGAATAAAAAAGCATATTGGAGGTTTACAAATCAAAGAAAAAATGATACAATATCATGTGGCTGTAAATGCACTGATAATGCATGTTATAATAGGAGGAAAAATAAATGGCAAGAAAAAAGCTTTCGATGGATGGCAATACCGCTGCTGCGCACGTAAGCTATGCGTTTACCGAAGTAGCCGCTATCTATCCTATCACCCCGTCCAGCCCCATGGCCGAGCTGACGGATTCCTGGTCCGCTACCGGACTTAAGAACATCTTTGGCGAAAAAGTTAAGGTCATGGAGATGCAGTCCGAAGCAGGTGCCGCAGGCGCTGTTCACGGCAGCCTTGGCGCAGGTGCTCTTACCACCACCTACACCGCTTCCCAGGGTCTGCTCCTTATGATCCCCAACATGTACAAGATCGCCGGCGAACTGCTGCCCAGCGTTATCCACGTTTCAGCCCGCTGCGTAGCCTCCCACGCTCTGAATATATTCGGCGACCACTCCGACGTCTATGCCTGCCGTCAGACCGGTTATGCAATGCTGGCCGAGTCCAACCCCCAGGAGATCATGGACCTTGGCGCCGTTGCCCACCTTTCCACCATCAAGGGCAGAGTTCCCTTCCTGAACTTCTTTGACGGCTTCCGCACCTCCCACGAGATCCAGAAGATTGAAGTTTGGGACTACGACGATCTGGCCTCCATGGTCGACAAGGACGCTATTGCCGCCTTCCGTGCCAGAGCACTCAACCCCGAGCATCCCGTTCTCCGCGGCTCTGCCGAAAACGGCGACATCTTCTTCCAGCACAGAGAGGCTTGCAACAGCTACTATGATGCTCTTCCCGCTATCGTAGAGGAGTACATGGACAAGGTTAACGCAAAGCTCGGTACCGATTACAAGCTCTTTAACTACTACGGCGCTCCCGACGCAGACCGCGTTATGATCGCTATGGGCTCCATCTGCGACGTTGCAGAGGAGGTTGTAGATTATCTTCTTGCTAAGGGCGAGAAGGTTGGTCTTATCAAGGTAAGACTTTACAGACCCTTCGTTGCTGAAAAGCTCTGCGAGGCTATTCCCGCTACCGCAAAGGTTATCTCGGTTCTTGACAGAACCAAGGAGCCCGGCTCTCTCGGCGAGCCTCTCTACCATGACGTTGTTGCTTCTCTTGCTGAGTGCGAAAGATGCGGCATCAAGGTTCTCGGCGGAAGATACGGTCTCGGCTCCAAGGATACCACTCCCGCTTCCATCTTCGCTATCTTCGAGAACATG
>JAFXIT010000014.1 GCA_017532825.1 Clostridia bacterium
AGTGGACGCTTCGGTGGTTGCCGAGGTCTGTGGCGAGGTAGTCTCGGCAGGCTTACTTCCTCCGCAGGAGGCAAGCATCATCACTGCAGCAAGAAGCAGTGCAATAAGGCGTAACTTTTTCATAATTACCCTCCCTTTACAGCACGGTATTGTTTGCTGTGGTTTCTCCCAGTATAGCATCTTCCGTCTACGTTTACAAGGGTTTTTCAAAATTTTTACCGTCATTTGTATCAAGGTCAAAAAAAGGTTTAAAATGTGAAATAAAACGGGCTGTTGTAAAGATTTCTTAAAATATTGGGTGTATAATCAAGGTTTGTAATGATGCAGATAATAAGGAGTACCCATGCTTAAAAAGTTCTTTTCTCCGATCGATATGACCGTCGGCTCTGTTTGGAAGTGTATCGTTATCTTTACCCTTCCGATGCTCATCGGCAACATCGCCCAACAGCTATATTCCACCGTCGACACCATCGTTGTGGGACAGTACGCCTCAAACGGCGACAACGCCATCGCCGCAGTCGGCAGTGCTCTGCCGATACTGAATATGCTGCTTGTACTCTTTATCGGTATTTCTGCCGGTGCGACCGTCATGGTCTCGCAGTACTACGGCGCAAAAAACCGCGAGGCGCTTTCCTACACCGTCGGCAACTGTATCACCGTCACCGCCATTGCCTGCGCAGGGCTTATCCTTTCGGCGATATGGTTTATCCGCCCCGTGCTTGAGCTGCTCAACACCCCCGAGACCATTATTGACAGCTGTCAGGATTACCTTTCCATCTCCCTTATCGGTATCGCAGGTATGGCCTACTACAACATCCTCGGCGGTATAATAAGAGGACTTGGTGACTCGGTATCCGCACTTATCTACCTGCTGGTGGCAACCGTTATAAACATCGGTCTTGACATATACTTCGTCGCAGGGCTTAAGATGGACGTCGCAGGCGTTGCCCTTGCTACCGTCATCGCCCAGTTCATCTCCTCGGCACTCTGCCTTTTTAAGCTTATGAGGATGAGGGAGCATTTCGACTTCGGCTGGAAATACCTCCGTCCCAGAGCACAGTACGTAAAGACCATCATCAAGCTGGGACTCCCCAGCGGTCTGACCCAGGCCATCTTCTCCTCCGCAATGATCATCGTACAGTCGCTTACCAACTGCTTTGGCGAGCAGTTCATTGCCGCAAACGTCGTAGTCATGCGTGTTGACGGATTTGCAATGATGCCCAACTTCTCCTTCGGCACCGCCCTTACCACCTTTGCAGGACAGAACGTCGGCGCAGGAAAGTACGACCGTGTCACCCTCGGCGCCAAGCAGGGTACCCTCCTTGCAGTCGCCTGCTCGACGGTCATAACCGGTGCGATACTCATCTTTGGCAAATATCTCATGGCCATATTTACCGATACTGCCGAGCTTGTCAGCCTCAGCGTCAAGCTCATGCGGATACTGGCCGTTGGCTACATCGCCGTGGCCGTCACCCAGAGCCTCTCGGGCATCATGCGTGGCGCAGGCGATACCATGACCCCCATGTGGATATCCCTTATCACCACCGTAGCCGTCCGTGTTCCCATCGCCTACGGCATCTCCTTCCTGACCCGTACCGCCGAGCTTCCCTACGGCCAAAAGGAATGCATCCAGATATCCCTGCTTGCATCCTGGGTCATCGGTGCGGCTCTTACCGCTCTGTTTTACCGTATCGGTCGCTGGAAGAACAAGAGGATCAGCTGAATACCGCTCGGACCCGACCGACGTCGGGTCCGTTTTTTTGGGTATGGACTTTTGAGGCTTTTCGTGGTATAATTTGCGCCAAGGAAGTGAGTCTATGACCGACGTTATTTTTTCGGTAGTTATTCCGCTTGTAGGCACGGTACTCGGCGCAGGCGGCGTGTTCTTTTTGAAAAACGGGATGTCCCGCAGCGTACAGAGGGGCTTTATCGGCTTTGCCGCAGGCGTTATGGTGGCGGCTTCGGTATGGAGCCTTATACTCCCCTCCATGGAGCTTTCGGAGGACTACGGAAGCCTGTCCTTTATACCCGCCGTGGTCGGTCTGATACTCGGCTTTGGATTTTTGATGCTTCTTGACAGGGTCATCCCCCACCTTCACGTCGCCGCAAGCGAGGCCGAGGGTCCTTCAAGCAACTTCAAGCGCTCGACCATGATGATACTTGCCGTCGCACTTCACAACCTGCCCGAGGGCATGGCCGTCGGTGCGGTGCTTGCAGGACTTCAGGGCGGAGAAAGCGGAGTTACGACCGCAACGGCCCTTGCCCTTGCCGTCGGTATCGCCATACAGAACTTCCCCGAGGGCGCTATAATCTCCATCCCCTTGAGAGAAAACGGCATGAGCAAGAAAAAGTCCTTTTTCCTCGGCGCTCTTTCGGGAGCCGTCGAACCGCTCGGTGCTCTGCTTACCCTGCTTCTTGCAGGAGCGGTGATACCTGCTCTTCCCTACTTTTTAAGCTTTGCGGCAGGAGCTATGCTCTACGTCGTGGTCGAGGAGCTCATCCCCGAAATGTCCGAGGGCGAGCATTCCCACGTCGGCACGGTGCTCTTTGCCGTCGGCTTTATGCTTATGATGGTGCTTGACACCCTGCTTGGGTAGACCCTATATATAAAAAAATCCCCCGATACGGAATTTCCGTGTCGGGGGTATTTGTTTTTATTTTACGCCGATGTCGGTGCGGAAGTGCATATTTTCAAAGGAAATATGCTTTGCCGCAGAGTAGGCGTTTGCGACTGCGTCCTTGAGGTCATCGCCCATAGCGGTGACACCGAGGACTCTGCCGCCTGCGGTGAGGTACTTACCGTCAGCGAGCTTGGTGCCTGCGTGGCAGACGACTGCGCCCTCGGCCTCGGCCTCGTCGATACCGAATATCTCGTAGCCGCTTTTGTAGCTTGTGGGATAGCCGCCGCTTGCAAGCACGACGCAGGCGCAGGCCTTATCGCTCCAGCGGATGTCGATCTTGTCAAGACCGCCCTTTATGCAGGCGAGGAATATCTCAAGCAGGTCGCTTTCCAGCCTCGGAAGCACACACTGGGTCTCGGGGTCGCCGAAGCGGGCGTTGTACTCGATGACCTTGGGTCCGTCAGCGGTCAGCATCAGTCCGAAATAGATGACACCCTTGAAGGTACGGCCCTCGGCCTTAAGTCCCTTGACCGTCGGCAGGAATATCCTTTCCATACAGATCTTTGCGATCTCGGGGGTGTAGTAACGGCTGGGGGAGAATGCGCCCATACCGCCTGTGTTCGGACCCTCGTCGCCGTCAAAGGCACGCTTATGGTCCTGCGCAGATACCATCGGCAGTACGTTTTCGCCGTCGGTGAAGGCAAGGACGCTTACCTCGGGTCCAAAGAGGCACTCCTCGATGACCACACGCTCGCCCGAGCTTCCGAAGGCCTTTGCCTTCATCATGCTCTCGACGGCGTCAAGCGCCTGCTCGATCGTTGCGGCGACGGTAACACCCTTGCCAAGGGCAAGGCCGTCAGCCTTGATGACTATCGGTGCGCCCTTTTCAAGGACGTACTGCTTGGCCTTTTCGGCATCGTCAAAGACACGGCAGGAGGCGGTGGGGATGCCGTATTTTTCCATAAAGCCCTTTGAAAAAGCCTTGCTGGATTCGACTATTGCGGCGTTGGCGTGGGGGCCGAAGGCGGTAATGCCTATCTCCTCAAGGCGGTCGACAAGACCTGCCGCAAGGGGATCGTCGGGGGCGACGACCACGAGGTCGGGCTTGTTTTCCTCCGCCCAGGCACAGATACCGTCAAGGTTGGTGGCCTTAAGAGGAACACATTCGGCCATTGCGGCGATGCCGCCGTTGCCGGGTGCGGCGTAAAGCTTACCCGCACGGGGGCTACCTGAAAGCTTTTTGATTATCGCATATTCCCGTCCGCCGCCGCCGACGACGAGAATGTTCATTTTATCGGCGCTCATATCAGTGTTTGAAGTGGCGCATGCCGGTAAATACCATGGCGATGCCGTATTTGTTGCACTTGTCGATGGAATCCTGGTCTCTGATGGAGCCGCCGGGCTGGATGATGGCGGTCACGCCTGCGGCGTGGGCCTGCTCGACGCTGTCGTCAAAGGGGAAGAATGCGTCGCTTGCAAGCACAGAGCCTGCGGCCTCTGCGCCTGCGCCCTTGATGGCGATGTCGGCGGCGCCGACACGGTTCATCTGTCCCGGGCCTACGCCTGTGGTGCGGTCTTCCTTGCAAAGGACGATGGCGTTGGATTTGACGTGCTTGACTACCTTCCAGCCAAAGAGCATGGCCTTGAGCTCGGCCTCGGTGGGGGCACGGTCGGTAACGACCTTGAGCTCGTCCATATTAAGGTCGGGATAGTCGTAGTCCTGAACAAGCAGTCCGCCGCCGACCTTTTTGATGTCTACTCTGCCTGCGGCGGGCTTATTGCCGACACCGGGCAGCTCAAGCAGACGGATGTTGGGCTTCTTGGTGAGTATCTCGACGGCCTCGGCCGAGAAGGAGGGTGCGACGACGACCTCGATGAATATCTTGGCGATCTCGCTTGCGGTTGCGGCGTCGATCTCGCAGTTTGCCGCAACTATGCCGCCGTAGATGGAGACGGGATCGGCATCGTGGGCCTTGGTGTAGGCCTCGTAGATGTTATTGCCCGTACCCACGCCGCAGGGATTGGCGTGCTTGACGGCGACGACGCAGGGCTGACCCTCAAATTCCTTGAGCAGGTCGATAGCGCCGTTGGTATCGTTGATGTTGTTAAAGGAGAGTTCCTTGCCGTGGAGCTGCTTTGCCGCGGCGAGGGTACCCTCGGTGTTGAGGGGCTCGGCGTAGAAGGCGGCAGACTGGTGGGGGTTCTCGCCGTAGCGCAGGGACTGCACCTTTTCGAAGGTCAGCGAGAGCTTTTCGGGCATACCGCCGCCGATCTGCTTGCGGAGCCAGGAGGAGATGAGGCTGTCGTAGGCCGCAGTATGCTCAAAGACCTTCAGCGCCAGCTTAAACTTGTCCTCACGGGCGACCTCGCCCTTCTTAAATCCGTCGATGACGGTGGCATAGTCGGCGGGGTCGACGACGACGGCGACGTCCTGCCAGTTCTTTGCGGCGGCACGGAGCATGGTGGGACCGCCTATGTCGATGTTTTCGATGGCATCCTCAAGGGTGACCTCGGGCTTTTTGACGGTGGCCTTGAAGGGGTAGAGGTTGATAACGACCAGGTCGATGGGCTCGACGCCGAGGGTCTTGAGGGTATCCATATGCTCTTGATTGGAGCGCATGGCAAGTATACCTGCGTGGATCATGGGATGGAGGGTCTTTACCCTGCCGTCAAGGCATTCAGGGAATCCGGTGACGTCGGAGACGTTGGTAACGGCGATGCCGGCCTCGGTCAGGGTCTTGGCGGTACCGCCGGTGGAGAGGATCTCAAAGCCGAGGGCGGCGATCTCTTTGGAAAATTCGACGATGCCGGTCTTGTCGGAAACGCTGATTATGGCTCTTCTCATAACAAATTACTCCTTTATTATAACCTTTCGACCCTCAACGGCAAGCCTTCCCTCACAGAAAAGCCGTACCGCCGCAGGAAGTATCTTCCATTCGGCCTGCTCCATGACCCGTCTCTGGAGCGTTTCGGGGGTATCGTCCTGCTCTATATCGACCGCCTTCTGGAGAATGACGGGACCTCCGTCGGTCTCGGCGGTGACAAAATGCACCGTTGCACCCGTTACCTTGACACCGTAGTCAAGTGCGGCTTGGTGCACCTTCAACCCGTAGTACCCCTCTCCGCAGAAGGAGGGAATAAGGGCGGGGTGGACGTTTATTATGCGGTTTTCATACCGCTTGCAGAAGCTCTCACCCATTATGCACATAAATCCCGAGAGAACTATCAGCTCTACGTTGTAGCTTTCAAGGGTCTGCATAACTGCGAGGGTGTAGCTTTCACGGTCGGAATATTTTTTGCGGTCGACCACCTCGGTCGGCACGTTAAACCGCCTTGCACGCTCAAGTGCATAGGCGTCGGGGCTTGAGGAAAGGCAGAGGACTATCTCTCCCCCTCCGAGGCCCTCTGCGGCGTAGGTATCAAGCAGGGCTTGAAAGTTCGTTCCGCCGCCGGAGACCAGTACGGCAATGTTCACCTTACCGACCTCCGCATCAGAGAATATCTATTCCGCTCTCGCCGGATACGCACTCACCGATGACTCTGGCATCCTCGCCTGCGGCCTTGAGTGCGGCAAGGACGGCGTCTGCCCTGTCGGAGGCGACAGCGGCGACCATACCGATACCCATATTGAAGGTGTTGAGCATATCACGGTCGTCAACTCCGCCCTCCTTGGCGATCATGTCGAATATCGGCAGGACGGGTATTGCGGCACGCTCGACCTTTGCACGGACACCGTCGGGGAGCATTCTGGGGATATTTTCATAGAAGCCGCCGCCGGTAACGTGGCTGACACCGTGGATGCCGCCTGCGGCTATGGCCTCAAGCATGGGCTTGACGTAGATACGGGTGGGGGTCAGCAGCTCCTCGCCGAGGGTCTTGCCGAGCTCGGGGATGTACTGCTCTACCCTTTCCTTGCTGACTCCGAGGGCCTTTCTGACAAGAGAGAAGCCGTTGGAGTGGACACCGCTGGAGGGAAGGCCGATGAGAACGTCGCCTGCGGCGAGGCTCTTGCCGTCGATTATCTTTTCAAAGTCGACCACGCCCACCGAAAATCCTGCGATGTCGTACTCATCTATGGGGTAAAATCCCGGCATTTCGGCGGTCTCACCGCCAACAAGGGCGCAGCCTGCCTGCACGCAGCCTTCCGAAACTCCCTTTACCAGGTCGGCAACACGCTCGGGGTAGTTCTTGCCTACGGCTATGTAGTCAAGGAAGAAAAGGGGCTTTGCTCCTGCGCAGACAACGTCGTTTACACACATGGCAACGCAGTCGATACCGACGGTATCGTGCTTGTCCATGAGAAAGGCGATCTTAAGCTTGGTGCCCACACCGTCGGTACCCGAAACGAATACCGGGCGGTTCATACCGCTGAGGTCGGGAGCAAAAAGGCCGCCGAAGCCGCCCACTCCTCCAAGCACGCCGGGAATACGGGTGCGCTCGACGTAGGGCTTCATAAGCTTTACCGCCTCGTAGCCTGCGGTAATATCTACGCCCGCTTCCTTATAGTGTTCGCTGAAAGAATTGTTCATTCCCCTATTCTCCTCTCGTAGATACTGCTTTCCATCTCCCTTTCGACGGGATATCTTCCGTTGAAGCAGGAGGTACAAAATTCAAGGTCACATTCCTTTGCAACGTCTGCCAGGGCCTCCTCGGTCAGATAGCCGAGGCTGTCAACTCCGAATTTCTTTGCGATCTCCTCGACCGAATGGTTGGGAGCTATGAGCATACTGCGGTCGGGAACGTCGGTGCCGTAGTAGCAGGGATCGGTAAAGGGAGGCGAGGCCACACGCATATGCACCTCGGTAGCTCCCGCATCACGCAGGATATTTACTATTCTGTCGCCCGTGGTGCCGCGGACGATGGAGTCGTCTATCATGACTACACGCTTGCCGCGGATGTTCTCGGCCATGGCGTTGAGCTTTATCTTGACGGCACGTTCACGCTCGACCTGGGTGGGCTGGATGAAGGTGCGTCCGATGTAGCGGTTTTTGATAAGTCCCACACCGTAGGGTATGCCCGATTCCTCGGCGTATCCCATTGCCGCAGAGAGACCCGAATCGGGTACGCCGATGACGATATCGGCCTCGACGGGGTGGAGGCGGGCAAGGTGGGCGCCCATGAGACGTCTTGCTCTGTCGACAGAAAGTCCGTCGATGACGCTGTCGGGACGGGCAAAGTAGACGTATTCAAAGCAACAAAGTGCGGTCTTTTTCTCCCTTAAGCCGGTATCCATGGAGCTGAGCTTGCCGTCCTCAATGACGATCAGCTCGCCCGGGGCGACGTCCCTTTCGAGTCTGCCGCCGACAGACTCTATGGCGCAGGACTCGCTGGAGATGACGTAGCCCTTGCCAAGCCTTCCTATGCACAGGGGGCGGAAGCCGTAGCCGTCACGGACGGCCATGACCTTTCTGGGGGACATTACGACGATGGAAAACGCACCCTTGAGCTGCTTTGCGGCGACGCAGAGTGCCTCCTGGATGGTGCCGACGTTCATTCTCGCTCTGACGATGAGGTATGCCGCAAGCTCGC
This sequence comes from Clostridia bacterium, assembly GCA_017532825.1. Taxonomy (GTDB): domain Bacteria; phylum Bacillota; class Clostridia; order Oscillospirales; family QAMX01; genus RGIG6452. Next base: position 8,151 of record JAFXIT010000014.1, read on the forward strand.
TTGCGGAGTCGGTCTGGAATATGCAGCCCTTGCGCTCAAGCTCGGAGCGAAGGGAGTAGGCGTTGGTTATCTGTCCGTTAAGGGCGACTGCGAGGTTACCCTTCTGGTGGCGGACGACGGTCGGCTGGGCGTTGAGCCAGTCGTTTGACCCTGCGGTGGAGTACCTGACGTGGCCTATGGCCGCCTGTCCCTCAAGGGCGTTGAGAGACTCGATATCAAACACCTCGTTGACAAGTCCCACACCCTTTTTGACGGTTATCACGCCTCGGTCGTTAACGGCGATACCGCAGGTCTCCTGGCCTCTGTGCTGGAGGGCAAACAGGGCGGTATAGGTCTCGCTTGCGGCGTGGTAGGATTCCGAAGGATCGGTGGTTATGGCAAATACGCCGCACTCTTCCCTGAGTTTTCTTTCTTCCATCAGGCGATTTCCTTTCCGGTTATAAGCTTATAGGCAAGGGCGTATTTGTTTTGGGTCTCTCTGACGACGTCGGCAGGCAGCTCGGGACCGGGCTCGACGCCCTTGTTACCGGTATCACGCAGCCAGTCGCGGAGGTACTGCTTATCAAAGCTGGACTGGTCCTTGCCGACCTCGTAGTTTTCGGCAGACCAGAAGCGGCTGGAGTCGGGGGTGAGGACCTCGTCGGCAAGGACGAGCTCGCCGTTTTCATCAAGGCCGAACTCAAGCTTGGTGTCGGCGATGATGATGCCTCGCTTTGCGGCGTACTCCGAGGCACGCAGATAGATCTCGACGGTCTTGTCACGCACAAGGCCTGCAAGCTCGCTTCCGAGACCCTTTTCCATCTCCTCGAAGGTGATGTTTATATCGTGACCCTCCTCGGCCTTGGTCGAGGGGGTAAACAGCGGAGTGGGGAATTTGTCGCAGAGGGACAGTCCCTCGGGCTGGGGGATACCGCAGGCGGTGCCGTCCTTTTTATAGGACTCCCAGGCGCTGCCGGTTATGTAGCCGCGGACGATGCACTCGTAGGGGAGCATCTTAAGACGCTTTACAAGCATGGTGCGGCCTGCGTACTCCTCGGTATTGAAGGGGGCGGGGAAATCCTTTATATCGGTGGAGATAAGGTGATTTTTTATAACGCCGCCAAGCAGCTCGAACCAAAACTCGGCAAGGCCGTTGAGTATCTTTCCCTTGCCGGGGATGGCGGTGGGCATGATAACGTCATAGGCGGAGATGCGGTCGGAGGTGACGATGAGGAGTCTGCCCTCGCCTGCATCGTATATTTCGCGGACCTTACCGCTTGAGATCTTCTTAAGCATTACCTATTCTCCATCACTTTCTTCAGAAGTTCGTTTGCAGAGGCGTCCTTTGCCTCGACCTCACGGGCCATACGCTCCTTTTCGGCCTCGAGCAGGTCGGCAAGACGGCTGTCCGAAACGGCAAGGATCTGTATGGCAAGAAGTGCGGCGTTGTCTCCGCCGTCGATGGCGACGGTCGCTACGGGTACGCCCTTGGGCATCTGCACCGACGACAAAAGTGCGTCCAACCCCTCAAGGGCAGACGCCTTCACCGGTACCGCAATAACGGGAAGTGTGGTGTTGGCTGCAAGTGCACCTGCAAGGTGTGCGGCCTTTCCCGCTGCGGCGATTATTGCACCAAAGCCGTTGGACTTGGCGTTTTTAGCAAACTCTGCGGCGGCGGCGGGAGTTCTGTGGGCAGAGATTATCCTCAGCTCGCAGGGGACCCCGTAGGCGTCCAGAGTTTTGATACATCCGCTCATGATCTTCAGATCGCTGTCGGAACCGAGAACGACTCCGACCTTGAGAGTTTTTTCAGTCATAAAAGCAACCCCTCTTTCAGTATAAATTATACTCCGTTTTGCACCTTTTTTCAAGCACAAACGGCCCCTATTCCCAAATTTGGATTGTCAGACAAATATTCCTTTTACGGCGGAAAATATTTGTAGAGCATTACTACCGACCGCAAAAAAGCAGCGCAGATTTCTCTGCGCCGCAAAAATTATACCTCCATTATTACCGGGAGGATCATGGGTGAACGCTTGGTCTGCTTGTAGACAAGACCCGACAGCTCCGAGCGTATCTCGGCCTTGACCGTATTCCAGTCGCACCTGCCACCTGCCATCGCCCTTTCGACCGAGCGTATTGCAAGCTCCTTCATCTGGGTGGTCAGATTATCGGCCTCCTTGGCATAGATAAAGCCGCGGGTGATGATATCGGGACCGGCAAGGATGTTGCCGTTTTGCTCGTCAAGGGTAAGACCGACGATTATAAGTCCGTCCTCCGAAAGAAGCTTGCGGTCACGAAGCACCACCGAGCTGACGTCGCCCACGCCAAGACCGTCGACCATTACGCTGCCCGACTGTACCGTACCGCCCAGCCTGACGACCCCCTCCTTGCTTATCTCAAGGATGCGTCCCACCTCGCCGATAAAGACGTTTTGCACGCCGCAGTCCTTTGCGAGGTTGGCATGGCTTGCAAGGTGACGGTATTCGCCGTGGATGGGCATAAAGTTTTTCGGTCTTGCAAGGGAGAGCAGGAGCTTTAGCTCCTCACGGCAGGCGTGTCCCGACACGTGTACCTCGGCAAGACGCTCATATACCACCTCTGCACCGAGGCGGTAGAGCTCGTTTACAAGACCGTAGACGGCATTTTCATTGCCGGGGATGGGGCTTGCCGAGATTATAACGAGGTCTCCCGAGGAGATGCTGACCTGCTTATGGGTGGCAAAGGCCATCCTTGAAAGGGCGGACATCGGCTCGCCCTGACTGCCCGTGGTGACGATACAGACCTTCTTGCGCTGGTAGCGGCCTATGTCGTTGATGTCGATAAGGGAGCCCTCGGGTATCTTGATATATCCAAGCTCCAAGCCGAGGTTCATGATATTTTCCATGCTCCGCCCCGACACGGCTATCTTTCTGCCGTTTGCCACGGCGGCATTTATCACCTGCTGTATGCGGTGGACGTTGGAGGCAAAGCTTGCAACGATTATACGTTTATCCGAGCCGCTGAAGATGGCGTTGAGGGAATGACCTACCATGCTTTCGGACATGGAGATGCCCGGGCGCTCGACGTTGGTGGAGTCGGAAAGCATAAGGGTGATGCCCTCGTTGCCAAGCTCACCGATGCGGGCGAGGTCTATCATCCGTCCGTCGACGGGGGTAGAGTCTATCTTGAAGTCGCCGGTATGAAGCACCACGCCGCAGGGGGTAGTGATGGCAAAGGCTACGGCGTCGACGATGGAGTGGTTTACGTGGATAAACTCGACCGAGAAGCGGTCGGTCGTTACCCTCTCTCCGGGTGAAACACGGTTTACCTTTACCCTTGAGAGCATCTTGTGCTCGGCAAGCTTGAGCTCGATAAGGCCTGCGGTGAGGCTGGTGCAGTAGATGGGTGCGTCGATATCCCTCATCAGGTAGGGAATTGCGCCTATGTGGTCCTCGTGTCCGTGGGTGATGAAGATGCCCTTGACCTTCTGCTTGTGTTGGATGACGTAGCTGAAGTCGGGAATTACAAGGTCGATGCCGAACATCTCGTCGCCGGGGAACGCAAGACCAACGTCTACGATTATGATCTCCTTGTCAAACTCGTAGACGGTAAAGTTCTTGCCGATCTCGTTGAGACCGCCAAGAGGGATGATCTTAAGTTTTTGTGCCATAAATACTCCTTTATATTTTTAAGAAAAGCGCTATGTATCTTTATCCTTTCGAAGCCGCCGTCGGCAGACGTCCGCCCGCAGACGACAGCTTCGTAATAATTACACGCCCAAAGCGTATATATCATACCACAAAATATCGTTTCTGTAAATATCCGTTTTTGACTTTTTTGCAACGGCAGAGGACAAATACGCCGTTTATCTGCTCTTTTGGTCAAAATCCCGTGTCCTTCCGACAAATTCATCGGAAATCTCGCTTGCAAACTCGGCGCTCTCTCCCTCGGCAATTATGCGTATCTCCCGTCCCTTTGAGCCGGGAACGAGGGTGACGTATCCGCCGTCAAGGGCGGCACGCACCCCTCTGAGGTACTCACAGCCCACCCCCCGAAGGCTCTCACAGAGCCGTCTCATCACCGCCGATGGCTCGGAGCTGCATTCCACCGTCCGCTCGGTGATGAAAAAGTCAGGAAGCTCGGCCCGCAGTCTTTCAAGCTCCGCCCTTCCCGCCGCAACCGCCGAGAGAAGGGTCAGCGCACCCGCAGAGCCGTCACGCAAAAACAGATCCTCTCTGTAGACGTCCTCCGCCTCCTGACCGTCACGCTCAAGCCGCAACACCCTGCAGGGCAGTCGGTCAAACGCTACGGGTGCACCGTAGGCAACGGCGATCGCTCTTTCGGGGTGCTCGGAGATACGGCTCAAAAGAAGCAGAGCAAGGCTTGTACCTGAAGAAAGCCCGTTTATCCTGAAGCCGAAGCCGCCGTCGGTCAGCTCGACGGATATCGGAGAAGGGTGCTTTACCTTGAAGCCTGCCGCCTGCAGAGCCTTTTTGAGGGTACGGTCGGAGGTGTCAACGCTCATTCCCCTGCCCTCGTTGCCTGCGGCGACGGTGGCGGCGTAGATGTCGGGACAGCCTGTCAAAAACGACACCGTACCCTCTCCGGCGGTGCGGACGTCACGCCGTGAGATGGCAGAAAGAAGCTTCTTACCAAACTGCGCCGAGACCGCCCTTCCGTCACGGTCAAAGAAATAAAATCCTCCGTCAAAGGGGAATACCGTCAGCGCACAGCCGACCGCCGCCCCCACCGTTGCGGCACAGGCAGGACTGTCGGCATCGAAAAGCAGTGCTCCGCAGCCTGCCGAGGTAATACCTCCCGCAAGTGTCAGCAGTCCGCCGCCGACGGCGACACGTGAGCCCTCTTCAAGAAGAGAAGCCGCACACCGACCGAGAAAGGCGGTGTCCTCGGGGGTAAAACGGCCGCAGAGGCGGCCCGTCTCGTCAAAGACCGCCTCCTCGCCGTCCGAGCTTGTTATGACACCCGATATAAAGCGTCCGCCGCCGAGCTTTACCCCTGCGTAGACCTTTGTGCCGGGAGCCGCAGATATACCGTCGCCGAGCTCGGCACCCTCTCCTATACAGCAGTCCTCGCCGAGCACGCAGCCGTTGCCGACACCTGCGGAGTGGCATATCACGCTTCCCTCTATCTCACACCCCGCTCCGACCGTGCCGTAGACCACCGAATCCCTTACACTGCTTCCAAGGCCGACCGAGGCGTTTGCGCCGATAAAGTTATCCCCTGCGGCGTAGCGCAGGTTTGCCTCACGGTAGGCCCTCGTATCGCCGATGTCGCACCAGTAGCCCTCAAGCTCACAGCCGAGGATAAATCTGTTTTGGCGCAGCAGGCTCGGAAAGAGGTCACGGGCAAAATCGCAGGGGCGGTCGGAGGGTATCTCCTCAAGCACCGAGGGGGAAAGTATATATATGCCGGTATTTATGAGGTTTGAAAAGACCTGCTCACGTGCGGGCTTTTCGGTAAAGCGGACTATCCGTCCGTTCTCGTCGGTCAGCACAAGACCGTATTCGCCGGGGTCGTTTCTCGAGGTCAGCACCACCGTAGCCTCGGCACCGCTTTCCTTATGGGCCTTGACAGCTTTTTCAAGGGGAAGCTCGGTGACACAGTCCCCCGCAATGACGATAAAGTCTCCGTCGCATAAGAACTCCTTTGCCGCACCGACACCTCCCGCCGTACCAAGCGGGGTCTCCTCGGTAAAGTATTCTATCTCCACGCCAAGCTCACGTCCGCTTCCCAGCCGCTCACGGATGGTATTTCCCATATACATCAGCGTAACGGCTATCTTATCCACGCCGCAGGGCTTGAGGGTCTCGATTATACGTTCAATGACCGGACGGTCGCATATATTTACCATGGGCTTCGGGAGACGGCAGGTAAGAGGACGGAGCCGTCTGCCCTCGCCGCCGGCGAGTATACAGGCCTTCAAAATAACAACACTCCCTTTGTTTTGTCAAAGGAAGTGTTTGCATTAAATATGTACTTTATTCGGTCAGCATCCGAGTACTTCTTTTACAAGCGCCTCTTCAAGGGGCGGTACGGCACCCTTTTTCGAGGCGACGTAGGCTCCCATACGGTTGCCTGCGGCAAGGCAGGCCGAAAGGTCAGCCCCGGAAATATATCTGCAGAGGAAGCCCGCATTGAAGGCATCCCCCGCTCCGACGGTGTCTGCCACCTCGACGGCTATCGCTCCCGACTCGGCGTATTTCCCATCACGTCCAAACGCCAGAGCACCCTTTTCTCCGCAGGTCTGCACCACGGCTTGGCAGCCGCTCTCGGAAAACACCCTTTCGGCAAATTCCCTAAATCCAAGCTCACGGCCGTATACCGCACGGGAGATGACCCCGAGCTCACCGTCGTTGAACTTAACTATCCTGCAAAGGGATATGCCCTCTTTTAAAAGCTCACCGTCAAAAAAGTCCTTGCGGAGGTTGACGTCGAAAAATCCGACGGTCTCCTCAAGCTCGCTAATTAGGGTAAAAAGGTCGTTTTTAAGGGCATCCGAGCGCTTAAGGGCAAGGCTTCCGTATATTACAGCCCTCGGGTCAAGCTCCTTTATCCTCTTTGAAAGCTCGGGGGTTATGCGCGTTTGGTCGTAGGCCACACCGAGGGGAAGCTCAAAGTCGGGGGTACCGTCGGCCTTTGAAAATACCCTTGCATAGCCCGTCGGGCAGTCCGAAAAGGCGACCATATCATCCCTTACGCCGAGCCTTTTAAGCTCGTCAAGAGCCCCTGCTCCAAGCTCGTCCCTTCCAAGCGTCGAGACGGGGTAGGCCTCAAAGCCCAGGGCCGCAAGGTGTGCTGCGGTATTAAATGGCGCTCCGCCGATATGCTTTTGTTGGCCTATTATGTCCCAGAGTATCTCGCCTACGCAGACGATATTTTTATTCATTTTATCACTTCCAAAAAAGGCTTCGGGAGGATCTGTAAGCCGGGTTCTGTATTTGTGCGGTCATCTATCTCCGGCCCTGCGTTGCCGCAGGGCTCATGCCACCACCTCGGACCTACGTCGGGCAGACGCGGCTTTCGCCGTCCTGTCGGGTGTTGCTCCGGATAGAGTTTACATGAACGGCACGTCACCGTGCCGACGGCGGGCGCTTATCTCCGCCTTTCCACCCTTACCGTGATCGCTCACGGCGGTATATCTCTGTTGCACTTGTCCTGAAGTTGCCTTCGGCGGGCGTTACCCGTTATCCTGCCGTATGGAGCCCGGACTTTCCTCATGGGGTCTCCCCCACGCGACCGCCCGATCCTCCCGAAGCGTTTCTATTATACATTATTTTTCGATTTCTGTAAAGAAGTCGCCCCGTAAAATTACTGTTGCAAATTTGCACGGAATAATGTATACTGTATCTGTGAAAGATAAAATTAACAGGGAGGTCTTTTCAATGAGCGAAGAATACGGAAACGATATCGTGACCCTTACCGACGAGGAAGGCAACGAAATAGAGCTGGAGCATCTTGATACCCTTGAGTACAACGGCAGCATCTACATGGCCTTTGTGCCGGTAGTTGAGAGCCCCGAGGAGGTCCTTGACGAATCCATGGAGCTCGTCATCCTCAAGGTCGAGGAGGAGGACGGCGAGGAGCTGCTCGTCACCGTAGACGATGACGGCGAGGCTGAGACCGTTTTTGAGCTGTTTGCAAAGAGACTTGAAAACGTCTATTTCGACGACGAAGAGGACCCCGAGGCAGAGTAATTCCCAACCGCACAAGACTTCTCTCCTGCGTCTTTGGTGATACCGTTTGTTTTTAACCGACAAACATTGATAAAGGGATTCCGCGTTTTTCCGTGGTTTGCAGGCCTCCCGCCCCCCGAGGCGGACGTTGGAAGCAGTAAAACGGAAAACAGGTTGCCCACCTGCTACTTTTTGTGCAGGTTATTATCGACGGTACACCTCTGATGCGGGAGTGTTTTTCGGAGTGAGTATATGAAAGCAGTACATATCATAGGCGGCGGCGATATCGGCGGCGCCAAGACGCACGTCCTGTCGCTTATAGGCGAGCTCTCGAAGGATACCGAGGTAAAGCTGATCTCTCTGCGTGAGGGTCAGTTTGCCGACGAGGGACGTCAGTTGGGGCTTGACATTGAGGTCGTTGACGACCGAAATCCGATAACGATGCTCCGCCGTGTCCTCAATATAATCCGCGATGGCGGCTTTGACGTGGTGCACTGCCACGGCTCAAAGGGCAACGTGGTCGGCACCCTTTTAAAGGGCAAGCACGGTCTTCCGACGGTCACGACCGTCCACTCCGACTACCGCAAGGACTATATGGGAAGGCCCTTAAAGGCTCTCACCAACGGTCTTCTCAACCGCATCGCCCTGCGTAGGATGGACTACTACATCGGCGTATCGGACGCCTTTACCGATATGCTTATAAAGCGGAGCTTTCCGCCCGATAAGATCTTTACCATCTACAACGGGCTGAATTTTACCCCATACATCCCCTCCTCGGAGGATGAAAAGGAGGAATACCTCCGCTCCCTCATCCCCGAATACAGCCCCGACGACATCATCGTCGGCATTGCGGCAAGACTCAACCCCGTCAAGGACATCTCGACACTTATCCGAGGCTTCGCCATTGCGGCAAAGGACGACCCGAGGCTGCGCCTTGTCATTGCAGGCGACGGCGAGGAGCGTGAGATGCTTGAAGCACTGGCCGCCTCCACCGAGGTCGCAGAACGCATAACCTTTGCGGGCTGGGTAAGCGAGATGGACAAATTTCTCAACGCCGTCGACATCAACACCCTTACCTCCATCACCGAGTCCTTCCCCTACTCTGTCCTTGAGGGCATACGGGCAAACTGCGCCACGGTCTGCAGCCGTGTGGGCGGTATGCCAAACCTAATCGACCACGGCGTAAACGGATACATCTTTACCCCGGGCGACCATACCGAGCTTGCCAAATACATCTCCCTCTTTGCCTCCGACGCCGACCTGAGGGAGACCTTCTCAAAGCGGCTCTACGTCAAGGCCCGTCAGCTCTTTTCCATCGACGCCATGAGCCGTACCCAAAAGGAGATATACTCGGTCATCATACGCCGAGCCCACCGTCCCCGCAGATTCAGAGACAGGGTGGTCCTCTGCGGTGCATACGGACGGGGCAACGCCGGTGACGATGCCATCATGGAGGCCATCACCTCCGACCTGCGCCAGGTCGATCCCGACATCGCCATAACCGTCATATCCAGAAACCCCAAGGCGACACGCCTTGCCTGCCGCATCGACACGGTACACACCTTCAACCCCTTTAAGCAGTTTGCAAGGCTGCTCAGGGCAAGGCTGTATATAAACGGCGGCGGCACGCTCATTGCCGACAACACCTCCACCCGTTCGATAAGGTACTATCTCTTCTCGATAACAGCCGCAAAGTGGCTGGGTGCCAAGGTAATGCTCTACGGCTGCGGTATAGGGCCTATAAACAAGCCCTCCAACCGACGTGCCGCAGGCAGGACCCTCAACCGCCGTACCGAGATAATCACCCTCCGAGACGAGCATTCGGCTCTCGAGCTGGAGCAGATGAAGGTCGTCCGTCCCCACATATCTGTCACGGCCGACCCCACGCTGACCCTGCCTCCCGTATCAGAATCACGTACCGACGCCGTCCTCAACGAGGAGGGCATACCGCCATCGGGCAACTATATTGCGCTGTCCCTTCGCTCCTGGAAGGGCTATGACCGAAAAAAAGAGGTCATTGCGGCGGCTGTCAACCGCTTCTGCGGCGAGACGGGCACCGTGCCCATCCTCATACCGATGGGCTTCCCGGGAGACCTGCGGATAACCGAGGAATTTGCAAAGCTTCTTGACTGTCCCTGTTACCTCCTACGCGGAAAGCACTCTGCCGCCGAGGTCATGGGGGTCATCTCACGGACACGGCTGACCCTCGGAATGCGCCTGCATTCGCTTATCTTCTCGGTATCGGGCGGCGTGCCTGCCGTAGGTATCGCCTACGACACCAAGGTAAAGGGCTTTATCGACCGTGTTGACAGCCGTCTTTGCATAGACCTTGACAAGGTCGAGGCCGAGCCGCTCTACGATGCCATGAAGATCGCTCTTGAGATACCCTATGAGAATATCTCGGAAATTGCAAACACCCTGCGGCATCAATGCGAGTTCAACGTCGAATCGGCGACAAAGCTTTTCCAAAGAGACAAATAAAAAGACCGCTTCGGAATGATCCGAAGCGGTCTTTTTTTACCTTTTTATTTGACCGTGAAGGAGGCGGTCGTCCAGAGGTCCTCGCCATATACCCTGAAGCTTACGGCAAGGTCGTATACACCCGCCTGAAGGGCGGAGGTGTCTACGGTAAGCTTGCCCTCCGAGACGGTAAAGGAGGTGAACTCCGCACCGTTGAGTATGACTCTCACAGGCAGGCTTGCAAGGTCGGTATCCTTGCTTGTGGTAACGTTGAACAGCCTTGCGCTTATCTCGGGCATCTCTGCCTTAGCATAGCTTCCGCCGTCCTCAACGCCCGAAAGCACAGGCAGCAAATAACCTCTGCCGTGGATTCCTGTATAGACGTGCCAGGCGTTGGCGGCGGTCTTCTCGCCGTTGAACACACCGCTGACGGTGAGGAAGCCGTCGGTACCGCCGCCGAGGTTGCGAAGGGTCAGCTTGACGGTGGTCTCGCCCATTGGCTCGACGGTGATGCTGTCGACACTGCTTACCTCAAAACCCTCGAGGCTGCCGATGACGCTGCCGGTTACCGCCACCGAATTGTAGTTGGTAATGCGGACGGTAAATTCGGTGACCTCTTCGGTCAGTTTAAGACCGTCGGATGCAACAGGGTCCATCTTAGGGAAGTCAAAGAGTGCGGTGACGACCACCCTCTCGCCGACCGAGAAGGAGGTCTTGTTGCTTATGTCAGCCTTGGGAAGGCTGTGTGCTAGGTAGGCGGGGGCTTCGGAATGGGTTATATACTGCGGATCTGTTCCGATGTCGAGGGTTACGACACCGCCAACGGGTTCGACCACACGTGAAACGCCCATAACGTCGGTGACGGTGACAGCGGTCTGCGAGGCAAAGCTGTACTGCTTATCTCTGGTAGCCCAGACGACCGACAGACTCGTTCCGTTCTTTTCAAAGCAGTAACCGTAACCGGTGCTCGGAATACCCGAAAGCACACCGACGTAGCTTGCCCCGTCGAGCATATAGCTCATGACAGCCTCTGCGGCAACTGCGGGGTTGGGTCTGCCATCGGGGGTGTAATAGCTGCCGTCGGAGGAGAGAGCGGAAGTAAATATGCGCTCAATGCCTCCTGCAAGGGACTGTACCGCCGCGGTAACGGTGTGCTCGGTCAGAAAGGCTCGTTCCTCCTCGCCCGGACCCTCTCCAACGCCGTATTCAAAGGCGAGGGAGTAGCCGGTATTCCACATGGGAAGACCGTTTGCACCGCCGAGGGCAGCAAGGGTCTTATGGTAGACACGGTTACCGCTTCCGAGTACATTTATAAACCTGCCGCGGTAGAGAGATCCGTATATGATGTTGTACACGTCGCTGTAAAGGTAAACCCCGCTTTCGATGGCAAGACGGTCGTAGTTGCCATCGGCTTGGGTAAAGCCTCCGAACATCTTAAGTGCGTCCGCACCGGAATCGGCGATGCCGAGGGCGGCGGACTTGTACCAGGTCGAATACATTGCGGCGGTCTCTGCGGCGATATATTTGCTGTCGGAGTTAGGAAGCATCTCCCATGCATCGACCACGCCGTTATAGTAGCTTGCCATGGCCTTTGCGGTGTTGTAGATGTCCTTATGGGTATCGCGAAGACCCGCGTTGTAGCCCTCGGAGGAGGGATAGCCATCCCCTACCGTCCAGCTGTCGGGTGCGGGGGACTCGATCGAGACCATCAGCTTAAGACCGAGAGAGTCAATAAGACGGTAGGCCTCCTCGGTGATGTCAAATTTGTACTCGCCACGTTCAGGCTCGTACTCTGCCCAGGTAACGCCGGTGCGTATCCAGGTTATGCCCATCAGCTTTGCGGCGGAGGCATAGCGCCTGATCGCTGCGAGATCGTCTGCAGAGGGTGAGCGGGTATTGAGATAGAGCCTTGCAGCGAAGGGGGAATCCTCACTTCTTTCCGAAAGAGGAGGAGTTATGACGTAGGATACCTCCTCGTCACCGACCGTCAGGGTGAAATGACCGGTCGGATGGACGGCGATGCCCTTTGTAAATACCGTCTGTCCCGCACGGCAGGCAATGCTGCCGCTGTAAAGGGTGTTACCAAAATAATCGGTAACGGAATATTCCCTCTCTTCGTCCGCATCGGACGAAAGGGTAAGCTTGAGTGCGATGGGAAGTCCCGATTCGAACACCATGACCTCGGCGGCGGCATTGAGCAGCTCGGCATTTTCGCCGAGCTCGGCGTCATAGCCGACCTTTACTGCGGAGATCGCCGTTCCGTCGTCGTTTAGGTATTCGGTCTTTTCATAGTCTGCATATTCCTTTTTTGCGGGCGATTTGGGACCGCAGGCAGAAAGGAGCATAGATACGCAGAGTACACAGGCAATAAGGGGCAGGAATTTTTTCATTTTTTCGGCCTCCTATGGTCTTTTCTTCGATTATAACATATGCCTCTGCATTTGTCAAAGAAAAAACACCCGTGAAGGCCTCTTCACGGGTGTTTTGTCAGCTGTTAAGCAATTACTTGCCCTTCTTACCGGAGAGCATGATGTTGGTCAGGATGCCGAGGATGAGGGCGCAGGCGAGGGTGGTGACGTAGACCTTACCGATGGCCATTGCCATTCCGCCGATGCCGGGGATGAGGATAGAGGCTGCGACGAAGATGTTCTTGTTGTCCTCGAAGTCGACCTTCTGGATCATCTTAAGGCCGGAGACGGCGATGAAGCCGTAGAGGGTGACGCAGACGCCGCCCATGACGCAGCCGGGGATGGAATCCAGGAATGCGACGAAGGGGGAGATAAAGGAGATGAGGATGGCCATAACGGCGGTGGTGGTGATGGTGACAATGGAGGCGTTCTTGGTGATGGCTACACAGCCGATGGACTCACCGTAGGTGGTGTTGGGGCAGCCGCCGAAGATAGCGCCTGCAACAGAGCCTATACCGTCGCCAAGGAGGGTGCGGCTGAGGCCGGGATCCTCGGTGAGGTCCTTCTCGATTTGGTCGAGAGGTTCTTGTGGTCGGCAAGGTGCTCTGCAAAGACGACGAATGCGACGGGCAGGTAGGCAACTGCGACGGTGGCGATATAGGAAGCGTTGATGCCCTTGAGTCCTTCGATAGCCTTAACGAAGGTGAACTCAGGCAGAGCGATGAAGGTCTTGAGGGTGACGCCGTCGGCGACGAGGTTGGTAAAGGGAGCAAAATCGATGACCTTGAGGGCTGCGTTGTCGGTGGCGATACCGATAAGGGTGAAGATAAGGGAAACGGCGTAGCCGGCGAGGATACCGATGATGAAGGGGATGAGCTTTGCCATCTTCTTGCCGTAGACCGAGCAGAGGACGACGACGGCGAGGGTCACGAATGCGCAGATGACCGAGACCCAGACGTTGGTGCTCATAACGAAGTAGGAGCTGGTGCCGAAGGTGACCTTATTGGGGCTGTAGGAGAACACGTCGTTGATGGCGGCGCCGGCAAGGGAAAGACCGATCAGGGCGACGGTGGGGCCGATGACGACGGGAGGCATAAGCTTGTTGATCCACTTAACGCCTGCGAGCTTTACGACGATGGCGATGATGACGTAGACAAGTGCGGCAAAAGCTGCACCGACGACGAGGCCGAGGTAGCCAAGCTGCATGGAGGCGGCGCCGCCGAAGGCTGCGCTCATGGAGCCGATGAATGTAAAGGACGAGCCAAGGAAAACGGGGCTGCGGAACTTGGTGAAGAGCTGGTAGACAATAGTACCGACACCTGCGCCGAAGAGGGCTGCAGAGGCGGTCATTCCGTTGCCGACGATGGCGGGAACGGCGATGGTTGCGGCCATGATAGCAAGAAGCTGCTGGATGGCAAACACGATGACCTGGTTAAACTTAGGTCTGTCATTGATACCGTAGATGAGTTTCATTGATTTTCTCCCCTATTCTTATCTTGTCCGTCCCGATATCCGTCAAAAACCGAGGCAAGTATTTTTCCTTTACAGAAAAAAACGCCCCGGAAATGAGAACATCACGGAAGCGGCGCGCGCAATACTGTACATTACAACTGCAATTTGCGTACGGGTTGTACAATATGCATGCCCTGTATCAAACGCGGCTTACCGTTTAATCGGACAACCTTTTAAAATTTATTATACCACACTTCACGACTTTTGTAAACATATTTTTACAAAAAATACAATAATTTTACGTTCTGTGATCCTGTCCTTTTTGTAACTGCCGACATATCCGGTCTTGCAGTTTGGCAGTGTTAAGCCGACCTTGTTTTCAGGGCAGTGCGGCTCTTTCACTGTTTCTCCCGCAAAAAAGAAGCACCCTCCGAAAGGAGAGTGCTTCGTATTGCGGGATATTAGGTACCTGTGATACCCGAGCGCTCGATTCCTTCGACGAAGAATCTCTGGGTGAAGATAAAGAGCACTATCAGCGGTAGGATCAGCAGCAGGGTAGCTGTCTGCTGGGTGTTGTAGGAAATTATCTCGACCGAACCGCCGCTGCCCGACTCGACCAGGGTGGCAATATTCGTCGCCATTACCCTTTCTGTCAGCAGGAAGGTGCCGGCGTAGAAGTCGTCGGTCCACTGCCAGGAGAAGGAGAAAAGGAAGATGGTCATCATCATGGGAACTGCGGAGGGAAGTATGATCTCAAAGAATGCACGCATAGTCTTTGCGCCGTCTATGTAGGCGGCCTCTTCAAGTGCAATAGGCATGCCCTTGAAGTATTCGCGCATCATGTAGATATACAATCCGTTCTTCCAGCCCATACCCGTCAGCGCCAGAATTATCTGCGGCCAGAGGGTATCGGTCAGGTCGAGTGGTTTTCCCAGTATCAGCGACATCAGACCAAAGGGGTTGAAGTAGCGGAAACGGAGAAGCAGCGGGATGACGATGGTCTCGGGCGGAACGACCAGGGTGAAGATAACGCAGGCAAACAGAAGCTTGCTGCCTCTGAACTTGAACCTTGCAAAGCCGTAGGCTGCGACCGTTGCAACAGCGGTCTGGCCCAGAGCTACGAAGACTGCAAGCCAGAAGGACTTTGCGCCAAGGCCGTTGACGTTAAGGCCGCCGTAGGCTCTCCAGATGGTCTCCTGGGTGGGGTTGCGGGGGAAGAGGATTACCGAGGAGTCAAAGAACTCTTCAGCAGGCTTAAAGGCGTTACTGACACGGCGGATGATCGGGTAGACTATAACGAAGGCTATACCGATCAGGAGAACGTAGATAAACAGGGTTCCGAATACCTTGGCGGCGAAGTGCCAGTTAAGGTACTTGGCCTTAAGGCGTTTGCCGCGGGAGAACTGTTCAAACTCAATGTTTTGCTTTTCTCTGTATTTTTCCATATTCTCCCTCCTCCCTTAGTCGTTATAGAAGACGTAGCGGGATACTATCAATGCTACGACGCCTATGATTATTATGGTACAGATGAAGTATATAAACGCCAGTGCCGAGCCGTAACCGTAGTCTATACGGCCAAACGAAACGTTGTGTATAAACGACTGTACCTGATAACGAGAGTTGGTAAACGAGTCAACGACGGTGTACACCGCATTGACAAGGATCATCGGGCTTATCATCGGAAGGGTTATCTTCCAGAACATTTCCCACGTAGTCAGACCCTCGACCTGTGCGGCCTCAAAGATCGCCGTCGGGATGGTCTGGAGTGCCGCCAGGAATATCAGTATCTGAACACCGGAGGACTGAATGATCCACTCAAGACGGCTGACCGAGAGGGTAATGAAGGACATAAGTCCGGGACCCAGATCCAGCGAGGAGAGTATCGCCTGCAGGTTCATTGTAGAACTCATAATACTCGCCGCTCCCGTTTGCAATCCCGTGTCGTTCAACGTCGGATCGGAAAAGATCTGTGCCGCAACGGCTACGGTATCGTCCGAGAGGCCGGCGGTCATACCGGCGGTGGAGGCGACGCCGCTGTAGATGATAACGGGAAGGAAGAAGATGATTCTTATGATGGTTCTGCCGGGGAAGTTTTTGCGGTTGAGCAGAATTGCCATGAAGAAGGAGAAGATCAGGATGACCGGAAGGTTGATGACTATGTCGCGAAGGGTCTCAAGCAGGACCTTGCGGTAGTCGGGATCTTCGAGGAAGGCCTTTTTGTAGTTGCCCAAGCCTTCAAAGATCAGGTTGTAGCCGTCGGGCTCCATTTTCAGGGTACTCAAAGAGAACCTGAAGGACTGGATGATCGAAGGGGCAAATACCAGCACGAAGCCGATAACGAAGGGAAGAACGAAGATGTATCCCATCATATTCTTCCGACCCATCAGGTCGATGCCCAAAAGCTTATTGAGCTTTTTCTTAAAGGGAGTCCTCTTATTTACGTTGGTTTCTGCCATTACTGCTCCCCTCCTATCACAATGTAGCCCTGTGCCGCAACGGTACGGCCGGAGACTGCGTCGACGTAATCCTCAAGATTGTAGTTTACGATAACCTGCAGACCGTTTTCATAGGTGGTACGGTAGACGTTGTAATCAAGTCTCTCGTGGTCAACTATGAACTGATCCTGGACCTGACCGAGAACGGCGTTGACCTCGTCGTACATGGTGTCGATGGTCTCAAGCCAGGCTCTGTAGTCCATAGAATAGAGGTTCTGGAAGTAGGTGTTCTGGAAAACGTCGTTTTCCTGATACATAAGCCTTACGTAAACGGTGGAGCCGTACTCAAGGCACTTAAGGACGTTGGTCGAGTAGTCCTGATTGACATTAATGGGTTCGCCGGCGTACTCAACAAGTCCGTGGAGGACCATCTGCAGGAAGGGTACCTCATAGTCGGTGTAGACCAGCTTGCTGGAGCCCATTGCAATGTTGAGGACGGTGTCGACGTAGGGCAGAACGTGGCTGTAGCCCTTCTCGACTATAATGTCGTAGCCCTCCTCCTTATACTTTGCAAGAAGCTCTACCATGACTCTGGAGGTCTGGGTGCGGTCGATGGTCTTCTTTTCATAGTAGTCGGAGTTAAGGGTGTTGCCGTAGGAGCCAATGGAGATGTACTTGTTGTCGTACTTCTCATAGTCCTTAAAGAACTCTGCGGCAAACTTCTCGTAGTAGTTGGTGCTTATAGCCCAACGGGGGTGGAAATACTCGAACGCACCCAGGGGGTTGATACCGGTTGCAAGGTCCTTGTCGTAGATGATCGACTGTGTTTTACCGAGGGTCTGTACGGCGTGTTTGTTGGGCGAGAAGCCGTCAAAGAGCTTATCGTCAAATACGTGGATCAGATCGACCTCGGGGTAGACGGTAACGCCTTCGGCGTTCATGTTCCTAAGGAAGGTCTTAAAGCCCTTTTCACCGCCAAGCTTGCCCATTACGTCAAACTTATTGGCAGCGGTGGAGACCGCTCCGCCGTTGGCCATATACAGATAGCGCATCTTGATATTGGAAATATCAAGCGCCTGTATAGCGTCAACTATCTCTCCGGCCTGCTTAAAGGTGGTCAGAGCGTACTTCACGTTGAAGGGGAAGCCGACGTAGGATACCATCTTATCGATAGCACCGTAGATATCGGTGTAGAGGGGGATGTCATCCTTTGCCTCTATCTTGTCGAGCTTATAGGTGTCGATAAGATAGTTGCGGTAGAACTTTGCCATTCCGACGTAGCTTGCATCCTCGCCCGAGAGGAAGCTGTAGCGTACCGAAAGATCGGTAGCGGGGATACGGGCGTAGCTCTTGACCTGGATGTTAGACATCATGCGAAGGAGGTTTCCGTCACGGTACTCGCCGATCTCGATGGTGTTGACTCTGGGGTATCTGACAACACCGTTGAGGTTGGACTGACCGGGGGTCGCAGCGCCGGTATGGGTGGTAACGGTATCTCTGACGGTCGGATAGAAGATGGGGTAGGACAGATGGAACTTCGAGAGGTTATCCGAGGAGTTTGCAAAGATGCCTGCAACCTCAAAGCCCTTTTCAATAACTGCCACGAAGGCGTTATCGTCCTGCTTCTGTCCGAACACGGGGAGAACTGAGGTCTCGTAGTAGGGAATCTCGGTTACCATGTTGGAGTTGTTTGCTTCGTCCTTAGCAAAGTCAAGCAGGGAGATTATCGTGGAGGTGATCCTGGATTCGCTCTTGTTGTGTATGACTACTGCACCGGATCCGTCGGGAAGGAAGGTGTATGCATCCTCGGTGGTATCATCGCCGGCACCGAAGGAGGGCAGGAGATGGATCTCAACGAGAACGACACCGTTGGGATATAGTATCTCGTCGCTTATGATCGATGCTACCAGGTCGTTGCCCTGGATCTCATATTCGACGGGGACTACGAATGCAAAGCCGGTGGTTATCTCGGTATGCATTGCAAGGTTGTAGTCCTTTTCGAGCTCATCCTTGTTGTATCCGATGGAAGCCCAGGTCGCCATAGCCTCACGCTGGGAGCGGATATTCATAAGGGTGGTGTCATAGACCTTATAGAGGATCTGCTCACCGTCCTGAAGCTTAAGGCCGGGGTAGTCGGAAAGGAATCTCTCGAGCTCTTTTTCCTGTTCCTTGGCACGAGCCTCGCGTTCCTTATCGTCCTTTATACGTCTGAGCTCACGCTCATAGTCCTTAAGCTTTTCGGCAATGGATATCTCTTCGTAGTAGTTAAAGAGGGTATCCTGAAGTCTGGTGTCGATCACGGGATTGCCTGCATCGTCAACTACGATGTTGCCCTCGTCGTCACGCTTAAAGCACTGCTCGAGCCAGTAATCCATACGTTCCTTGGTAAGTACCTTGGGGACGGGGATGTCTTCGACGTTGCCGAAGCCGTACTCGACGCGAAGCTTGACAAGATTGCCGCTTTCGTCGAAGGTCTCAATAATGTCGAGCTGGTCCTTCTCGACCGAGTCTTCAAAGCTGTAGACGGTCGTCTCGGTTCTCAAGTCGGCCATGTAGTTTGCGCTGCCCACATTGGCGGTGTTCTTATCGTAGGCATACTTTACCATGAGCTGGGACTTGAGGAGCTTGGTACGCTCCTCGTTGCTTCCCTTATCACCCACGGTAAAGATGGGGTTGGACTCCCAAACTTTTCCGGTACGCTCGTCGGTTACCTTGATGTTCAGGACCTCACCGAATTCGTAGTCGTAGCTGAGGGTCAGATACGATTCCTCGTTGGGGTCGATGTACTTTTCAACGTAATCGGGCGATACGTACTGCGGGTCGGCAGGAACGATAGCCATGGAGCTGAAGGAGAGCAGCAGTGCGATGAGAAGCACGTAGCAGATAACAGCGTATCTCTTCATTTTCATTTAGCCGTCTCTCCTTTCTAATATCTCAGTGCGATTTCCCAGTAGACCGATATTACGAAGCCAACCAGCTGGGAGATCAGGTTAAAGAACAACAGTCCGAGGAATACCATAACGGCCATTGCAACGACGATGAGTATTGCGGTAAGGACCGTTCTGGTCATGGTGTACTGATGTACGACCATGGTTCCGGCCAGCATCAGACCGCCGGACCAGATGACTGCCACCGAGTTGAGAAGCATGTAGACGTCGGCCAGTTCATTGGGCATTATGTTGCTCAGGAAGGCAAGCGGTATGCCGATGATGACCGTGGGAGCCATGGCGTAGGCACTGGCAACGTAGATGTCACCCAGCGATCCTTCGCCGTCCATAAGAGTGGTAAGGCTCCAGTTTGCGATGCACCACAGGAGGAAGGTGCCGACGGTGGTCGCAAATTCGTTAAAAATGTTCAGTGAAATGCCGTCGTAGTAGG
Source organism: Clostridia bacterium (assembly GCA_017532825.1). GTDB lineage: Bacteria > Bacillota > Clostridia > Oscillospirales > QAMX01 > RGIG6452. The sequence continues at coordinate 27,939 of JAFXIT010000014.1, forward strand.
GATTGTAGAGGTAACCGGTGAACTGGGTCTTGATGATCGAATTGACCACGAGCAGTCCTATGAGTATCGTAGCTGCCTTGCGGCTTCCTCTGTGCTCATGCTTGAGATCCCAAAAGCCGTCAAAGGGATGGAATATCAAGTGGAAGACAAACAGAAGCTGACCCTTGAGGGTATTGCGGTGTGCGTATGAATAAGCTGCAATCTTCGCCATGTTACATCACCTTCTTTACGCCGTCTTTGAGGAATGCCCTGAAGCGTTTGGACATGCGCAGTATCCACATTACAAGCGCAAGTGCCAGCGCGCCCAGGAAGATATAGGAGAAGCTGTTGCCGATGAGCTGCTTCATGTATTCGCTGAGTGCCTTGGAGTAGTAGATAGTGTTCTGGGAGACCTTGAAGTCTGCCATTGCTCCGGTGTAGTCGCCTGCACGGAACTTTGATTTGCCCGCGCCGGTGTAGGCAACGGTCATATTGGAGTTGAGGTCAAGGACCTTTTCCCAAAGCTCCTCGGACAGCTCGTACTCACCGTCGTGGTAGGCCTTAACTGCTCCAAGAACGGTCGCACCGTAATCGGTGGGGCTGAATACCTGGATGCTTCCATACTGCTGGTCGAGTACGATCAGCTGGTCACCCTTGTAGTAGCTGACGGCCACGGGGAACATGAACGCACCGTCCTGAGAGGCTACGTTACCGAAGATGAACAGGAGGTTACCTTCCGCATCGTAGGTAAACAGTCTGCCGCGGTTTCTGTCCAGTACCGTATATACGTCGTAATCGGTTATGCTGATGTCGGTAAAGAGGGAGAAGCCCGCCGCAATGGGAGAGTATGCGTTGATGTCGAGTATCGTGATCTCACCGACCGGGGGGAAGATACCGCCGCGGACGAGGATGTCGGCACCCGCAAGGGAGAGCTTTCTTACAGCGGCGACCTGAGAACGTGCACTCGAAGCATCGGGAGTGGTGTAGAAGGTGCCGTAGAACTCCTTACGGTTAAGGTCACTCTGGGTGACGTAGATAAATCCGCGGGAGTCCATAGAGATGCTGGAGTACTCGGTAGGAACGTACTGAATACTTGCCTGACGCATAGCGTCGGTGGAAAGGGCTCTCCAGATCTTTTCAGCAAAGCTGTAAACGACCGGAGGTGCTCCGTAGAAGCTGTCAAAGGAGCCGTCGGCGCCCATCTTGATTACACCGCGGTTGACGGTACGGCCGAGAAGATACATACGTCCTGCACGGTCGACGACCAGCCTTGCCGGATAGAATGCCTGGTCATCGTTAACACCGATCCAGTCGGGCTTGGTGTAAATGTTCTTTACGTTGCCGTCCATATCACAGTGGATGATACGGTTGTTATCGGTGTCGGATATGTAGAGCTCCTTTTTGCCGTCGTACTCGTAGACGTAAAGTCCCTGAGCGCCGGTATTAAGGGTGAGAGTCTCTCCCTTGTAGTAGAACTCCGAAAGGATCTTGGTTACTACGAGGTCTTCGTTAATAACGACGATTCTGGCGTTACCGGAGTCGACAACGTAGATGCTGTTGTCCTTTCCCACTACCAGCTCGCCGGGGTTTTTGAAGTTGCCTATGCTCTCCATCTCGCCGGTTTCGGGGTTTTTCATCATAAGATCCTCGCCGGTGATTTCCTTAACAAAGCTGTAGGGCATCGGAGCGCTTACGGCCAGACCGCCTGCATTGTAGTAGTAGGACTGCATGGGGGCCGCAGCAAATGCCGGAGCTGCCAGGATTATGCACATCAGCAGGGCGAAAGCTGTGACTGCTATTCGTTTCAGCATTTTTACGACCTCCTTTATTCCTTAATACCGGATTTTGCCATGGTCTCAACGACGTTACTCTGCGATATGACGAATATCGCGATAGGAACTATCATCATTATAACTGCCGCTGCACTGGCCGCACCCTGACGGGCGACACCTGCTGCAGTGACCTGGCCGATGGCGTAGGGCATTGTCTTGAGCTGCTCGCTGTAGATGTAGGTACCGTTGTTGGTGTTCCACAGCGACTGGACCGACAGGATCATAAGGGTGAGCCATGCGGCCTTGACGTTGGGCATGACGATCTTCCAGAAGATCGTGCCTTCCTTTGCACCGTCTATTCTCGCTGCGTCAAAGAGCGGGTCGGGCAGGTCGTTCATAAAGCTCTGCATAAGGTACAGACCCAGGGTAGAGCCGAAGGCCGGGACGATAACGCTCAGGTAGGTATCGATCCAGCCGAGCTTTGCCATTACGAGGTAGCCGGGGATGGCGGTGACCGTACCGTTGAACATCAGGGAGAAAACGATGAGCTTGGAGAAGCCCACGGAGCCGGGGAATTTGTACTTCGCAAGAGGATATGCGGCAAGCGAAGAAAGGAAGATGTGACCCACGGTACCGACAGTCGTAATAAATACGGTGTTAAAGATGTACCTGGAGAAGGGTACCCAGGACTCTGCCATAAGCCTGAACAGGTCGGTGTAGTTGCCGATGGTGGGGTTGATGACGTAGAATCTGGGCGGGAAGACGAAGAGCTCGTCAAAGGGCTTGAGTGACTGAAGGACCGCAAAGTAGAGCGGTATGACCATTATGATACCGCAGACGATCAGGAATACGGTTATACCGACGTCACCGGAGGCGCTTCGGCTGACACGCTGGCCGACACGCTGACGGAAAAAGTGGAATTTCGCCATCGCTTAAGCACCTACCTTTCTGAGCAGCTTCTGAACGATCTTGTTTGCGCCTACCATTATAATGAAGAGGATGGTGGCGATCGCCGAAGCGTAACCCATCTCAAAGCGGATATTGCCGTAGTCTTCGAGGTGATGGACTATGGTATGTGCGGCATAGTTGGGAGAGGGGAAGCCGACCAGAGCGGTTATCATGGCACCCATTCCGAAGGAGCCGGTTATACTCATAACAGCACCGAACATGAGCTGGTTTTTCATATTGGGAAGGGTGATGTACCAAAGCTCCTGCCAACGGTTCTTTATACCGTCGATGGCGCCGGCCTCGTACTGGTCACGACCGATACCCTGCAGACCTCCGATAAAGGAGAGGAAGGAGGTACCGATACTCAGCCAGAGGATAACGACGATCAGACAGGGCATAATGGTCGCTTCGCTCTTGAACCACTGGACGGGACTTGTCAAAACGCCCCAGTCCATAAGCAGGGAGTTGAGAACACCGTATTCGTCGCCGCTGAAGATGAAGCCGAACATGGTGTAGGCCTGGCCGGAGATGGAGGGTGCGTAGAACATAAGGGTAAGCACCGCTCTGAACTTCGGGGGCATCTCGTTGATGAGCCAGGCAAACATCAGGCACATCAGGTAGCCGGCAGGACCGGTGATGGCCGAGATGAGGAAGGTGTTTTTAACCGCCGTAAGGAACAGATCGTCCATCATAAACAGCTGATAGTAGTTGTCTATGAAGATGAACTTCGGCGACTGGATCATGTTGAAGGTGGTAAAGCTCAACGCGACCGAGAAGATAACGGGGATAACGGTGAAGGTGACGAAAATGAGGGCGTAGGGCAGTACGAACGCATAATAGGTTCTTGCCTTCTTTGCTTCCTTCCATTTGTACGCCCAGTACTTGCGGATGTTTTTCCACGCAGTAGACTGTTTTGCGGTCTGATTGGTTGTAGTCAAAGTTCTCCCCCCTTTTAGTAGCCTTTAACGTCATCGATGGTCGGGAGTCCCATTTCTTCTCTCTTACTGGTAAGCTCCTTATTGATCTCATCGATGTAGTCAAGCAGGGTCTCACGGGCATCCATGCTGCCGGTGACGACACGGTTGAAGGCGTTGGTCATGTGACGTGTGGCGTAGTAGCCGCCGGGAACCTCGGGAATACCGATGGCCCAGGTACGCTGAGCGGAAAGCACACGGTACTCGGCCGTAGTCCAGGGCTGCTTGGCCATAACCTCACGGTTTGCCGAGGCGTAACGGGAAGCGGTACCGATTATCGCTTCAAGCTCGACGGCGTAACGGGACTGGGTCGCATCGGAGGACCACCACTTCATGAACTCCCAGGCCTCTTCCTTGTGCTTGGACTTGGCAAGGATTATCGAGCCGGAGCCTGCGGTGGTGACCGAACGGTCGATGAAGGTCTCGCCGGTCTCCTCGTTGACTCTCTCGTTGCCGGGCACGAGTCCAAAGGACCACAGTCCGCGGATTTCGGGGGCGGCGATGGAGATGACGTTATAGGTGGTAAAGTCTGCAATTGCTATCGGGACTTCGCCGCGGCGGAAGCGGTTCTGGAAGTCGTAGGAAAGGGGCAGGTCGTAGCTGCGGTAGAGGTTGGTGAATGCAATAAATGCATCAATGGCCTCGGAGGAGTCGAGGTTGGAGGCAATGCCCAACAGGTCGCCCTCGCCGCGGTAGATCTGCGAGCCTCTCTGGAGGATGAACATATGGTAGGTGGAGTTATCCCCCGGAACACCTATGTCCATATAGTTGGTCTGGAGGTCGGGGATCATGTCGTAGACGTCAGCCCAGGTCTGGGGGACCGAAAGACCCATCTCTTCGAGTATGTCGGTACGGTAGAACAGCACCGGATAGGTCTGGGTCTCGGGAAGGGCGTAGACGTCGCCGATATAGGTGAAGGGGACCAGAGCGCTGTCAAAGAAGCGCTCGGAGACCGCCTCGTAGTCCTCAAAGTCGGACAGGGGGTGGACTGCGCCACGCATTGCGTAGTTGATAACGTCGGCAGCGCCAAGGGAGAGTGCAACGTCGGGTCCCTTGCCTGCAAGGGTGGCCGGAAGCAGAGCGCCCATGGAGATAAAGCGGACGTTAACGGGTATATTGTAGACCGAGCTGAAGCTATCGTCGATCATCTGCTTAAGGAGGGTCAGCTGTTCACGGCCGACGCCCATACCGGAGACCGAAAGAGCACCGGTTCCAAGCCATACGGTGATGGCGTCGGAGGAATCGTCAGCGCTTCCCGCTACCGAGTAGTCGTTGATGAAGGAGGATATAAAGAGCTTGATCTCATGGCCGATGCCGGCAAAGAAGCCTGCGTTGGCCTTGGGGTTCTTGGTCTCGGGAGAGGAAATGAGTATATAGTCGAGGGTGAAGGGCTGGTTGTTGAGCTCGAGGATCCAGTTACCGATGGCACCCAGGTCGTTTTTGAAGTTGTTGAAGTGCTTGGCAATGGTGGTGCTGCGTCTGCTCATCTTGTGCATACGCTCGGCAACACGCTTAAGCATTACGCCGTTCTGGGTGGAGCCGCCTGCAATGTCCTCAAGGCGCGCGACCAGTCCGTCCACGACGTCGGCCAGCTCGCCGAGCTTGGCGACCTCTTCGGGCATATACTTGTCGAAGCGGTAGTCACGGTAGGTATCGGCATTGGGACCTATGATCATAAGGAAGCGGCGGTAGAGCGAGGTCATCTCGGCCAGCAGGGAATCTGCATCACGGGCCAGAGACTCGACGGTACCGAGGGTCGCCTCGAAGGTAAGCTCATATTCCTTATCTGCCTCAAAGTAGAACAGATAGGGGTCGCCCTCTTCGGAAGAAAGGGTGACGACCTTATAGTCTCCGCTGTACATAAAGGCAAACTTTTCAGCCTCGGCAAAGGGTATCTCGCCGTTGATGCTCAGAGAACGGCAGGAGTACATACCGCGGTTGACAGCCTGCTTACCGCGCAGGGAGATCTTATAAAGACCGCTCTCGGGAACGGTAAATTTCCAGCTTATCCACTGACCTGCATAGGCCCAGCGCTCACCGCCGATGATGTTGAGCTGGGTGTGGTCATAGGAGAACTTTCCGTCGGGCGCAGTTGCGGGGGAGTTTGCGACCGAGGAACGGTCATGCAGGGCGTAGAGGGAGGAATCGCTCTTGGCAGAGGGAAGCTCGCCCTCTATCTTGACCGAAACGCCGCTGGTCTCGGTGTAGCCGTTGGCCTTATATCCCTCGAGAACCTCGGCGTAGGTGGGTGCGTCGACGGGGGCGGAGAAGACGATCTGGGCAAGGACCATAGGCTCCTTGATAGCCTTGATGGTTATCTCGTGGGTACCTGCCTCAAGATAGTACTCAAAGGGCTTATAATAGTAACCCTTATCGTCGTCCAGAGCCTCAACGCACCACTTGGGGGTCTCGACCTGGGTGGAACGGATCTCGTTGCCTACTGCATCGGTGTCGAAAAGACCGCCGTTTACGGCAGGAGTGTCGGCCCACACACGGGAGAAGGATACGTATCCCGACTCGTTGAAGGGAAGCTCGCCGTCGATAAGGAATTCACGCTCGATGGCTGCACCGCGTCCCTCGACGGGATAGTAAAGGAAGGCTACGTTGTAAAGACCGGTAACGGGGATCTCTACCTTATATGTAAGGTACGCAGGTTCCTCGTTGGTCAGCTCCACGCCGCCCTCAAAGTTCTCGATGTCGGCAGCGGTCTCTTCCTGATGAGCAGACTGCTCCTTGAAGTAGACGACGTCAGACATGCCTTCAAAGCCGTCGGGGTATTCAACTATATTGATATTGGTGTCAATATAGCTGTTACCCTTGACGACAATGTCATCTCCGGTATACCTGGCGACTCCGGAGTACTTATTACTGTACCCACTGTAGGAGTCCTCCGAAAAAGCTACGGAAGCGTACTCCGACTTATCCGTCTGGCTGTTTTCTTCTGCGGCGTAGATCGGCGTGCCGACAAAAGAGGTAGCAACCATCAGTGCAGCAAGAAATACCCAAAGGACTCTTACTGCAGGATTTCTTCCGTTTGCGTCGCTCTTTGACCTGTTCATATGCGCACTGTCACCCTTTCCTTAAGAGTAAGGTTTGTTTTTCAGCGTTTCTGTCTCCGTTAAAGGTCGGCTTTTGTGTATTATGCCTAAACGAAAAACGCGGTAAAAGGACACATCCAACCGGCAAAAGACCGCCGATCAGAGGACTTTTTAGCTTTTTTCGTCACCAAAAACGGATTTTAATGTGAAAATCGCCCAATATTACACAACAATATGATACCGAATTTTCGTCAATTTGTCAAGAGTAATTTAGCCGTCAAAATATTAACGATTTGTTACCAAGTCATCTCTTTACGGTATTTTTGCACATATTTGCTCCCTTATTTCTCTGTTTATTATGCAATTACGACAACTCGCAGAGCTTCCCGTTGCCCTTCCGCATCCGATTTTGGCGGCGGTTCTCCCCTTTTCGACCCTTGATCCCATTTTTCATTCGTCATTTCGTACAAAAGGAGTTTTCCACATTGTCGGTTATCAACACCCGCTCTGTGTTTCGTCATCTTGCACAATATTCGTCAAGCCATTATACTGTCGGTACTTCGCTTTAAATATTATACTTTTTGTACTTTCGTTTTTATGTTGTGTTTTTATGCTTATTTCCTCTGTATATCAAATATATTCTGCTTTTGATTTCGTTTATTCTGCGTATTTGTTTTTTATGTCCTGCACCGTTTGACCGTTTGAAAAAAAGATATCCGACCGAGGATATCCTCGGTCGGATTGTGGAAAAGTCGTGGAAAACATTTTTTGCCGTCGCCAACGATGCGTCTGAGCCGATCTTTTAAGAAAATTTCATATTTTCAAGACCGCTCAGGGAAAATTTTTCATTTTGATGCATCCTTGGAGCGGATCTCGGCGTGGCGTATCTTTCCGCTGAAGGTTTTGGGGATTTCGGTGACGAACTCGACTATTCTGGGGTACTTATAGGGAGCGGTCGTCCGCTTTACGTGGTCCTGCAGCTCCTTTTTAAGGGTATCGGAGGGCTCGTAGCCCTTTGCAAGGACTATCGTCGCCTTGACCACCTGTCCCCTTTCGGGGTCGGGAACCGCCGTGATGGCCGCCTCAAGCACCGCAGGATGCTCGATAAGTGCGCTTTCGACCTCGAACGGGCCGATACGGTAGCCCGAGGACTTTATAACGTCGTCGGCACGCCCGACAAACCAAAGATACCCATCCTCGTCACGCCAGGCCATGTCGCCGGTGTGATACCATCCGTCATGCATGATAGAGGCAGTCTTTTCGGGGTCCTTGTAGTATCCGCAGGTAATACCGGCAGGCTTACCGTTGCGCATATCGACGCAGACCTCACCCTCGTCTCCGGGCTCGACGGGATTATCGTACTCGTCAAGAAGGACGGTGTTGAAGTGGGGGGAGGGACGTCCGGTCGAGCCGGGCTTTGCCTCTATCCAGGGGAAGGTGGCTATCAGGACGCAGGTCTCGGTCTGACCGAAGCCCTCCCTAAGCTCAAGACCCGTAAGCTCCTTCCATTTATTATATACCTCTGCATTGAGAGGCTCACCCGCTATGCAGCAGTGGCGGAGGGAGGATAGGTCGTAGCTCTTTACGTCCTCTTTAATAAGGAAGCGGAATATCGTCGGAGGGGCGCAAAATACCGTGACCTTGTAGCGGGAGACCGCCTTGAGAAGGTCGGTGGGTATAAAGCGGGTGCCGTAGTCATAGACGAATATCGCCGCCTCGCAGATCCACTGTCCGTAGAACTTTCCCCAGGAGGTCTTTGCCCAGCCGGTATCGGCCGAGGTAAAGTGGAGATCGTCGGGGCCAAGGTTCTGCCAGAATTTGGCTGTAAGTATGTGTCCCAGGGGGTAGGTATAGTCGTGGACGACCATTTTGGGCATTCCCGACGTACCCGAGGTAAAATACATAAGGAAGAGATCGTCGTTTTTGGAGGCGGCTTCACCCGTGGGACGGGCAAACACAGGCGGATACTTTGCAAGCTCGCAATCGAGCTCCTCAAAGCCCTCGACCTCGCCGACGGTCATCTTAAGCCGCACCGAGGGGCATTCCTCTGCCGCCGAGAGGATGTGCTTACACAGCTCGGCGTTGTCAATGGAGATAACTGCGCTGACCTCGGCCGCCGAAATGCGGTAGCGGATGTCCTTTTCGGTGAGCTGATAGGTCGCAGGAAGCAGCACCGCTCCGAGCTTGTGGCAGGCAAGGGCAACTATCCAGTAGTGATACTTGCCCCGAAGCATGGTCATTACCACGTCGCCCTTTTTGATGCCCTTGTCGGAAAGCATGGCGGCGGCGGAGTCGGAAAGTCTCTTCATGTCTCCAAAGGAGAGTATCTTCTCCCCTACCCTGTCGTCACACCACACAAGTGCCGTCTTGTCGGGGTTTTCGTTGGCTATAACGTCGGTAACGTCGTAGGCAAAGTTGAAGTTTTCGGGGACGTTTATCTTAAAATTTGCGTAAAAATCCTCGTAGGATGAAAAATCTGTCTTACAGAAGCGGTCGATAAACATAAAAACGGGCCTTTCTATTTGATAACTACCACCAAAAGCTTGGCAGGCTTGCCCTCAAGGGCTATCATGGCGTGGGGGAAGGAGGAGTCGAAGTAAAGGGAGTCGCCCTCCGACACGTCGACGCTCTTGCCGCCGATGTGTACCGACATCTTCCCCTCGAGTACGTAGTGGAACTCCTGCCCGGAATGGGAATTGAGGTGGAGCGGCGCACCGTCGGCCTTGGGCTCTACGGTGACCATCAGCGGCTCGACCCGTCTCTGGGCGAAGCCGTAGGCAAGGGCGGTATAATCATACCCTGCGGTACGCTCGACACCGATGCCCCTGTCCTTTCTGACTACCGAGTACATCCTGCACTTTGCCCTGTCACCGGTGAGAAATTCGGTGACCGAGACTCCGAAGATGTCTGCCGCCTCGCAGAGCACGCTTATGGGAATATCCACCTCGCCGCTCTCCATACGGATATACTCCTCGGCAGAGAGGTTAAGCTTCAGACAGAGCTCCTCAACAGAGAAGCCCGAGATATCACGCATTGCGCCGAGTCTTTCGGCGATCTCTCTTACATGTTCGGGCATAAACAGGCCTCCTTAAGTTAAATAAAAAATCCGCCCCCACAGTATGCAGGGACGGAGTTATCCGCGGTACCACCCGTGCTTCGTCGGTATCCCGACGCGCTCGACCCTCTTAACGCGAGGTAACGGCAGAGCTTGACTTGCTTCGGCTCCACGGCTCACAAGCGACCTTCGCAACGGCTTTTCGCGGTCGGGCTTTCACCCGATGACCCGACCTCTCTTGGCGTAAGTCCCGTCCTACTCCTCTTGTTCACAGCCTTTTAGGATTGGATTTTTAGGTATTATATCATTTAAGCAGGGTTTTGTCAAGAAAATATTTTAGGAAATGACCTCAAAGCCGTAATCCTGGAAAAGCCCCGACTCCACAACGCCCGGAAGCGCCTTTATATCACGCTCAAGTCCGGGGTAGATCCGTCCGAAACGGCAGTCAAGCAGGACGTTTCCCCGCTCGGTGATGATAGCGCCGTCCTTGTTGACGGCCATGCGGAGCTCTATCTCGGTCGCACCGAGGCGGGCGATGTTTTCCCTTACCAGCTCAAGAGCCTCGGGCAGGAGCTCGACGGGTACGGGGAAGCGCTCGCCCGCACGCTCGACAAGCTTTGTGCTGTCGGCAAGGAGGATACGTCTGGGGCTGGAGGCAATGATGAGCTTCTCGCCAAGCAGACCGCCCCCTCTTCCCTTTATGACGTCGCCGTTTGCTGCGACCTCGTCGGCACCGTCAAAGCACCAGTCGGGTCTGCTCTCCTCAAGGGTAGCGGTAGGAATGCCCAGCGCCGCACAGGCAAGCCTTATCTCGCTTGCCGCAGGGATGACTGTTATATCAAGACCCCGCAGGGCAAGCCTGGTCAGTCCCACGTAGGAGGACGAGCCGGTGCCCACACCGATGGTCTGTCCGTTTTTTGCATATTCGGCAACGGCGTCGCCCATACGTATCTTGTCCTCAAGATTGGATATGGGACGGCACCATTTGTATTTATCTCTGTTCCAGTTCACGCTAAACCCTCCGCTTCTGGGGACAATTATACCACCTCCCCCTCAAAAAAGCAACAAATTTTACAATTTGACTGTTGACTTCCCCCGTCAGAGGGGTATAATTAATTCGGACAGCAATCTAAAGGACGGTTTTTTATGACTAAAACGAGGATATTCCCCTGCTGGGCGCTCGACGCCGAGGAAAAATGGCTTTCCGCACTTGCGGCAAAGGGTCACTACCTTTCAAGCAAGGACGGAGAGGTCTACGTCTTTGAAAAGGGCGAGCCCGACTCGGTCTGCTACGCCGTAGAATACGCAGGAAAGACCCACGGCGACCCTGCCCGTATAGCCGAGCTCGAGGAAAAGGGGTTTAGCTTCGTGGGACACTTCGGAAGGAAGCGCTACTACCTCCGACCCGCCGCAGAAGGCTCCGACCACCCATCCGTTGGAAGCCTTGCCGAGCTTGAACGCCTCCACACCGTCCAGAGCAACCTCATGACTGCGATCCTTCTGAACATCCCCGGCACCCTCTACTGCCTTTTGTATATCTTCCTTTTTATAAAGGGCGGTCTTCTCTTTTCCGACCTTGCAAACCCCGAGTCGCTTCCCTGCACCCTCGGCGCAATGCTTGGCATCTTCTCGTTTGCAGTGCTTTTCAGATGGCTCTCGGCCCTCAACAAGAGAATAAAAAAGGTAAAGCTTTGATAAAAAAGCCTCACACGGTAGCGTGTGAGGCTTTTCCTTATGGATTTCTCGTCTGTGCGGGCCAGGTCTGTTCACCGCCGTTTGACGGGGTGTCGGGGTATTCTGCCCGGCCCGTGGTGCTTTCGCCGGTCTGTGCGACGAACATTCCGTTTTTCTCGTCCCTGCTCGGAGTTGCGCTGATAAGCACCGTTGCGACAAGGACAAGGATCGCAAGTGCGACGATGATGCGTACGGTTCTGCTTTTCATTCGTATCCTCCTTCATTTCTTCTGTCATTCAAGGGTCAAAGGTATATATATCTCCCCCACGGGGGTAAACACTACTATGCGGTACTGCCCCGGGACGGGCTTTTCAAACACCCCGTCCTCGGTCTGAAGCGGAAGATCAAATTTTGCCCGTGACAGCGGGAGCTCAAGCACAGCTTCACAGCCTCCATTTTCGGGGATGACGGACGTCCATTCACCCATCTCTACCCACATATCCTTCTCCGGGTCAAATACCGAGGTATCTATAAGCATGCGCCGCCATTGATCTCCGTCTCTGTATTCAATATAAGGAAGAGAATACACCCAAAAGACGAGCTCATCGGAATTGTCAACATTCACCTCTATAAATTCCGCCTCGCAGGATATCTTATCCTGCGCAACGGTTGCGGATACCGAGCCGTAGTCTCTCTCCCAACCGTAGCTTTCGTATATTTCTTTAAACTTGCTCGGAAAGGATTCCTGCGGAGTAAGGCTGTCGTAGTTCCAGACGGGGTCCTCGTTACTGCGCCCCTCAGGCTCGGTCATCGTCAGGTAGATATAAACGTCGTTCAGGGGTGTAAACACCGTAATGCGGTATCTTCCCGGGATTGGTTTTGTGACCGTTCCGTTCTCGGTTTCAACAGAAGGGGCAAAGCTCGCATTATTCAGATCGATCTTTACCGTATGCGAATCGGGATGGTCGGGCAGCATTATGTTCCATCCGCCTTCAAGCTCGTAATCATGGTACAGATCCACACGTCCCGTGACCACCTCTGCCCATTGGCCGTTGTTATCATATTCAAGCTTGGGCTTCTGATAGAAGTAAAACGCCCTGCCGCTCGTATTGCCAACCGTTACCTCGATGCTTCGTGCATCGCAGGGTATTTCCGTCTGCGCTACGGATGCGGTTATACCGTCGTAGTCCAGCTCAAAGTCGATCTCGTATAACCGGTCAGCGCCGTCAAAGCCCATATGGGGAACCAGCGTGTCGAAGTACCAGGTAGGATCGCCATGCTCCCTTTGCAGCGGCTCAAATTGATGTTCAAGCCTCAAACACCCGCAAAGCGAAAGGCATAGAAAGGCGGCCACAAGAACAGTCATACCTTTCCATCTCATACTGCCGCCCTCCTTTGTATTTGGTTGATTTGTATTTATATAATACCATATTGTTTGATATATGTCAATATTTCAGCCGAAAAAGTCCTCTATCAGATCATCGGCTATTTTGTCGAGGAGCTTATAATCGGTATAGGGTGCAAAGATGGCCTCAAGGCCGTCGTGGAGGCGGAGGGCCGAGGAAAGGTGGGCGCACCCCCTTGCACAGAGCGCCGCACCGGTACGGCGGAGAAGGCGGATGCGGTCGCGGTTTTCCTCGAGGAAGCCTCTGTCGACGGCCGAGTCGAGGCTTATGCCGCAGGACTGCGCCCCCTCGGGCGGAGCAAAGGGACGGGAGAGAAAGGCCGTTTTAGCCGAGGGGAACACAAGATGCTCAAGCTTTGATGAATTGAGGGGACAGTAGCCCCCGTAGCAGGGAAGCCCCGCTCCCTCCAGTACCCTTGAAAGGAATATCGGCGCAAGGCCGAAGCTGTCCTTAAGGCAGTAGCAGCTTCCCTCCCCGACGAGCTCGGCGGGGGTATTTTCGAACCGTACCACACCCTTCGGGGTAAGTCCCGAAAGGAACCTCCGCATGAGCAGGGGGCTGTCGCCCTCAAGCTTCTTTGCAAGGCTTTCGGCACGCTTATAGAGCTTTTGGGAGTCGGTATGTGATATGACGAGGTCAAAAACGGCGGCGAATGCCCTCTCGGAGGCGGCAAAGGCCTCCCTTGCACGGCGGTGGGCATCGGACACCTCCCCTGCAAGCTCCAAGGCCTCCTTTTTTCTTTCGGCAACGTCGTGAGAGAGTGCTCCCGAGAGCGAAACGTACCGCTCAAGCACACCGTGGGCCTTTGGCTCAAGGGCGTGAGGAGCGGTAGCGTCGATAACGATACCGCCCACGGCGGGAACGTGTACTGCGTCAAGCGAGTCGGGGTCGGAGGGGCAGTAGATAAGCTCGGCAGACATACCTCGGCGTTTTGCCCGGGCGGCTACCTTTTTCATTATGGTGGACTTACCGCTCCCCGCTCCCCCCTTCAAAAGGAAAACCTTGGAGGCGGTGTCGGGCGTATAAAAGCTGTCAAAAAACGAGACAAACCCTTTGCCGGAGTTTGCGCCGATGAAAAAATCCATATTCTTTCTCCTTATCGGTTGCCCCGAAAAGGGGGCATTATGTACCATAATATGCACTTGTACCCAAAACTGACAGCCAAAGGGTAAAGCTTGTGGAACATTTTGATATTGCAAGGCATAGCATAATGTGGTAAAATACTACGGTATAGATATTTCCGTTTCAGGGTGATTTTATGAAAGTTTGTAAGTTCGGCGGCTCGTCGCTTGCCGATGCAGGGCAGATCAAGAAGGTCTGCAATATAATCCTTTCCGACCCCGAGCGCCGCATAGTGGTCGTCTCGGCACCGGGCAAGGGTGTAAACGACCCCCAGAAGGTCACCGATATGCTCATAACCACCGCCTCGGCGGCGCTGAGCATGGGCCGTGAGGAGGCCCAGTTCTGCATGCGCAAGATAACCTCCCGCTACGCCAACATCGCCCACGAGCTGGGTGTCGACAGCGTCACCGAGCGCATCACCGCCGACCTCAACGCCCTTCTGGAGTGCGACACCTCCAACCCCCACAAGTTCGTCGATATGATGAAGGCCGCAGGCGAGGATAATTCGGCAAAGCTTGTCGCCGCCTACCTGACCTCGCTCGGTCACAAGGCAACCTACGTCAACCCCGGTCGGTGCGGTATGATCCTCTCTGACGAATACGGCAACGCAAAGGTGCTTGACAAGTCCTTTAAGCTTCTCGCCGAGAGTCTTGCCGAGATCGACGGTATAATCGTCTTCCCCGGCTTCTTTGGACGCACCGAATCGGGCGAGATCGCAACCTTCCCCAGAGGCGGAAGCGACATAACCGGCGCCATCCTTGCCGCAGCAGTGGGCGCAGACGTCTATGAGAACTTTACCGACGTCGACTACGTCTACTCGGTCAACCCCAAGCTTACCGACGATCCCCACCCCATCAAGGTAGTGACCTACCGTGAGATGCGAGAGCTCAGCTATGCAGGCTTCAACGTCTACCAGGAGGAGGCTCTCCTCCCCGTCTTTAAGGTGGGCATCCCCGTAAATATCCGCAACGCCAACAACCCCTCCTGCCCCGGCACCATGATCGTCGCCGACAGGAAGGACTCTGCCGCACCCCGTGTGGCAGGTATCGCCTCCGACAGCGATTTTACAAGCATCTACGTCAACAAGTACCTGATGAACCGTGAGATAGGCTTCGGCCGCAGGCTGCTGTCCATCCTTGAGGACGAGGGAATATCCTACGAGCACACCCCCACCGGTATCGACGATATGACCGTCATCATCCGTGACACCCTGCTTGACGATACCGTTCTGGAGCGCATCGTTGCAAGGCTCAAAAACGAGCTCGGCGCAGACGACGTTCAGGTCGAGCGCGGACTCAGCCTTATCGTGGTCGTCGGCGAGGGCATGAAGCACGGCGTCGGCGTTGCCGCGGCGGCTACCTCCGCCCTTTCCAAGGCAGGCGTCAACATTTCGATGATAAGCCAGGGCTCAAGCGAGGTCAGCATGATCTTTGCCGTCAAGCGTGAGCACGAAAACGCAGGCGTCAAGGCCCTTTACGACGCATTCCTCGGCAAGCAGCTTTTAGAGTAAATATGCGAATATCACCTCCGCAAACGGTTAAAAATACCCCTGCGGAGGTGATTTATTTTGTCCAGGGATATGCCCACACGCTTCAGAGCGGTGCTCGCATCCGACCCTGCGGCGGCGGCCGCATTCGGTGAGCTTACACCCGATCAAAAAAAGGATTACATCGAGCGGGCGCACGACTGTGCAGGGAAAAAAGATATGGAGGAGCTGGCAAGAGAGCTTCGTTCCCGCATATAAAAATTTTTGATTTTCGGATTGTCTTTTTGCCTTATTTGTGTTATCCTTTATCCAAGCAAAAGAAAGGCGGTATCGTAAAATGCACACACCGAAAAGAGCGGTCCTTGCAGACCTTCTCAAGCAGTTCAAAAAGAAGATAATAAAGGAAAGCCTTGATATCCCCGTCTGGACAAGCCGCAGCGGCATCTACCTCGGCGGAGGAAAATACGAATATTCCGACAAGGTAGAGACCCTGCGCTTGGGAGACAGCTGGTCGGGCTACTACGATGACAGCCGTACCTTCTCATCAAGCGTCACCGTCCCCGAAAGCTTTGCCCACTCCAGAGTATACCTCAACGTCGACTTCGGCGGCGAGGCAATGCTTCGCATAAACGGAAAGACCGCAGGCTCCTTCAGCTCCTCGATGAACAACGGCTGGGTACACAGAGATACCCTCCCCCTTTTCGACCTCGAGGCGGGTCAGGTCCTTGAGCTTGACATAGAGGCGGGCATAAACAACGCCGGCTTCTGCGATCACTACCTTGCAGGAAGTCGCAGCATCACCTACACACTTGCCGTGGGCAGGCTGATTCTGGTCGACGAGCCTACCGAGAAGTTTGCCATCCTTGCAGACCATATCTTCGGGACCATCGACGTCGTCCCCGACGAGGTCATCCGCACCCGTCTTTACAACGCCCTTGACGACGCTCTGCACATGATAGACTTCGACTTTACCCCCGAGGTCTTCTACGCAAGCGTACCCGATGCCTTTGAGTTCCTCAAGGCAGAGATAAAGAAGATACCCTACGCCCCCCACGGTGAGGTCATAATGTCGGGTCACAGCCACATTGATGCGGCTTGGCTGTGGACGGTCAAGGAGACCGAGAGAAAGGTCGAGCGCACCTTCTCCAACACCCTTATGCTCATGGACAACTACCCCGACTACCGCTTTACCCAGAGCCAGGCGGCACTTTACGATATGGTAAAGAAGCACGACCCCGAGCTCTTCGAGCGCATCAGAGAGAAGGTAAAGTCGGGACAGTGGGAGGTCGTCGGCAACACATGGGTCGAGGCCGACACCAACATCGCCTCGGGCGAATCGCTTATCCGTCAGCTCCTTTACGGACGTGACTTCTTTATAAAGGAATTCGGCGTCGATTCCAACATCTACTGGCTTCCCGACTGCTTCGGCTTTACCTGGGCTCTGCCCCAGATAATCGACCGCTCGGGCATGAAGTATTTCGTCACCACCAAGCTTGCAAACAACGATACCCAGCTCTTCCCCCACACCCTCTTCCGTTGGCGCTCCCACAGCGGAAACGAGGTGCTTGCCTACAACCAGCGCACCGCCTACGAGGGCGACTACATACCCGCCTACGTAAAGCGCACCTGGGATGCAAACGACCAGATCGCCATCGTCAACGAAAGCTTCGGAATGTACGGCTACGGCGACGGCGGCTCGGGCGGCACCACCGCCATGATAGAGCAGGGCCGACTTCTTGCCGATATGCCGGGTCTTCCCGCCCACCGCATGGGACGTGTCGACGAGTTCTTTGCCGACGTTGAAAAGTACGCCGACGAACTCCCCCTTTACGACGACGAGCTCTACTACGAAAACCACCGCGGCACCTTTACAAGCCAGGGCTTCGTAAAGAAGAACAACCGCTACGGCGAATTTATGCTCCGCAATATCGAGCTTATGACCCTCCTTTCGGGCATCGAATTCCCCAAGGAAAAGCTCGACGAGCTGTGGAAGCTGCTGCTTTTGAACCAGTTCCACGACATCATGCCGGGCACCTGCATAGTCCAGGTCTTTGAAAACTGCCGCAAGGAGTACGCCTACCTCGCCTCCGAGTATGAAAAGCTGATGAGCTCCGCTCTTGAAGCTCTCTGCTCGAAGATAAAGGTCGATGAGGACTGCTACGCAGTTTGGAACTTCGATACCAATCCCCAGACGGCGGCCCTTGCCGAGGGCTTTACCGCCGAGGACGTTCCCCCGATGGGCTATAAGCTCTACCCCCTCTCGGCTCTGCCCGTCTCTCCCAAGGTCACCGTCACCGAGGAGCTCCTTGAAAACGAATTCCTCCGTGTCGAGCTTGACAAGAACGGCGAGATAGTCCGCATCTACGACAAGAAAAACGACCGTGAGGTGCTTGAGGGTATAGGAAACCGCCTTACCGTCTTCCAGGACAAGGCCGTTCACGAGACCGCCTGGAACCTTGAGGCAAACTACGTCAAGCGTCCCTTCGAGCTTATCACCGCCGAGAGCATCCGTGTCATCCCCGACCCCGAGTGCGGCATCATCGAGATCGTCAGAAAATTCAACCTTTCGACCATCACCCAGCGCATCGTCCTTGCACCCAAGGCCGATTACATAGACTTTAAGACCGAGGTCGACTGGCAGGAGACCCTCAAGATGCTCAAGGTCGCCTTCCCCGTGACCGTACGCTCCCGTGAGGCCACCTACGAGATAGCCCACGGCACCAACACCAGACCCACCCACGTCAACACCTCCTACGATATGGCGAAGTTTGAGGTCTGCGGACACAAGTTTGCCGACCTTAGCGAGGGCGGCTACGGCGTATCCCTCATCAACGACTGCAAGTACGGCTACGACATCCGAAACAACCTTATGCGCCTTACCCTGCTGCGTGCGCCTACCTGTCCCGACCAGACCGCCGACAAGGGGGAGCACAGCTTTACCTACCGTCTCTACCCCCACGCAGGCTCCTGGCAGGACAGCAGACTGCTTGAGTATGCCTTTGGCCTTAACAACCCCATGCGTGTCTGCAGGATATCCGCCTCCGAGGGCGGCTCCGATACCGAAAAGAGCTTTATCTCGGTCTCCCGCAAGGGTGTCGTGCTGGATGCCTACAAGCCCGCTCTCGACGGCGACGGTCTTATCCTCCGTCTCTACGAGGGCAACTTCTCCAGAGGCAAGTGCAGCGTAACACTTCCCTTCGCGATCAATTCGGTCACCGAGTGCGACATGATGGAGAGAAACGAGACCGAGCTTGCCCACAACGGCAACAGCTTTGAGTTCTTTATCAAGCCCCACGAGGTCAAGACCTTCCGCATAAAATAAGGAGGAATACACTATGGGAATGAAAGATTATGCAGCCGTGACCTTCCACGAGGACTTTAAGATAATGCAGCTGACCGACATCCACCTCATCCGCACCAATCTCGGCGGACCCGAGGAGCGCTCACTTCAGCTGATAAAAAAACTGGCTGACGAAGAAAAACCCGACTTTATCGCCATAACCGGCGACCTGAGCTACACCGACACCGTCACCAACTGCTACACCGTCTTTACCCGTTTCATGGACAGGCTCGGTATACCCTGGGGCTACGCCATGGGCAACCACGACGACAACGACGGGCCGGGCTACGAGGTCCTCGAGCCCATACTCTATAACACCGAGTTCTGTCTCTACCGCCACGGCCTTGCCGAGGTCAGCGGGTACGGCAACTACGTCATCGGACTTATCGAC
>JAFXIT010000015.1 GCA_017532825.1 Clostridia bacterium
ACGGGGGATGGTGCCGTTTGCACGGTTTGCATACCTCTCGTTTTTCCATGCGGTAAGTGTCTTTAGGGCACGTGCGGCCGAGGTCTCCTCGTCGCCCGAGGAGGAAATCGACTGTATCCTCCGCTCAAGCTCGCCGCTGTCGCCCACGGCAAGGGCGTCGCCCTTGCAGAGCGCACTGCGGACAAAGACCTCTCTCCCCGCTCCCGTGATAAGCTCACCGCAGTTGTCCCCGTCCATACCCTCGACGGCGTAGCCGCTATCGGTGTAGGCCGCAAGGAAGGACTGCATGGGAGCGTTGCGGATGGTGGTACGGCGGATCTCCATCTGGCGGCCGTCCTTGGTAAGCACGAGGCTTCCCTGCATGGGCTTGCCGCTCCAGGGTGCGTACTTTATCTTGGGGGGGATATAGCCCTTTTTCTCTCTGTCGGAGGTGTTTATGCCGTAAAGCAGGGTAAATATCAGCTCCGAAAGGGTGGATTTTCCCGCCTCGTTGGCGGCGTATACCACGTTGAGCCCGTCCTCGAGCTCGGTCACACCGTCATAGGCGCCGAAGCTTCCTGCTACTCTGTCGTATCTTATCATCGGGGCTGCTCCTTTCCCTCAAGTGCGGCAAGCCCAAAGCGAAGTACCTCCAGGGCCTCGGGACTGTCGCCCATAGCCTTTACCTCACGCAAAAACATACCCACAAGGCTGTCCTCGTTTATCCTCTTCCAGAGGTCACGGGGCGGCTCGGTGCGGTCATCGACCTCGGCGTGGGCAAAGGACGAAAGTGCCGCTGTTATATCCCCTGCCGAAGCTCCGCTCTCACCCTCAAGGATGACCCTTATGAGGGTCTTTTCGGGGGGATAGGGGGATGCGGCGGCGGCCTCGGCGGCTATGTCGGCGGCCTCACGCCCGTCCGCACGGAGGGTAAGCTCAAGTGCTCTCGCACCCTCAAGGGGGACAAAGCGTGCGTCGGTCCTTCCCTTTTCAAGGGTGACTATCCAACAGCCGTGCTCGCCCTGCTCGTCAAAGCCACGGCCCTCGGTCGAGCCGCAGCGGAGTATCAGCGTGTCTCCCTCGCGGCTCTCCCTTGGGGAGTGGATATGTCCCACGCCCGCAAAGGCAAAGCCTGCCGAGACGATGTCGGAGTGGGGTATGGACATATACTCGGAGGGGTTTGGGGAGGTGTGTCCGTGGACAAGCAGAAGCTCAGGCTTGCCCGAATCGGGGCATTTGTAGCCCTCGAAGGGACGGCTTCCCGGATTTTTGGAGGTGTAGGCAACGCCCGTCACGGCGCAATCCTCCAGCTCCACCCTTTCGGGAGAGCCCGAGGAGAAGATGTGGACGTTGTCGCTCCATCTAACGCTCGACCAGACCGAGCCGCTTCCCTTGGGATCGTGGTTGCCCGGCGCAATAAAGACAGGTCTGCCGGCATCGGCAAGGACGCCCCTGCAGAACTCGACGGTATCGTGGTAGGGCTCGTGGGTGTCAAAAACGTCCCCTGCGCAGAAGATAAGGTCGACGTTTTCACGCTTTGCAAGCTCTATTGCCTCGGCAAAGACCCGCCTTGAGTCGGCACGGAAGCCTGCGGCCGTCTCGGGAGGAAGTCTGTCCCAGGCGGAATCGAGGTGACAGTCCCCGAAATGCAGTATTTTCATCTATCGTCCCTCCGTCCACACGCCGACCGAGTAGAAGGGGTCGGCCTCTGTGACCCTGACACCCGAAATACCGTAGCGGCGGTTTATATAAACGTATGAATATTCGTATCCGATGACCGCAAGGGGGCATTTTTCGGCCACCGCACGGCCAAGCACACCTGCAAGAAGCCTTCCGCTGCCCGGTCTTGCGGCGGCAAAGCTTGAAAGCACGGCGTCAAGCTCGCTGTCGGCAAGACGTCCGAAGGCGGAGCTGTTTTGGCTTGAAAGCAGGAAGGAAAAGTCAAAGTCGGCCGAAAGCCTCGTCTTGCAAAGGGCAATGTCAAAGCTTCCCTTTTTGAGCTTTGCGGCACAGTCCTCGGCAGAGGCAAGGTCGAGCTTTACCTCAACGCCGAAAAACTTGAGCTGTGCGGCGATATCCTCTGCGGCCGCCCTCTCGCTTCCACCGTCGTCAAGCCCCACAAGGGTAAGGCTCAGCCGCTTGCCCTTTCCGTCGGTCCAATAGCCCGCCTCGAGGCTGTAGCCCGCCTCGGTCAGCAGCTCTGCGGCCGAGGTGCGGTCGTAGCCGCAGATGGAGGAGGTGACCTCCTCGTTTGAAAACTCGGTCCACTCGGGGAAGAGGGAGGTCCGGGGATGCACACCCGAAGGATAGACCCTGCTTCGGTCTATCGCCTTGGTCAGGGCAAGGCGCACCGAGGCCGAGGTAAGCTTTTTGGAGTTGAAGAGGACGAAGTGAAGTCTTGAGGTGTTGACGGTGTATCTGTCGGCGTCGGCAAGGACACCCGAGGAGTCCTCTATACCGCCGTGGGTCATCAGGTCGATGGTGCTTGCCGAGAAGGCATAGAGCAGTGCCTCGGTGTCGGCAACCTCGGTTATCGACATATACTCTATGTCGCCCGAGTTCTCCTCGCCGTAGTAGTCGGTATTGACGATGAGATAGCCTCCCTCGTCGCCGACGATGGGGATATACCGTCCGCAGCCGACGGCATCCTCCGAGACCCCGCTCCCCTTGCGGATGATGGGAATGTCAAGCAGGGCGATAAAGTTGCCCCGCTCCCTTGCAAGGGTGATGCGCACGGTGTAGTCGTCCACACCCTCCACCGAGACCACCTCCGAAAGGCGGGAGGTATACCCCGAGCGGTCGGAGTCTGCCGCAAGCTCAAGGGAGTAGACCACGTCCTCTGCGGTAACGGGGCTTCCGTCGTGGAAGCGTGCATCCTGCCGCAGTTTGATATTCAGCGTCTTTCCCGAGGTCTCGTAGCTCTCGCAGAGACGGTAGTGGGTCATATAGCCCTCGTCAAGGGCAAAAAGACCGTCGTAGACAAGGGAGATATACCCCCTGTTTGCCGTTACGGTGTCGGTTATGGGGTTGTAGGGACCCTCGCCGGGGCAGAAGGCCGCCCCGAAAAGGGAGGGCTGCTGCTTGTCGGGCGGGTTGAAAACGTCGCCCGAGGTGGTCTCGGCGGCGGTAGTCTCCTGCGGGGTCGGCTCGGGGGTCTTTCCCGAACAGGCTGCCGCAAGGGATAAAATAAGCAGTATGCAAAGGAGCTTTTTCATACTATTTAAGGGCGATCATCGCCGCCATAAGGCCGCGTGCGTCGCCGTCCCTCCTGTGGGAATAATATTTTGCACCGTCACAGCAGGTGCACTCTTGGCAGATATGTATCTCTCTGACACCCATATCCGCAAGCATATCGGCGTTTACCGCCTTGAGGTCAATCGAATAACGTCCGTCGGATTGGGGGATGGGATACCCTTCGTCAAAGGCCGAGGCAACGTCCCCATGTACCATAAAACAGCACCTACCGATGCAGGGGCCTATGGCGGCGATGACCTCCGAGGGGTCGACCTCCATCGCCCGCAGGGCGTTTTTTGCGATGCCTGCGGCAGTACCCCGCCAGCCTGCGTGTACTGCGGCGATGCGCCCCCGACCGTACAAAAGGATGGGTACGCAGTCGGCATAGACCGAAAAGAGGGTAAGCCCACGCCTGTCGGTCCAAAGCCCGTCGCACTCCTCAGCCGAGAGGTAGTCGTTTGGCTCGTCGGCATAGCGCACAAGGGTCTTATGTACCTGCCTTGTAAAGCAGAAATTATCGCTTACGCCGATAGCCTCGGCGGCAAGACGGCGGTTAAGGGAGGTATCGGCAGGGTCGCCCCGTGTCGGAGAGATATTAAGGGAGGAAAACACACCCTCGCTTACCCCGCCGATGCGTGTGGTAAAGCCGTGGGCAAGCCCCGCTATCCCTTCAAGGGCGGTACAGACGAGATACTTTACGCCGTTTTCCGCCGTTTTCGTAACAAATCCGTCAGACATACGCCCCATCTCCCCTCATCGCTTTTCCACCTATGTACATTATAGCACATATTGACATCCGGATGCAACTATTATATAATGTATCTCAAGATACCGCCCTTTGGAAGGGGTAGAGAAGGATGAACGTCCAATACAAAAAGGGAGTTTTGGAGCTGTGCGTGCTGGCCATGCTCTCACGAGCCGACAGGTACGGCTATGAGATATCCGAGACCCTCTCGGAGACCATAGACATCTCCGACGGCGCAGTATATCCCATACTTCGCAAGCTCAAGTCCGACGGGCTGGTGCGGACCTATATCTCCGAGGACAGCGGCGGACCGCCCAGAAAGTATTACAGCCTCACCCGCACGGGTGCGGAGGAATACGAGCGTGCAAGGGGCGACTGGCTCGACTTTGCCGCCGCCGTCGAGAGCATTATCAAAGGAGAAAACAGATGAACAAGCAGGAATTTATGGAGCTGTTTTCATCCGAGCTGGAGACGCTCGGTGTTGAGGACAGAGCCGATATAATCGCAGAATACGAAAACCACTTTGCCTTCCGTCTTGCAGACGGCTACACCGAGGAGGAGATCGCCGCAAGGCTGGGCGACCCCAAGCTGCTTGCGCTGCAGTTTGACTCCGAGCCGCCCGAGCGCAGCGCACCCAGGCGTATTGCCGCCTGCTTTATCGCCGCACTTTCGGACGTGCTTGCGCTGGTGCTGGGTGCCGTGCTCACCGCATGGATAGTGGTAATGGGGGCAATAAGCGTCGCCTCGGTGACCTTGGGCTTCTGCCTTGCCCTGAACGTAAACGTCTTTGACCTTTTTACCGAGGTACCCTACGTAAACTGCCTTCTTTTCGGGCTTTCGTTTATCTTCTTCGGGATATTCGGCGCAAGCTGCAGCGTCTTTTGCACTATGTACGCCCTGCAGTGGGTGCGTGTATACAGACGTGCAAGGGCGAGGATATTCTCGGGAAGCTCCCTCCCCGAAAAAAGCGCCCACCCCGCTCTCGGACGTCCCCTTACAATGACCCTCAGCCTCACGGCGATGATCTCTCTGGCGGCATTTGGGGTGCTTTTTATCGTGAGCTTTGTCATTTTGGCGCTTCACGAGGGCAATATCGCCTTCTGGCAGAACCTCGGATGGTTCAATTAAGCACACTCCGACGCAGTCTGTGCATCAATTTTCCGTTAAATTTAACAAAATTCAATTAGTTTGCATAAAGTACTTGAATTTGACCGTCACGGGTGTATAATATTACAGTAAACTACAGCTTGGCTGTATTCTTATGAAAGGCGGAACATATATGGCAATCACCAATCAATATCTTAACGAGCTCTACGCGACCGTCGAGCGCCGCAACGTAGGCGAAAAGGAGTATCTCCAGGCGGTATACGAGGTCCTCGAATCCCTCCAGCCCATTGCCGAAAAGCGTCAGGACCTCATCGACGCAGGCGTATTTGAGAGGATAGTCGAGCCCGAGCGTTTTATTTTGTTCAGAGTCAGCTGGGTAGACGACAGCGGCAAGGTACAGGTCAACCGCGGCTACCGTGTTCAGTACAACTCCGCCATCGGCCCCTACAAGGGCGGCATCCGCTTCCATCCCTCGGTCAACGCCTCCATCATGAAGTTCTTGGGCTTCGAGCAGACCTTCAAAAACAGCCTCACCGGCCTCCCCATGGGCGGCGGTAAGGGCGGCGCAGACTTCGACCCCAAGGGCAAGTCCGACGGCGAGATCATGCGCTTCTGCCAGAGCTTTATGACCGAGCTTGCAAAGCACATCGGCGCAGATACCGACGTTCCCGCAGGCGACATCGGTGTTGGCGCACGTGAGATAGGCTTTATGTTCGGCCAGTACAAGAGGCTTCGCAACGAGTTTACCGGCGTTCTGACCGGCAAGGGACTGTCCTACGGCGGCTCGCTTGCAAGAAAGGAAGCCACAGGCTTCGGTCTTTGCTACTTCACCGAGGAATACCTCAACTCCGTAGGCGACAGCTTCAAGGGCAAGAGGGTCGTCGTATCCGGCTCGGGCAACGTCGCCATCTACGCAAACCAGAAGGCCACCGAGCTTGGCGCCAAGGTCGTTGCAATGAGCGACTCCTCGGGCTACGTCGTTGACGAAAACGGCATCGATCTTGAAGTCATGAAGCAGATAAAAGAGGTCGAGCGGGGCCGCATCTCGGAGTATGCAAAGCGTGTCGAGGGTGCAGTCTTTACCGAGGGCTGCAAGGGTATATGGAGCGTCAAGTGCGACATCGCCCTCCCCTGCGCCACCCAGAACGAGATAGACGGCGAGTCTGCCGCCATCCTCATAGCCAACGGCTGTAAGTGCGTCTGCGAGGGCGCAAATATGCCCTCCACCCCCGAAGCCGTCAACGCCTTCCTCGAGGCGGGACTTCTCTTCGGACCTGCCAAGGCCGCCAACGCAGGCGGTGTTGCCACCTCCGGTCTTGAGATGACCCAGAACAGCATGCGCCTTTCCTGGACCTTTGAGGAGGTCGACGCAAAGCTGCAGGGCATCATGAAGAACATCTTCCACAACGCCTACAACGCATCCGTCGAGTGCGGTATGCCCGGCAACATGGTCGTCGGCGCAAACGTCGCAGGCTTCCTCAAGGTCGCCGATGCGATGAAGTGGCAGGGCATTGCCTACTAAACCCCACACCCCCAAAAGCAGGTCGCAAGACCTGCTTTTTTCTATTGAAGAAGCCCCCTTATTTATGTTATAATAATATGAAGACTTATATTCGGAGGGACGGAAATGGATACTGTTACCGCCATCGCAACCGCACCGATAACTGCGGCGGTGTCGCTTATACGTATTTCGGGCGAGGGCGCCCTTTCGGTGGCCGAGAAGATCTTTTTTCCCTTTTCGGGAAAGCCCCTTTCCGCCTCACCGAGGACGGCCGTCTACGGACGGGTGGAAAAGGATGGGCAGCTGCTTGACAGGGCGCTTTGCACCTACTTTGCCGCCCCTGCAAGCTACACCGGTGAGGACTGTGTGGAGCTATGCTGTCACGGCGGACGGGCGCTGACCGAGCTTATTCTATCTATTATATATGAAGCGGGCGCACGTCCCGCAGGCCCGGGCGAGTTTACAAAGCGTGCCTACCTCAACGGCAAGCTCGACCTTGCCGAGGCCGAGGCGGTGGGCGATCTTATCTCGGCTCGGAGCGTCGGTGCGGTCAAAAACGCCGCAGGCCAGCTCTCGGGCAGACTTTCCCGTGAGGTCGCCGCCATTGCCGACGGGCTTACCGACCTCTGCGCCCACCTCAGCGCATGGACCGACTATGCAGACGAGGGTGTCGAGCCCCCCGATATGTCGGACGTTGGATCCAGGCTTTCCCGTATCCGAGGGGAGCTTTCCCGTCTTGAGGGGAGCTTTTCGCAGGGACGGCTCTACTCCGAGGGGGTACGCATCGCCGTGGCGGGCAGCCCAAACGTCGGAAAATCCTCCCTTCTCAACGCCCTTGCGGGCTACGAGCGTGCCATCGTGTCCGACGTTGCGGGTACCACCCGTGACACCCTTGAGGTAAACGCCGATATCCTCGGCCTGCCCGTCACCCTTACCGACACCGCAGGTCTGCGTGATACCGAGGACAGCATAGAGAGGCTCGGCATAGACCGTGCAAAGAGGGAGATAGAGACCTCCTCCCTTGTGCTCCAGCTCCTTGACGGCTCGCTTCCCCTCGGAAAAGACGACCTTTACGCCTCCGAGCTTGCCCGCGACTGCGGCCTGCCGGTGGTGACGGCCGTCAACAAGTCCGACCTTCCCCCTGCATTTCCCCTCTCGGAGGGGTATATCGCCATATCCTGCGCCACGGGCGAGGGGCTTGAGGAGCTGAAAAGGGCCGTAAAGGACGCCCTCGGCGCATCCGCCGAGCCCGACGGTAGCCTTGTCAGCAACCGTCGCCAGGCCGCCGCACTGCGGCTGTCGGGTCAGCATCTGGACTCGGCAATGTCCGCCCTTTCCTCGGGCTACACCCCCGACCTTGTCTGGATAGACACCGAGGCCGCACTGCGTGCCCTTGAGGAGATAACGGGGCGGACGGCGTCGGAGGACGTTTTGAACCGTGTATTTGAGAAATTCTGTGTCGGAAAGTAGCCGACAGACTTTGGGAATGATGAAGCTATGAGATTTTTTGCGGGAGAATACGACGTTGCCGTCATCGGCGGCGGACACGCAGGCACCGAGGCCGCCCTTGCAGCGGCGAGGCTCGGCTGTAAGACCGTCTGCTTCTCGATAAACCTTGATGCGGTGGGCAATATGCCCTGCAACCCCGCCATAGGCGGCACGGGCAAGGGTCAGCTGGTGCGTGAGCTCGACGCCCTCGGCGGCGAGATGGGACGTGCGGCCGACGAGTGCTGTATCCAATACCGAATGCTCAACCGAGGCAAAGGTCCTGCGGTCTACTCCCTTCGGGCGCAGGCCGACCGTATGAAGTACCGCTCCTATATAAAGCACACCCTTGAGACCCAGGAAAACCTCACCCTGCGCCAGGCCGAGATAACCGACATTACCGTCGAAAACGGCCGTGTCACCGAGGTCATAAGCCACACAGGCGGGGTATACAAGGTAGGAGCGGTCATAATCGCAAGCGGCACCTTCCTCGGCGGCCGCATCATAATCGGCGAATTTTCCCGTGAGGGCGGCCCCGACGGTATGTTTGCCGCAACCGAGCTGGGCGGCGCCCTCCTTCGTGAGGGACTCTCCCTCCGCCGCTTCAAGACGGGCACCCCCGCACGTATCAACCGAGGCTGTATAGACTTTTCAAAGACCGAGCCCCAGGAGGGTGACGAGGGGATGATACCCTTCTCCTTTTCCACCGTCACACCTCCCAAAAACCTTGAAAGGTGCTATCTTACCTATACCACCCCCCGTACCCACGAGATAATCAGAGAAAACCTCCACCGCAGTCCCCTCTTTTCGGGGGACATCAAGGGCATCGGCCCGAGATACTGTCCCTCCATCGAGGACAAGATAGTTCGCTTTGCCGACAAGGAGCGGCACCAGCTCTTTATCGAGCCCTGCGGTCTTGACACCGAGGAGATGTATATCCAGGGGCTGTCCTCCTCCCTTCCCGAGGACGTCCAGCTCCAGATAGTCCGCTCCATACCCGGGCTTGAAAACGCCGAGCTTATGCGCCCTGCCTACGCAATAGAGTACGACTGTATCGACCCGCTGGAGCTTCGTCCCTCCCTCGAGCTTAAAAAGGTATCGGGGCTTTACGGCGCAGGGCAGTTCAACGGCACCTCGGGCTACGAGGAGGCCGCCGCCCAGGGTCTTATCGCAGGCATCAACGCCGCAAGGAAGCTAAAGGGGCTTGAACCCTTCGTCCCGGGCAGGGAGGAAAGCTACATCGGCGTCATGATAGACGACCTTGTGACCAAGGGTACCGACGAGCCCTACCGCATGATGACCTCACGCTCGGAATACCGTCTGCTTCTGCGTCAGGACAACGCCGACCGCCGTCTTGCCGCCTACGGATACGAGATAGGGCTGGTATCGGAGGCTTCCTACCGCCGCACCGTGGAAAAATACGAGCTCTGCGAGGGTGAGATCGCCCGTGCCGAGCGGACCTTCTTTCCCCCGAGCGACGCCTTGAACGCACTTTTGTCCGCGCATTCCTGGCCGCAGCTCAAATCGGGCATCTCGGCGGCAGACCTTATCAGACGTCCCGGGCTTGAGCTTTCCGAGATAACCGCCGCCACGGGCTACACCGTCCCAAGCGAGGTCGCAAGCGAGGTCGAGACCGAGATAAAGTACGCAGGCTACATCCGCCGTGAAAAGGAAAAGGCCGAGGCCTTCCGCAAGGAGGAGTCCTCCCCCATCCCCGAGGGTATCGACTACGGCTCGATAGAGGTGCTCCGCCTTGAGGCGAGAAAGAAGCTTGATGCCGTCCGCCCAAGCTCCATAGGGCAGGCCTCGAGG
Source organism: Clostridia bacterium (assembly GCA_017532825.1). Taxonomy (GTDB): domain Bacteria; phylum Bacillota; class Clostridia; order Oscillospirales; family QAMX01; genus RGIG6452. The sequence continues at coordinate 9,864 of JAFXIT010000015.1, forward strand.
ATACCCGGGGTCAACCCCGCCGATATAAACGCACTTATAATCTGGCTTAAAAAGGGTGAAAACAAATGAGAGACCACCTTTCCCTCCTTACCTCCTCCCTTGCCGAGCTGGGGATATCCCCAAGCAGGGAGGCTCTTGAGAGGCTTATCCGCCTGGGAGAGCTGCTCATCGAAAGAAACAAAGAGGTAAACCTCACCGCCATAGACGACCCCCGAGGGGTCGTACTTCGCCACCTTGCCGACTCTGCGGCCGTCCTTGCACACCTCAAGGGGGAGCGTGTCATCGACGTAGGCTGCGGCGCAGGCTTCCCGGGTCTCCCCGTAAAGATACTCGCAGGGGACGACCTCAAGATGACCATGCTCGATTCCACAGGCAAGAAGATAAACTTTATAAAGGAAGTTGCGGGAGAGCTCGGTCTTAAAAAGGTCGAATGCCTCAACGCACGTGCCGAGGAGGTCGCCTCCTCCACGCCCTACCGCCAGAGCTACTCCACCGTGCTTTCACGTGCGGTCTCACGGCTCGATATGCTAAGCGAGCTTTGTCTGCCCTTCTGCGAGCTCGGCGGAGTTTTCCTCCCACACAAGGGTCCCCGCTCCGAGGAGGAGCTTTCGGAGGCTCTCGGCGGCATAAAAAAGCTTGGGGGACGGTACGAGGGCAAGACCGCCTACCGCACCCATCCCGACGAGCCAGAGCAGTACGTCCTACATATTATAAAGGTAGCCCCCACACCCGAGGCCTACCCCCGTGCATTCGCAAAGATCCGCTCAAAGCCCTTAAGATAAGGAGTATAGTTATGAACGCAGAGCTTATCGCCGTCGGCACCGAGTTACTCTTGGGTGACATTGCCAACACCGACGGCCAGTTTATATCCCAACGCCTCTCCGAGCTCGGAATAAACGTCTTTTACCACACCGTCGTGGGGGACAATCCCGCAAGACTCAAGGCCGAGCTTGAGCGTGCAAGGTCAAGAAGCGACCTTATAATCACCACGGGCGGTCTCGGGCCGACCTACGACGATCTGACAAAGGAGACCGTCGCCGAGGTATTCGGCAAAAAGCTCGTCCTCGACAGAGAAAGCCTTGAGCGCATCGAGGGCTACTTTGCCCGCAGAGGGCGGGTCATGACCGAAAACAACCGCAAGCAGGCCCTTCTGCCCGAGGGCTGTGAGGTATTTGCAAACGACTGGGGCACCGCCCCGGGCTGTGCCGTGACCGACGGCAGTACCACCCTTATAATGCTCCCGGGCCCTCCCTCGGAGTGTCAGCCGATGATGACCGAGCGTGTCATTCCCTACCTTCGGAGATTCAGCGACGGGGTGATACTGTCCCGCCTTGTCAGGGTGTTCGGGCTTGGCGAGTCGGCCGTTGAGGCTCGGCTTCGCAGTCTTATGGAGTCCTCACTCAACCCCTCCATCGCCCCCTACGCAAAGGAGGGGGAGGTGCTCCTGCGTGTCACCGCCAAGGCCTCCTCCAGGGAAGACTGCGAGACCCTCCTTGCCCCCGCCGTCGATGCGATAGTCGCAGAGCTGGGCGATGCGGTCTACGGGGTCGACGTCGACTCCCTTGAGCAGGTCGTCCTCTCCGAGCTTAAAAAACGGGGGCTTACCCTTGCCACCGCCGAGAGCTGCTCGGGCGGACTTCTGTCAAAACGCCTTACCGACCTCCCCGGTGCAAGCGAGGTATTCCCCGGCGGAGCGGTCAGCTACTCAAATGCGGTCAAGACGGGCTTACTCGGCGTACCCGAGGAGACCCTCCGCGCCCACGGTGCGGTGTCCTCCGAGACGGCGGCGGCGATGGCGCTTGGTGCGGCGAGGGTATTTTGCGCCGATCTGGGCGTCAGCCTTACGGGAATAGCAGGTCCCGGGGGCGGAAGCGAGGAAAAGCCCGTCGGCACGGTCTGGTGCGGCATCGCCTGCAGGGGCAGGGTGCGTACCCTCCGCCTCGATCTGGGCGGTCCGACCCGTTCAAGAGGGCTTATTCGCCGTCTTGCGACCTCTCACGCCCTTTTTGAGCTGCTTTCCGATATAAAAAATATGTAATCCCGCCTCTTTTTCGGGCGATTTCTCAACCGCAGGGACCGCCCGAAATATTTTTGACCGTCCGCCCGTTTCCTCCTATATAACAGAAAATGCACAATTTTTTTATTTTTAAAATAATAAGCACAGAAACTTTACTTTGATTTTACATTTGTATTTTATGCCGCTATATACGTAATACTCCGCAATATATTGTTCCACATTTATGGTATATAGCGGCAATTTCGGCGTTATGTTCGAAATTCTTGGGGGTATTTTTTGCCGTAACTCTTCCATTTCGGCAGATTTCCGTACCTCCCCCAGCTTATTTTCACCCCGCCCTCCCTCTTAATTATTACGAAATTGTTACGGCTCGTCTCTTTTTTTCTTAACATTTTAAGTGTATAAATATCGTAGCGTGTCTTCTCAAGAGATGCTTTTGTTGAGGACACGAAAAAAACTCTATGTGAG
>JAFXIT010000016.1 GCA_017532825.1 Clostridia bacterium
AGAGAAAGCAGAAGATTCACATCTGCTATGATCTTGTAGGATTTATCCCCGTGGATATTCTCGCAAAAGCAGAACAGGCATGACCGAAATCATGCCTGTTCCCAGAAAAATTATATTACTGTCTTACCAGCAGGGAGCAAATGCCCAAGTTCTTTTGTATTTAGAGTTGATGCTTACTTTGAAAGACGTCTTGCGGTTACGAATCTGTCGAAATAGTAGCCGCTTGTCAGCTTGGCTATGGAGACCGTCGAGCCGGAGTTGGGGGAGTGGATAAACTCTCCGTTGCCGATGTAGATACCGACGTGGCCCACGGCGTAGCCGTTCGTGCTGAAGGCAACCAGGTCGCCCGGCTGCATATCCTCGTAGGCGATCTCTACGCCCTGGAGATACTGCTGCAGACGGGGCATATCGTATCCTACCGAATTGTAAACGTACATGGTAAAGCCCGAGCAGTCAAAGCCGTCCTCGGGGGTCGCACCGCCGTAGACGTAGGGGATGCCCATCAGCGTTTTTGCAAAGGCGACTATCTCCGCACCTGCGGCGGGATCGTAGGGGACGCTCGGCGCAAAGGTCTCATCCGAGGAGAGCTCGGAGACTCGGTTTGCACCCTTTTGGGGAGCACTTGCCGGTCTGCGGTAGGGGTATACACCGTTTATAAAGTCCTCGGTGCTGACGTAGCCGGAGGTCTCACCGTATACTATCACGTACCAACCGTCGACCTCCTCGTAGATGTCGGCAAAGGTACCCTTGGGGATCTGTGCCAGCTTTTCGGACTCAACGTCGGGGAGGATACGGAGGGTGGTGTCAACGATCGAAATGCCCGAATCAATGGGATTTTCCAGGTCAACGTGGGGCGGCTCGATGGGGGGGACGTATATATCCGGGTCGGCGGGGGGATTTGCGGGGTCGTAGACCGTTTCGACATATTCGGCGGATACGTAGCCGATCTGGTCGTCTATCTCTATTTTGTACCAGCCGTCCTCGACGTCGGTTATCTTCATACGGTCGCCTCTGGAGATGGTGGCGATCCTGAAGTGAACGGTCGAGGGCCCTATGCGGACGTTGAGGCTGTAAGCGTCGACCGAGCCGACCATAATGTCCTCGGCAGGGTCGAGTGCCGCACGTATCTCAATATAGCTCTTGGCGGCGTAGTAGGCGTTTGTGCCGACCTGCACCTTGTACCAAGCGCCCTCTTCGCCGAGAATGGTGACGATGTCACCGTGGGAAAGGGTGCCCTTGAGTGTAGAGGTGGAGGAGGGGCCCTCACGGAGGTTGAGGAGGTTTGCCTTTACCACACCGTGTCTGACAACAACGGGTTGAACATACTCGGGTTCGGTCTCCGAGGTGTCGCTCAAGGCGGGGGGCTCGGTGGTGCCGGTCTCGCCCTCGGAGCCTACGGCCGAGTCGGGTGCGGTGGTCTCGCTTCCCGTGTCTGCAGGAGGCTCGGAGGAGGCATCAGTGCTTTCGGGAGCGGTTGTCACATCGGTGCCGGGCTCAGGCTCGGGAAGCGGTTCGGGCTCCGGTTCGGGCTCGACTGTAACGTACATAGCGTAGTCACGGATGTGTTCGGAATAGATATATCCTTCAAGCTCGCCGAAGCGGACCTTGTACCACTCGTCAAGACGTTCAAGAATTACTATCTCCTCGTAGAGGGTCACCAGCGTGACCACGGTGTAGTTCACCGCAGGACCGGAACGCATATTTACCACGGGGCTTATTATTCTTCCGGTGTTGGGGTCGGTACCCTCGGGAACGACGATGATCGGAGCATCCTCTTTGGGAGGCTCGGAGGAGGTAGTGTCGTCGGAAACGGGAGGCTCGGTAGTGGACTGGGTGTCGGAGGGAGTAGTGGTAGACTCCTCGGTCGAGGGTGTGTTGATCTCGACGTAGTCGGCAGATACGTAGCCGTATTCTCCTCCAAAGAGGATGGTACACCAACCGTCGACGGTCTCGACGATCGAGACCTGAGCACCCCGTGCAAAGCCGCCGATGACCTCGTAGGTGGTACCGGGGCCGGAGCGGACGTTGACGTAGCTGCCGGTTATAGTTCCCTTAACTGTGTCGGCATAGCTCGGAGTTGCCATGGAAAACAGCAGGATCAGTGCAAGAATAAGCGCAACAACGGTCCGTCTGTTCATAGTAGTTCCTTTCTGCGATCAAAGCTTTTCGGCAAGGGCACGGGTCAGCCATACGGAGGCAATGTCCATAGCGCTGAAAAGCCCTTTCTTTTCACTCTTTCTTACGATGCGGTCCTTGGGACGCACGTTTTCATCGGTGAGCTGAAGATAGATGGCTACACGGCCCGAAAGCTCGATGTCGCCGGATTTCTCGGAATCGAGGATCTGCAGCATGATGATATACCTGTCTGCCATGCTGCCGTAGTATATAACGTTGTCCTTACGCATGAGCGGTTTGCCCTTGTAGGTCAGAAGAGTTGTGTTCTCCGCCATTGCATATTACCTCATTTCATAGTCTTTCATTATTATAACAAAATAAAGCTGCCATGTCAAATTATTTTTATGCAGGTCTCGGGGCAGGCAGCGCCGCAATATCCGCAGGTAATGCACCGCTTTGTATCACAGTGCGCTCTGCCGTTTGTGATGTGCATTGCGTCCTGTCCGCAGACCCGTTCACAGCTTCCGCAGCCGATGCAGTGGTCCTCGATTATGAGTCGCCTGGGTAGGGAGGCAAGCCTGCTTTTGATCTCGGGCGGGAAACATCCCTTTTCAAAAAACGAGAGATCGGCTTCTACCTCGTCTATGCTCTGCATACCCACGGCAATGGATGCGGCGTAGTCCTGCGAAAGGGCGTAACGCAGACATTCTTCGGTCTTTGAAAGCAGATTGCCCCCGCCAAAGGGCTTCATGATGTATACTCCCAGCCCTGCGTCGGCAGCCTCCCTTGCAGCGGCCGCCATTTGGTCGGCCGTGCCGTCGCCTATGCCCACTCCGTCGACGTTAAGAAGGGGGAAAACGACGTCCAAGCTATGTAAAACGGATGCCTTTACACCACTGATCCTGTGGGTAGAAAGGCCTACGGCACGGATAATGCCCTCTGCCTTGTACTTATAGAGCCTTTCAAGGGCGGGCATATGGCCTGCGACGGTGTGCTCGCTCTCCTGCTCGTGGAGAAGGAAGATGTCTATGACGTCACGGTCGAGCTTTTTCCTCGCTTCCTCGACGGCCTCCTCGGCAAGCTCGGCGGTATAGGCGTAGGTCTTGGATGCGATGACCGTGTCAGACCTTTTGGTGCGGTCAAGGGCGGTTTTTATGGCTTCGTAGCTTTGATAAAGCTGGGCGGTGTCGATAAAATTCACGCCCCGCTCTATGGCGTGCGCTATCACAGCCCCTCCGAGGTCGGGGGAGAGGTCGGCCTGGCAGGGACCTACGGTAAGCGCACCGAAGCAAAGACGTGAAACCGATATGCCTGTTTTTCCGAGAGTGCGGTATTGCATAGCTGGCTCCTCAAATAAAGAAAGGCGGGCCTTGGCCCGCCTTGTATCAGTCGTCAAGATAGTGCTTTACAAGCGCCCTCAACAGCTCGTCCCTGTCGATATGGCGGATGAGACTGCGGGCGTTTTTATGGTTTGTGATATATCCGGGGTCTTCAGAGAGGATATATCCGACGATCTGGCTGATTGGGTCGTAGCCCTTTTCGCTTTCCTTAAGCGCATTGTAAACAGAGGTCAAAAGCTCCTTGAGCTTTCTTTCGCTGTCGGAACTGATCTGTATTTTAATGGTATCGCCTTCGGCCACGGTCGGATCCACCTCCATAGACTTTTTCTATATATAGGATACACCAAATTCGGCCGTATATCAAGGGGGTAAGGAAAAATTTTTCTCAAAAAAAGGGTCGATGAAAAATTCTTTTTCGAAAATTGAAAATATTCCTTGACAAGACGGCTTGTAAGTGGTAAAATACCATAGTCACGTCGGAAACGTCGTGGATGTACGCGGGCGTAGTTCAATGGTAGAATTCCAGCCTTCCAAGCTGGTTACGTGGGTTCGATTCCCATCGCCCGCTCCATATACGCGCCTGTAGCTCAGGTGGATAGAGCAACTGCCTTCTAAGCAGTGGGTCGGGGGTTCGAGTCCCTCCAGGCGTACCAACGCCATCCGCCAGCAGGTGGCGTTAAATTACGGTGGCTATAGCTCAGTTGGCTAGAGTACCAGGTTGTGGCCCTGGGGGTCGTCGGTTCGAGACCGACTAGCCACCCCACTAAAAATCAGGACGCTTTTGCGTCTTTTTTATAAGCCTCTTGGAAACCATGATGGGATGTAGCCAAGTCGGTAAGGCACGGGACTTTGACTCCCGCATTCGCAGGTTCGAGTCCTGCCATCCCAGCCAGCCGACTGAAGCTAACAGCTTGGTCGGCTTTTTATTTCTAATCGATCCATTAGCTCAGTCGGCAGAGCACCTGCCTTTTAAGCAGGGTGTCCCGCGTTCGAATCGCGGATAGCTCACCAAAGAAAACGGCAAAAGCCGTTTTCAAGTAAAACACCGGAGCCGGATTAATTTCCGGACTTCCGTCAATATATAGGTCGGATTTTCCGACCACCCCATATTCGGGCTATTAGCTCAGTCGGCAGAGCACCTGCCTTTTAAGCAGGGTGTCC
>JAFXIT010000017.1 GCA_017532825.1 Clostridia bacterium
ATCCTGCGCAGTGGACATTGGACATTGCCGAGGGGTAGCCCTCACGGGTGCGGAAGGCCTCGAGAATGTCTATCTCAGCGCCGTTGACACCGCCGCAGGAGGCGGCGACGTAGGAATTGGAAGCCTGCATCCAAAATGCGCTCCAGGCCTTGCTCTCTAAGGGATCGTTGCAGATTACTCGGCACTCAAAGTAGCCCTTGCAGAACTTCTGCTTGAGCGTTATCATACCCGAGTACCAGCCCTCGCCGAACTCCCCGTTGTGGTAGTCGTACTTAATGATGAGGTTGCCGTTTTCGACCCGTACTGCCTCAGGAGCCATATATCCGCAGGAGCGCTTGCCCGTTCCACGGTAATTCCATACCTCGGTGTTGAGCTCGCTGCCGTTGAAATCGTCCTCAAAGACGAGCTTGTAGCCGTTGAGATCCATAATTTAATCCTCTTTTTGGTACACCCTGACGTAGTCAATGATATATTCGCCCGTGAGGCTCTTGTCCGCAGGCTTCTCGCCGGGAAGCTCAAGGGAGACGATGAGCTCCTCGTCTACGGTAGAAACACCGTCTGCCCAGGCAGAAAGGCCGACGCATTCGCCGTCGATAAATATACGGTACTCGGTATCGGTCCATTCAAGGCCGTAGGTGTGGTATTCGGTGTAGCAGGTGTCAAGCTTGCGTCTTGCAACGGACTGGCTGCGAAGTCCCTGGGACTCGCTTCCGTCGGCGTAGCCTGCACAATGGACGTTAGACTCAGCCGTGGGATAGCCCTCGGGAGAACGGAAGGCCTCAAGAATGTCAAGCTCTGCGCCGTTTATACCGCCACGGGAGGCGGCGGTGTAGGGGTCGCTCGCCTGCATCCAGAAGGCGCTCCAGAACTTGCTTTCCAAAGGATCGTTGCAGATCGCTCGGCACTCAAAGTAGCCCTTGCAGAACTGTCTGTTTGCACGGATCATACCCGAGTACCAGCCCTCGCCGTACTTTCCGTCACGGTAGTCGTACTTAATGATGAGGTTGCCGTTTTCGACACGCACGGCGTCATCGGAGTTGAAGCCGCACCTTCTGCCGCCAAGGCCTCTGTGGCTCCACTTTTCAAGGTCGAGCTCGCTGCCGTTGAAATCGTCTTCAAATACAAGTTTGTAGTTTTTAAGATCCATAATTTATCACCTCGGGTCAAGTATAACAACCCCGAGCATATATGTCAACAACTTTTTTAATTATTTTTTCGGTTGAGAAACGCTCAACTAACGCTCTATTGACTCGCCCCCGTCTTTCATAGTAAAATATCTTTGAAAAATTCAACGTCCGGCTTGACATACCTGTGTCGGTATGATATTATAGAATTATAAATTTCTGAATATTTTGAAGAAATAAGGCTTGAAAAGTTTGATTTTTGTTTGAAATATCGCCGTTAATATATATATATATATATAATCAAGAAAGATCGTAAAAAAGGAAAACGGAGGGATAAAATTGCTTTTTCCTGCGAAGAAAAAATACACCCTGCTTGACTGCACCCGCATAGTGTATTCGACCGTCCCGGGCTTTGCGCTGCTGAGGCTGCTCTTTGCCGTGATAGACGGTCTTCTGCCCTCGGCGATAGTACTTGCAAGCGCAAACTTTATCGACAAGGCGCTTGCCGTGGCGACGGGCGGGCTTTCACGGTCGGACGTGCTTCCGGCTCTTGCGATATTTGCGGGCGTAATGGCCCTCAACTGGATGATAGGCGTCATCGAGATGCTTGCCAACGCCAGAATGGACCAGCGCTTCTCCTGTAAGATATGGAAGGGATACATAGACTTTATGCAGCCCCTTGCCTACCGCTATATCGAGGACTCCGACTCGGCCAACATGGCAGAGCGCTTCCGCAAGCAGATAACAAACGTTATCCGAGGCGGCTACTACCAGATACTTGACGTAGTGCGGATACTTATCAATATCGTCACCGTCGCCGCACTCATTGCCGCAACGGTCTGGTGGTCTCCCATCGTGCTTGTCGGAATGATAGCCCTCCTTGCCTGGATATCGGTCAAGTCGGGCAAGGCGACCAACGAATTTGAACATAAGACCGAGGGCCTTTGGCGGCACACCTGGGCCATCTCCCAGGACCTTACCCAGCGTGACAGCGTCGAGGAGCGGATGATGTTTGACTACTCTGACGACCTTGACCGCTTCTGGCAGAAGAAGATGGGAGAGGGCATCAGAAAGAGCGCACGTCTCCAGATGGGCTGGAGGGGAGTACGTACTATCGGAAACGTCATAACCCTCTGTGCGGGCGGCGCTATGATCGCCCCGCTGGTCGGGCCTACGGTGTCGGGAGCGCTTTCGATAGGTATGTTTATCTCCCTTTCGGGAGCGGCATTCAACCTCGTCGACCTCTCCTGGAACTTCGCCTGGCTTGCCGAGGACTATGCCTGGCGCAAGGATTTTCTCAAGGACATTGCAAAGATGTCCATGTGGGAGCGTGACCTCGAGGCAGAGCTGCCCCCAAGCGAGGATGCCGAGGAGTTTGAGTCCCTCGAATTCAAAAACGTAACCTTTACCTACCCCGGTACCGAAAGACAGATACTAAACGGTCTGTCCTTTAAGCTCGAAAAGGGCAAGCACTACGCCATCGTCGGCTCAAACGGCGCAGGTAAGACCACCATTGCAAAGCTGATAACCGGTCTCTACGGCGAGTACGAGGGCGAGATACTCCTAAACGGACGGGAGCTTCGAAGCTGGCCCATGTCGGAGAGAAAGGCGATATTTGCCTGCCTTTTCCAGGATTTTGCAAGGTATGAGATAAGCCTTCGCAAGAACATCGAGCTCGGCGCTCTTCCCAACACCGACGAGGTCGATATCGACCGTGCCATCCGCCTTTCGGGGCTTGAGGATACCGTCGCAGAGCTTCCCAAGGGTGTGGAAACGCCGCTTGGAAAGATAGACGAGGGGGGTCAGGAGCTCTCGGGCGGTCAGTGGCAGCGTGTTGCGATGGCACGTACCGTCTCGGGCAGGCGGCAGTTTTACATACTCGACGAGCCGACGGCCGCACTTGACCCCATGGCCGAGAGCCGTATGTACGAGGATTTCGGCGAGATAGCAAAGGGCAAGACCACCGTCTTTATCACCCACAGACTGGGCTCTGTCCACCTCGCCGACGAGATAATCGTCATCGAAAACGGCGTCACCGCCGAGCAGGGAAGCTTTGAGGAGCTTTCCTCGGGCGAGGGCGTGTTTGCAAGGATGTACGCTTCGCAAAGGAGCTGGTACGTATGAAAAAGAATAAGGAAAACAAGAAAAAGCTGGGGCTTTTCTACGTTCTAAAGAACATATTCCCCACGATATTCAAGGCAAATCCCGCAGCCTTTATCGTTATGGCGCTTGGATTTGTGGTTAGCGCCTCGGGTGCGACGGTGATAATGCACCTAAACCGCAACCTCTACGATAAGGTCGCCTCCCTCATCGGCGGAAACGCCGCATTTGCCGCCGTCCTCCCCGCACTTTTGGCGGTAGTCGGGGGCAAGATAGTCCTTGACCTTTTCAGGACCGGGCAGTTTATGTTTATTGACCTGGGATATTTTGAGAGCAACGCCGTAAAGCTCAGAAGTACCATACACAAAAAGCTTGGGCGCATAGACCCCATTCTCTATGAGGACAAGGACTTCAACGACACCGTCGAAAAGGCAGACCAGGGCGTCTACGCGGCCTTGGGCTATCTCAACTCGGTGACCTCGATAGTCTTTTACTGCATCCCCTATCTGCTGATAATGTCCTGGTATCTCTTTACCATCAAGCCGATCTTCGTGGTGATGATAGTACTGATATTCGTCCCTGCCTTCTTGGTCAAGCTCTCCCAGATAAAGGTACACGCCCACATGGAGGACACAGTTGCCCCCTACCGCCGTGCGATGAACTACTACGAGGACGTGCTGACCAAGCCCAAGCACTTCAAGGAAACACGGATACTCGGAGCGGGGCTCTTCTTCCGCACCCTCTATGAGACGGTACAGGCGATATTTATCAAGACCGAGTGGAAGGTCATCCGCAAGGTCAAGCTTACCTTCTTCTACGGAAGGCTCGTCACCCTTTTAGGCTACGTCGGGGTGCTTTGGCTGCTTGTCGACTCGCTTCTCGCAGGCGAGATCTCCGTCGGCGCATTTGCTGCGGTGTTTACCTCGATAGAAAGCGTATTCTGGACGGTAAGCCAGATCGCCGATGAATCAAGCGGACTTGTTGAAAATGCGGGACGGGTCTCAAACTACATCGAATTCCTCAAGCTCGAGGAGCGGGGCGGTGAGGTCGGTGAGATCGCCGACGGCGAGATAGTCCTCCAAAACGTCTCCTTCAGCTATCCCGGACGTGAGGAAAAGGCGCTCGATAACCTCTCCCTCCGCATCAAAAGCGGCGAGACCGTCGCCATAGTCGGCGCAAACGGCGCAGGGAAGTCGACGCTGGTGCGCCTTATGAGCGGAATATACCTTCCAAACGAGGGAAGCGTCACCGTGGGCGGACTGGATACCGCAAAATATACCCCAAGCTCCATCCGAGAGAGGATGTCGGCGGTGTTCCAGAAGTTTAACCGCTACAAGCTTCCCCTCCGTGAAAATATCGCCATCTCGCAGGGCAAGCTGCAGGGCGATGACGGGCGTATAACCGCCGCCTGCGCCGATGCGGGGGTGGAATACTCATCCGAGGTATACCCCAAGGGTCTTGACACCATGCTTGCAAAGGAGTATGATGGTATAGAGCTTTCGGGCGGACAGTGGCAGCGAGTGGCGATCGCACGCGGACTTTACCGCAACCACGATATTATCATGCTCGACGAGCCCACAGCCGCTATCGATCCGTTGGAGGAAAGCCGTCTGTATTCGGGCTTTGCCGAACTCTCCAAGGGCAAGACCTCGGTGCTCGTGACCCACAGACTCGGCTCGGCACGCATTGCCGACCGTATCGTGGTCATGGAAAAGGGTCGGATAGTCGAAAGCGGAACTCACGACGAGCTGATAAAGGCGAAGGGAGCTTACGCAGAAATGTTCGATTCTCAGGCCAAATGGTACGCATAGACAGGGACAGAAGCGGTAGGATACTGCTTTTGTGCTGGGTCGCCTATACAGCATCTTATATAACCCGGTTGGGGCTGTCAAACGCCCTTCCCGAGATGGTCGCCTCGGGGGTCTTGTCAAAGACCCTCGGCGGCACCCTCGGGACCGGGTTTTTTGCCGTCTACGGGCTGGGTCAGCTCATAAACGGCTTCCTTGCCGACCGTTTCTCCCCCAGACTGATGATAGCCTTGGGGCTTGTCGGCTCGGGCATCTGCAACCTTACGGTGTCCGCACTCTCGTCGGGTGCGGCGCTGATGGCGGTGTGGTGTGTCAACGGCTACTGCTGTTCGATGCTCTGGGCGCCCGTCATACGCTCGCTGGCCATCGGCATGACGGAGGATAAGGCAGGGCGTGCGGGCGTGTGGATCGCCTCTGCGATACCCTGCGGAGGTATACTTGCAAACCTGCTCGGAGCCGGTCTGCTTGCCATCGGCTCTTGGCGTCTGCTTTTCGGGGTCGCCGGCGTTATAGGCCTTGCCGTTGCGACGGTGTGGACGGCATTTATGCCGCCGCTTGAAAACAAAAAAGCCTCCGTCGAGGGGAGGCCTGCGGCGCAGAAGGCACCGTTTTGGTCGGTGTTTTTCTCCTGCGGAGTTATGTTTGCCGTCGGTGCGGTATTCTTTAACGGTATACTTAAGGACGGCCTGACCCTCTGGATGCCGACCCTTCTTACCGAGAGGTTTAATATTTCGGCATCCCACGCCGCACTTATTGCTCTTGTACTTCCCCTTATCAACCTCGGCGGAGCATTCGTTGCACGGGCGTTGGATACAAAGCTTAAAAACGAATATGCGACCACTGCGGTGATGTTTGCCGTGGCTGCGGTCGCGCTCATCCCCCTTGCCTACCTGCCAAGGTTTGCTGCGCCGCTTACGGCTCTTTGTGCGGCCTGCTGTACCTCGTCCATGCTCGGCGCAAACAATATGCTCCTTACCTATATCCCCCTCAACTTCCGATACGTTGGACGTGCGGCAAGCATCACGGGATTTCTCGATGCCTGCTCCTACCTCGCAAGCGCCCTGTCGGGTGTCGCCGTAGGCGCAATGTCCGAAAATCTCGGTTGGGTAATAGTCAGCCGTGTGTGGGTGCTTGTGGCGGTGTTCGGCGGGACGATAGCCCTTCTCGGCGTAAGAATGTGGAACAAAAAAAGAAAAAAGCTGTCTCAGAAATGAGACAGCTTTAAGTTTTTAGGCTTACTTAATGATCTTAAGGAAGCTGAGAATTGCCAGAACGATGCCGACGACGACGTACAGGTCGATGAGACCTCCGACGATGCCGACGATGATGCCGATGACGGGGATCTTGGCGACGAGGCCGATGACGATGCCCAGAACGATACCGACAAGCAGGTAGATAAGGCAGTTGATCAGAAGGGTCTTGACGGTCTCGATCTTAAAGCTGTAAGGAAAGATCTTCTTAAGCATATCCATTTCATTTCCCCCCTTTGTGTTTTATTAGGTATGGTATAATTATAGACCCTTTTGACAAATTATGCAACCCTTTGAAGAAAATAAAAAAATTTTGATTTAGGGGTTGACAAATCCATAAGGGTAGGGTATAATATCCCTTGTGCTTGCGGGCACTAAGTAAATATGCGGTCATGGCGGAACTGGCAGACGCGTACGTTTGAGGGGCGTATGGTTTTACCATCCGGGTTCAAGTCCCGGTGACCGCACCAAAACAATAAGACCATCCAATGGATGGTCTTATTGTTTTTATGTAAGTTATTCCGGGACTTGAACGGAAGGTCCAAACGGAACACCTGAATGGTGTTCCGTCCTTCCGAGGCCCGAGCCGCAGCGAGGGCAAGTCCCGGTGACCGCACCAAAAACAAAAGACACCCAAAAGGGTGTTTTTTGTTTTTGCGTATAAAGTGTCGGGACTTGAACGGACAAAGATTGACACCGTAATACCCCCGTGGTATAATCGGAAGCGCAAATCTTTTAACAGAGATGATGAGTTATGAAGCGCAAATACGACGTAGCGGCGTATATATGGCCCGCATACACCGGCGACGAGCCAAGGACGAGGATGTTCTGGGGTGAGGGTATGGGAGAGTGGCAGTCGGTCAAGAACTCCGTACCCAAGGAAAACGGCTATCATTGGGACAGACGTCCGCTTTGGGGCTACCAAAACGAGGCTGATCCCGGGGTGATGCGGGAGCAGATCGAACAGGCGACGGCACACGGTGTCAATGTCTTTATCTACGACTGGTACTGGTACGACGGCCGCCCGTTCCTTGAAAACTGCCTCAACGACGGCTTTTTGAAGGCGGAAAATCGGGATAAAATGAAGTTTTACCTGATGTGGGCAAACCACGACGCCAATAACTACTGGAATATCGACCTGTCGGATGACTACGGGGATACCGTCATCTGGAGCGGCGGGGTCACACGTGAGAGGTTTGAAACGGTCGTCGAGCGTGTCGTAAGCCGCTATTTCGTGCAGGACTGCTACTATAGGATAAACGGCTGTCCGGTGTTTATGATATACGACGTTGCAAACCTTATTTCGGGTCTTGGCGGCATCGAGCAGACCAAGGATGCCCTTGGTTATTTCCGTGAGCGTACACGTGCGGAAGGCTTTCCCGATCTCCACCTGCAGTTTACCGTCTGGGGCGAAAATGCCCTCAATTTAAGCGGCTTTGATGCCAATATGAAGGGCTCGACAAAGGACGCCGTCTCCCTGCTTGGTGCCGACAGCGTCAGCCACTACCAGTTCGTGCATTTTACAAACATCGACAGAGACTACCTCGACATTCTCACCGACGTCAAAAAAGAGTGGGAGCGCATCGAAAGAGAATACTCGGTGCCGTATTTCCCCCACGTCTCCTGCGGTTGGGATAATAACCCGCGATTCCGCAGATTCAGAGGGGGTATCGTTAAAAACAACACCCCGGAAAACCTTGAAAAGGGCCTTCGTATGGCCAAGGAGTACCTTGATGCACACCCCGAGCTTCCGCCCCTTGTGACGGTAAACTCCTGGAACGAGTGGACCGAGACAAGCTATCTCCAACCGGACGACCTCTACGGCTACGGCTATCTCGATGCGGTGAAAAGGGTATTCTCGGAGGAATAAAACGTGAAACTGAAAGAGATCAAAAGGCTGATAAGCGAAAATAAGTTTTCCTTTATCCTCATATCCGTCACGATGGTGATACTGACCGTGGCCACGGTCGTCTTTAAGCAAAGCGTATTCAGGGTGTTCCCGCTTTATATCTCACTGGTCATCGGTATGCTCCAGGCCAAGGCAAACAGGTACGCTCCGCTCCTTGGCGGTATAAATTCCGTGTTCTACGCACTGATATACTTCTATTACAAGCTCTACGCCTCGGCGGCCTACGCCATCCTCTTTTCCTGCCCGGTGCAGCTTATCACCTTCATACGCTGGCAAAGGAACGCCTACGAAAGCTCGACTGTCTTTAAGAAGATGAGCCCGAGGCTGATAATTGCCGTCGCCGCCGCATTTACGGTGTCCTGGGTCGGTATGATGCTGCTGCTTGGAAAGACCGACTCGGGCTATGTCCTGCTTGACACCTTTACTACCGTCCTTGGCGTCGTGACGACCTTCCTGACGCTTTTTGCCTTCAGGGAATATACCGTGACCATGCTTGTCGGAGTTACAGCGTCGATAGCCCTTTACATAATGATGATATTCGATACCCCCGAGCAGGTGACCTACCTTATCTACGGAGTGTATACCTTTATCTGCTGTGTCAGAGGTTATATCAACGTAAGAAGGCTCTACCGCCGCCAGTGCGAGGAAAAAACGGCATAGAAACGGCAAAAAAAGCTCCCGTGAAGCTTTCACGGGAGCTTTTCTGTGTTTTCGTTATGCGTTTGCGAGCTTTCTGATATATGCCGAAGAAGTGGGGAACTGCTCAACTGTTGCGCTGTTGACACCCTCTGTTTCGCCGTGGTATAATTACACTGTGATAGGGAGGTGCGCGGGATGAAATACATACTTTACTCGATAATTGCCTTTTTAGCGATAGTGTTTTTCCTTCCCGAAAACGGAAGCGGGCTCAGAAATCCGTTTTTGTTCGTGGCGATCGTATTGGCAATACTCTGTCTGCTTTCCCTGCGGGCGATAAAAAAGGTGCGGATGATATTTCGTATAAGGAAGATCCTTGCTTCAAACGGATACCGCATCGTTTCCTGCCGTATCCTTCCCATCTGCGGCAAATTTGACGTCGTTGCCGAGGATCGCTCCTGCAAGGTCAACGTCGTCGCCAGGCTTCGCAAACACTTTCTCTGGCAGTACCGATTTATAGACCCGGACCGCCTCGAATTGTGGAAGACCGTTGATCCCAGGCGCTCCGCAGGCGGAATAATAGCCAAAAGGTCGGGAGGACGTATGTCTATGAGGGAGAGGACGGTCCGTTTGCCCTGGAAGGATAGCGATATGGAGCCCTATACCCACAACTTCTTTATAACCGACAAACGCCCCTGCAGTATTACCGACCGCCATGCAAACAAGGAGTTTGACAACGGCGATAAGGTCTGCTCGAAGATAGTATACTATGAGCTGAAGGCATTTGCCTCGGCGGTGGAAAAGCTGTAATAAAACGCAGGAAAGCTCAAGCTTTCCTGCGTTTTTGTTATATGTTTGCGAGCTTTCTGATATATGCAAGGGCGGCGGGGAGAGCCTCGGGCTCACGGGTGTTGCCCTCGTAGCTGACCCTTGCATCGTAGCCGGCACGGCGGATGCCGTCAAAGAAATCGGCGTAGTCCTCTCCGTCACCCTCGACGGGGTAGCTTCTGGTGGTGGGATTTGAAACGTGAATGTGGGTGAGATACTCGCCGCAGGCGGCGACGGCATCGCCGTTTTCGTTACCTTTGTAGAGGTGGAAGCTGTCGGTGAGGATGCGGAAGTTGTCGTCTGCGACGTCCTTGACAAGGCGCATACCCTCGGCCTGGGAGTTGATGATGTTAGTCTCACCGGTGTTGAGAGGCTCAAGGGCGATAACGAGACCGTTTTCTCTTGCGACAGAGCCGATTATACGGCCGACGGTGATGAGCTGATGCCAGGCAATGGCACGGTCAAAGTCATCGGGGACTTTGCGGGATTTACCGCTTCCGAATACGACCGACCTTGCGCCCAGACGTGCAAGTCTTGGGAAGACGTGACGGGCGTAGGCCTCGACCTTGGCAGGGTCGAACTCGGGGCCGGTGAGACGGATCTCTCCGGGGAAGAGACAGTTGAAGGCTTCGAACTTGATGGGGGATGCGTCGGTGATGGCGCAGAGCTTTTCAAAGTCCTCCTCGGAAAGCTCGGAGGTCACGGTGCAGTTGCCCTCGATGTAGTCGGCACCCATTGCGGCGGCCTCGTCGATCTTCCAGATGCTGTAGCAGATTCCTATTTTCATAACTAACACCTCTTTAAGATTATATAAAGATCTCCATTTCGTTCTTAGTGGGGGTAAAGCCCATCTTCATATAGGCAAAATACCCCTGAGGGGTGGCGTGAAGCCTTACACGTGTGATGCCCTCTGCCTTGAAGCCGTCAAGCAGACGCTGAACGAGCTCTGCGGCGACACCCTTCAGACGGTGCTCGGGACGGGTATAGACGTTTACTATGTATCCCTCTCTGCCGGTGGGGTTGAGGGCGTTGGGCGGCTTTTCGTATACCGTGCCCGAGGCGGTGGCAATGAGCCTTCCCGATTCGTCCTCGGCTACGATACAGCGGAAGCTTCCGCCCAGATGGTTGTGGAAATACTCACGGACGTTCCGCTCCACAAGCTCGGTGTCGGCACCTCGGGGGAGGGTGCCTGCGTCCCTGAAAAGGTCAAAGCGCATCTCTACGAGCTGGTCTATATCTTCTTTTACGGCGTTTCTTATTGTCATTTGTATACTTCCGTCTATTCAAAAATGAAGATCTCTGCGTACTGCCGTCCCTTTCGGCTGAGTCCGCCGAGCGACTCAAGTCTGGCTCGGCCGTGTCCCCGCAGTGAGATAAGCGAGCCCTCCGAAACCGTCGCCGAGGGCTTTTGTGCGGTGACGTGGTCGACGGCGACAAGCCCCGAGGATACGGCCTTTAGTGCTTCGCTTCGGGAAAGTCCGAAGATCTCGGCTATGAGACAGTCAAGCCTCAAGGATGCAAGGGTGATAGGTCTTGTGCTGCCGATTATCTTCGGAGGGGTAAAGTCGGAAAGCTCTATACGCTCGGCATCGACGGCGGCAGAGCCTACACGCTCAAGTTTTCTGAGGATAAGCTCGGCGGCCTCGGCCGAGGCAATGACGTCGGCATATCTGCCGTGCAGGGCTATGTCTCCGAGGGTCTCACGCTTGAGCCCAAGGGCAAGTATGCCGCCGAGAAAATCACGGTGGGTAAGCTCCTCTTTCCCTCTGATGGTAAGCCGTATGGCCGAAAGCTCGGCGTCGGCATATCCAAACACCGCCACGGTCCGCTCGGCATCGGCATATCCGCCGTCAAATCTCGCTCCGAGGCGGCCCTGCTCCGAAACCGTTTGTGCAAACGCACGCTGGGCAGGGGAGAGGAAGGCGGTAACGCCGTTGCGCTGCGCCTTGTCAAAAAGCTTTGCCGCAAGCAGACGTTCATCATCGGTGCGTGCAAGTTTGTTGATTACCTCTTCTCGGTTCATCCGAACACTCCTTTGAGCTTCTTTTATTATACAACACGGCCCGTGGGTTTGCAAGCAAACGGAAAAATTTTAAAAAAAGACGGAATTTCGGTTGACAACCGAGCGCTTAAACAGTATAATTTCCTTATGAGCATTATGCTTCACCGCATTTGAAGGAGGCAATCTTTGTGAAGAAGAAGATAAATCTCAACGTATTTAAGGGTCTTACCTTCCTTGAAGTACTTATTGAAATATGGGCCGTGTTCTGGAGGAGCCTCATACTCTGCCTGTGCACCATGGGCGTCCGTGAGGTATATGCAAGGTTTTATCTGTTTTCCGGCCTTGCCGCACCCAATAAGGTCTATCTCTACTGGGCCTGCTTTGCCGCCCTCTCGCTTGTAGTCTTCGTGGCGGTAGCGCTGATGTTTATCCGCCGCGGAGAGAACCGCCGTGCCAATAACAAAAAAGAGCCCGGCCTGCTTGCACAGTATCCCAGAATGCTCTGCAGAGTATGGATCTATCAGGAAGTCATCATGCTTCTGATGATGCTGGTCATGATCTTCGAGGGCATCCCCGGCACCTCTCTTGACAAGTTCGGCAGGCTCATCAGTGAGGTCACCGTCTCGGGCTACTTCCTTGCACAGCTCTCCTTTGTGGTCATCTCCCGCTCCTTCGTCATCGGCGCCATTGCCTACGCCGTCTTCTCCGCGCTTATCCTCTACGTCTACTATTCCTGCTTCAGCCGCTTCGCCGACAAAAAGCACCCCATCGTCCTTCCCGTCGCCGAAGAGACCGAAGCCCAAGAGGCCTGAACAAAGTAAACTGCAAACACGGAAACGTTTCGGCGTTTCCGTGTTTTTGTTTGCATTTTTTCCGTCGGGTATTGACACAGGGAATACTTCGTGATATGATGTATTGCGTAAGGAGGAGTATGCTGTGGATAATCAACTGAAGCGTGGGCTGCTGGACGTTTGCGTACTGGCGGCCATAAAAAACGAAGACTCCTACGGATACAAGATAATCAAGGATGTAAAGCCCTACGTTGAGATGTCGGAATCGACACTCTATACCATTCTCAAACGGCTGGAGCTTGCAAATATGCTTACGGTGCATACCTCCGAGCACGGCGGACGGCTGCGAAAGTATTACCACATTACCAACGCGGGACTTGGCCGTCTGGAGGATTTCAGGGAAGAATGGCGTGAGGTAATGTCGATATGGCAATTCGTGACGAGGGAGGATGGCTAAAATGCTTAAAAAAGAGTTTCTTGAAGAGCTTCGCAAAAGGCTTTCGGTTCTTCCCGCAGAGGAGCTTGAGGAGCGCATAGAATTTTACAGCGAGATGATAGACGACCGCATAGAGGAGGGCTTTTCGGAGGAGGATGCCGTTTCTGCGGTGAGCTCGGTATGCGACACCTCCGAAACACCCGTCGGGACAGTTGCTAAGGCGGATATGCCCGAACAGAAGGAAGAACCCGCCGAGGTACAATGCGAGGAGCCGCCCTATAAGAAGTACAAGGGATGGATAATAGCACTGCTCCTCGTCGGCGCACCTATATGGGTACCCATCGTCCTTTCGGCCGTTTCCTCCGTGTTGAGCCTCTACGGAGCTGTCTGGGCGGTAATAATCTCGGTGCAGATATGCTTTGTCGCCCTTGCCGCCGCAGGCATCTGCGGTATCGCCGGAGGTGCCTATATGGTCTTTGCGGGACACCCTGCCGCAGGGCTTGCCACGATAGGGGTGTGCCTAGTCTGCCTTGGGCTTTCGGTGTTTGTCTTCTTTGCGGCAAAATTTCTTGCGGACGGTACGGTCAGCCTTTCCAAGAAGGCGGTGCTCGGCATCAAAAACTGCTTTAGGAAAAGGGAGGCGGCTTAGGTGAAAAGATCGACAAAAATTTGGATCGCAGCGGCATTAGGCCTCATAGTGATAGGATGTATCATATTTGCGGGAGCGATGGAAATGCTTAAATGGGATTTTAAAAGGCTTACCACATACAGGTATGAAACAAACGAGTATACCTTCGAAGCAGGAGCTAAAAGCATATCGGTGAGGGTCAACACCGCAGACCTCGTAATACTGCCTTCCGAGACCGACGGGATAAGGGTGGTCTGCTACGAAAAGACCAAGGAAAAGCACTCGGTAAGCGTGGAGGGAGACAACCTAGTTATAGCCGTAGCCGAGCGGAGAAGATGGTACGAATACATCGGTATCGACTTTGATTCCCCCAAGATCACCCTCTACCTGCCCAAGGGAAGCTACGAAGCCCTTACGGTCAAGTCGGATACGGGGGACGTAAGCATACCCGGGCAGTTTAGCTTTGACCGTATAGAGGTCTCCCAGAGCACCGGAAGGACGACCTGTCTTGCCTCTGTAACGGGCGAGATAAGGGTAAAGTCAAGCACGGGTGATATAAAGCTCGAAAAGCTTTCGGCAGGCTCGGTCGATCTGTCGGTGTCGACGGGCAGGATCGACCTTTCCGAGGTCAACTGCGGGAGCGTAAGGATAAAGGTATCTACGGGTGTCACAAGGCTTAACGACCTTGCCTGCGGCGAGCTTTTCTCCGAAGGAAGCACGGGTGACATCACCCTTAAAAAGGTCATCGTTTCGGGAAGGATGAGCCTTGAACGTGACACGGGAGACATAAGGCTCGAGGCCTGCGATGCTGCAGAGATCCATATCGAGACCGACACGGGAGACGTCAAGGGAACCCTCCTTTCGGAGAAGGTCTTTATTGCGCACAGCGACACCGGCAAGGTAAAGGTACCCCACACCGCAAGCGGCGGCAGATGTGAGATAGAGACCGACACGGGCGATATAAAAATAGAAATAGTGCAATAAAAAAAGCCCCCGCTCCGCAAAGGCGTTGTGTTCCTAAGGACACAACGCCAACTCTATTCGCCTTCGGCGAGTGATATTGCTTCGCAGTGATATTCGGCTTACGCCGAGTGGTATTCGCTACGCGAGTTTAGGCGGCGAATAGAATATCACTGCAAGGCGAAGCCTCTGCAATATCACTTTTGCGGTAGCAAAAATATAACGCTGTCGAAGACAGCATATCACTCAAAACCATCAGGAAGAGCGCGCTTACTCACCACCCAAGGCGGTAGTAGAAACAGAAAAGAGCCGATATGGAAAGAAATCCATATCGGCTCTTTAACTGTCATTTAGCACCCGAGGCAAAGGAGCGAGGGCTTTTGCTTTAGGCTATATCACGCTGTAAAAGCAGATAAGGAATATTATGATGGTCAGGATGAAGTAGCCGTTGACGGTGAAGGCAGAGCGGAAGACCTTGCCCGCTCCGTTTTCCTTTACCAGAGCCCACTTGCCGGGGTGGAAGTGGTGGGCGAGGGTAAAGAGCTCGTACATTCCGAGCACTATCGCAAGGAAGCACCAAAGCGGAATGGAATGGTTGACGAAGGTCACTACGGTAACTACCGCCATGAGTATAAGGGAGACTGCGGTTATCATCCATGCGCCGGGGAAGGGGGTTTCTCTGTTGAACTTCTCAAAGCACATCTTGTCAATAAGGATACCCATAAGCAGAGTGCCGAGAGTCAATGCGGCGGTCAGCTCGGAGCCTGCGTAGATAAGCGCAAGGGCGGCGGTGGCAAATACCGTCTGCATCAGGTAGGTAAGGACCTTTCCCATCTTCTTTTGGAGACGTGCCTTTATCACCACTGCCGCAGCGGCGAGCAGCCAAAGGACGGGAAGAAGTGTCGCAAGAACGCCTTCAAGCCTGCTCGGAGCGGCAAGGAGGATAAATCCGAGGTCGCTTTTTGCAACGGCAAAGCCAAGGGCGATAAATCCGCCGCCAAAGAAGCCAAGCACACATTCCATGATCTTCCAGCCGTCTATGTAGCCGCCGGCCGAGAGCCTGCCGAAAAGCCATTTGCCGTTTTTAAAGGGGGAGTGGCTGAGATAGTAGAAGTAGATGCCCACAAACCAGCCCAGTCCGCCGCCGAGTGCGCCAAACAGAGCCATTATAAGGGTAAAGCTGTCGCCCTTGACAGCAGAGTAGATTATGATGGCAAGCAGGGTAAGCAGATGTCCGCCCCAGCTTTCGGCACGTTCATGGGAGAAATACAGCTTGGGAAGCTTCCCTTCCTCGGGCTTGTGGGGGCGGTTGAAGATCTTGACACCGAGGGGCCAGAGCACGATGGGCATTGCCGCAAGGATCACAAGCTCGGCAAGGCTGTAGACCTGTCCGCCGAGGGCACGGATAGCGATGGCGAGATAGCCGCCGGCAACGCCGAACCACATGATACCCTTGATGACAAGACCGATAACGCCGTTGAAGTGGGGTGCAGAGGGCTTGTTGTGAAGGACCAGACCGATGGTCTCGCCGTAGGTCATACCGCCGCCGTAGTACATTGCGGCAGCACCTGCGCCTGCGAGGACTATCCAGTTGTTTTCAAGTGCGGGTATGCCCGACATGAATGCGATGCACAGACCCAAAAGCGCACCGGGGAGCATTGCTCCTCTGCCGTGACCGAGGAGAGTTCCTCTCATTCCCCAACCGTAGGAGACGGCTATTGCAGTAATGATCACCCAAAAAGCCATTTTAATCAACCTCCGTTTTCTTCTTTTTTTGAGCAAAGTGGGTATATATCGCAAGCACCGCAAGGGATGCCGCAGATATCAGACTTCCGAGCAGGAGCCCGGGCGGGGTGTAGCTAAGGGAGATATCGACCTCTCCCTTGGGAAGCCTTGCGGCGGTAAGGCCGCCGTATATCTCAAAGAGCTCGACGTTTTTGCCGTTGGCCTTGAGCCTCCAGCCCTCGTCGTAGGGTATTGAAAGGAAGAAAAGATCGTTCTGGCCGACATTTACCCTGCCCTCTATCCGTTCGGAGGACATCCTATCTATCTCCAGACCGCCCTTTGAAAGGTCTTCGACGGCAGAGCCCAGTGCCTCTCCGTCAAAGAGGTAGAGCTCGACACCGTAGGTGGTGTTTTGGGAGTAGATGTCGACCGATACGGTGAGCTTGGTGTTGGGCTGAAGCTCTCCCAACGTCCACACCGAGGGGTAGTAAAGGGATTTTCTGAAGATGACCTCGTTTCCTGCCGTGACCGTCATCTCGCCCGTACCAAAGAGGTTTGAGAGCATATACTCTCCCGCCTGCTTTATGTTGAAGGTGTACTCGACCGTCATCGGCTTTGATGCGTCGTGGCGGTTGCAGTAGATGTTGCCGTCCCAGGACGAAAGGTAGAGGTTATCCTTCTTTGTGCGCCCCTGCACAAGGGTGTATATATCGGATGCGCCTGCGGCGTCACGGAAGAATGCGTTTTGGGCATCGGCCGCCGAGCCCTCAAGGTCGGTCTTGAGGAGTGCGTCGTCTGCCGTAAAGCCAAGCGGCAGACAGTATTTGTTGCGGTAGACGTCACCCTGTACCCTTTCTGCGGCAAGCTCCAGGCCGGGTGCGGCATCGTCGTAGTTGTATCTGTCGGCAATGTATCCCACGCCGAAGATGGCGTTGAGCGCCGGCCAGGGAACGTAGATGGTCGAGACGTTGCGGGCGTATACCGCACATCCAAGCTCCTTGAAAAGCTTGTAGCTTGCACCCGGCATGGTCGAGCTGTACCAGGTAATGCCCTTGTAGTCTGCTATCTGTGCGGTGTTAAAGGTAAAATGGGGGAGGACCTCCATACGGGTGTTGAGCTCGTTGTAGCCCGAGGTGAGGGCGATGATGTCGTCGACTGCCTTGTTGTAGCCCACCGCATCCGAAAGACGTACCTGCGAGGCCATCATATATATTGCGCTGGAGCCGCTTTCGACAAGCATCACCGCTGCAAGTGCGGCGTAGGCCTGACGCTTTCCAAAGCCGAGGCAGACTATAAGCAACACCGTCAGTGCCATTATGGCAAGGGGGATGGGGCGAAGCCCTCCGATGCAGACCGCACCGATGGAGACTGCGGCGGCGATAATGAGCCATCCCTTGAGTCTGCCGACGTTCAAAAGCCCCTCAAAGGCGAGGGTGAGTATGAGAAAGATAAACAGAAAGCTCTGTCTTCCGGGAAGCTGGTTTGGATAGTGGAAGCCGTGCCAGACGTAGTCAAGAAGGTTGAGGTTAAATGAAAGGAGCATAAACGCCGTAAAAAGCCCGAAGGCTATCCTGCGGCGAAGGGGTATACGTCGGGAGAGGATAAAGCAGATAAACAGGGGGATGCAGGCAAGGGCGCAGTAGATGTTGGGAACGCCGTATTCAAGGGAGATCTTCGTAAAGGGTACGGCGGCATCGGCAAAGTCACGGGCGGTGTGGTAGAGCTCAAGCTTGCCTCCCCAGCCCATGGTAGCGGCAAGGGTGTTTTGTATGGCGGAGTAGACCGGCAGTATCACCGCCGCCGCCATTCCCCCTGCGCAGAGCGAGCAAATGCCAAATTTCAAAAGAAGCCTCGGGAAACGGCGGATATCCTCCGAAAGGGTGCGGGCAAGGAAGTAAAGCAGGCAGAAGATGCAGACCGCAAAGGCAATGTAGAAGTTTGAAAATATTGCGGTAAAGAGGGAAAGAACGTATAAAAGGTGACTCTTTCCTTGGATAATGTTGTGGATACCGAGGATTATCAGCGGAAGCAGCCAGAATGCGTCAAGCCACATTATCTGTGAGATAAATGCGATAAAATAGGAGCTTACGGCGTAGCAAAGGGCAAATACGGGGAGCATCAGCCCCTCCTTGCCGAAGCGGTTTTTAAGCCAGATGCAGAAGGTAAGCCCCGCAAGACCTGCCCTCAGGGCGACAAACCAGTCGATGGCGTCTATGCGCCAGCCCTGAGGAAGAAGGTAGAGGATAAGGTTGAAGGGGGAGTTTGTGTAGTAGCCCGCCTGGGCGGCGGCGTTGAAGCCGAGTCCTCCGTTAAAGGACCACAGACTTCCGCCGGGGGAGGAGAGCATGGGGAAGTACTGTCCCCAAAGGTCCATGGCAAGAAGGGAGTTTTTTCCGAAGGGACGTATATCCATAAACGCATAGCCTATGGCTATGGCGATAACGGGCAGAAAGAAGGAAGCGATATGAAAACGGTATTTATATGCGAGCTTTTGAAGCCTGTCCATCGAAATCTCCCAATAAAATAATGTTTACGGGAAAGATATTAACACAAACTCGGCCCATAGTCAATGCATAATCGTCCACCCGTAAAAAAATAAAAAATGAGCCGCCGACTGTTGCAAATCCGACTGCAATGAGTTATACTATAGGGGTATACAAAACTGGGAAAATTATTTTTACAGGGAGCTGTTTTACTATGGAAAACCTTAAGATCCTCGTCGAGACCTCTGCAAGACACGTACACCTCAGCGCCGAGCACATGGCCGTTCTTTTCGGCGAAGGCGCCAAGCTTACCCTTAAGCGTGAGCTTTCTCAGCCCGGTCAGTTCCTCTCCGAGGAGAGAGTATCGATAGTCGGACCCAAGAGCCGTATGGACAACGTCGCCGTCCTCGGCCCCGAGCGCAAGGCCACCCAGGTCGAGCTTTCGCTCACCGACGCCAGAGCACTGGGCGTTACCGCCCCCGTCCGTGAAAGCGGAGACGTTGCAGGCAGCGGAAGCATAACCGTAGTCGGCCCCAAGGGAAGCGTCGAGCTTGCCGAGGGCGTCATCGCCGCCAAGAGACATATCCACCTCCAGCCCCAGACCGCCGAAAAGTACGGTCTTGAAAACGGACAGACCGTCAAGGTCACCGTCGAGGGTGCCAGAGCCCTTACCTACGACGAGGTAGTTATCCGCGTCAGCGAAAAGTTTGCAGATACCATGCACGTCGACATCGACGAGGCAAACGCCGCCGGTCTTTCGGGCGTTGTCTACGGCATAGTCACAAAGTAATTTAAGGATACTTATGGGAGCATATCTCGATTCCGTACGGAGAGTGGTGGTAAAGGTCGGCTCGTCGACCCTTACCCACTCCACCGGCAAGCTCAACCTCCGCAGAATAGAACAGCTCGTCACCGCCCTTGCCGACCTTCGCAACTCCGGCAGAGAGGTGGTGCTGGTGACCTCGGGCGCCGTTGCCGCAGGCATGGACGCCCTGGGGCTTTCTTCCCGTCCCCACGGGACGGAGGAAAAGCAGGCCGTCAGCGCCGTGGGACAGTGTCTGCTTACCCACATCTACGATAAGATGTTCGGTGAGTACGGCCTTTCGGTGGCACAGCTGCTGCTTACCAGAAGCGTTTTTGAGGAGGAGGTCACCCGCCGCAACGCCGGAAACACCTTTGCAAGGCTGTTTGACTACGGTGTGGTGCCGATAGTAAACGAGAACGACTCGATATCTACCTACGAGCTTGAAAGCATGAACGGATTCGGGGATAACGACCGCCTTTCGGCCTACGTTGCCCTTCTTACAAATGCCGACCTGCTGATACTCCTTTCGGATATCGACGGTCTTTTTGACAGCGATCCCCATTCAAATCCCGATGCAAGGCTCATTCCCGTCGTAAACGGGATAGACGATTCTCTGCGCGCCCTTGCAGGCGGTGCGGGAAGCGCCGTGGGTACGGGCGGTATGGCCTCCAAGCTTCTTGCCGCCGAGATGCTGCTTAAGGAAGGCCGTGATATGGTCATCGCCAACGGAAGCGATCCCTCGGTGATAACACGTATCTGCTCGGGCGAAAAAGAGGGAACGCTCTTCAGCGTAAAGGGAGGAAAAGCCGATGCTTAAGGAGCTTGCAAAGGGCTCAAGAGAGGCCGCAAGAGTACTTGCCGCCGCCGATACCGCCCTTAAAAACGCTGCACTTCTTGCCTGCGCCGATGCCCTTGAGGCAAACGCCGGGACTATCCTTGCGGCCAACGCCGAGGATGTCGCTGCGGCCAGAGCGGCAGGCACCAAGGAGTCGATGATAGACCGCCTTGCGCTTGACAAAAAGCGTATAGAGGGCATGGCAAAGGGTCTGCGTGAGGTCGCCGCACTTCCCGACCCCTGCGGTACTACCGTCTGGGCCGAGAGACGTCCCAACGGCCTTGATATCTCCTGCGTGAGAGTGCCCATAGGCGTTATAGGAATGATATACGAAGCACGTCCCAACGTCACCGCCGACGCTGCGGCGCTCTGCCTTAAGTCGGGCAACGCCTGCATACTGCGTGGCGGACGTGAGGCGCTGCGTTCAAATACCGCCATCTCCGAGGTCATACGCTCTGCCATAGAAGAGGCGGGGCTTCCCCGTGACTGCGTGTCGCTTCTTGCGGACACCACCAGAGAGGGTGCCGAGGCGATGATGAAGGCAAGGGGTATAATAGACCTCCTTATTCCCAGAGGCGGAGCGGGGCTTATCCGCTCGGTAGTCGAAAACGCCAGAGTGCCCGTCATAGAAACGGGTGTGGGAAACTGCCATATCTACATTGAAAAGACCGCCGACCCCGAGACCGCCGTGGCGGTCACCTACAATGCAAAGACCTCCAGAGTGTCGGTCTGCAACGCCGCAGAGAGCCTGCTTATCGACAGGGACTGTGCAGAAAAGCTCCTTCCCCTTATAAAGGCCGAGCTTGATAAGAAGGAGGTCGTCCTTTACGGCTGTGAGGAGACAAGAGCTATCCTCGGAAAGGACGTCCTTCCCGCAACACAGGAGGACTATGCAAGGGAATATCTCGACTATGCAATGTCGGTAAAGGTCGTATCGGGCATAGACGAGGCCATAGCACATATCGCAGAGTACTCTACGGGCCATTCCGAGGCCATAATCACCCAAAGCTACGGCGCAAGTGAGCGCTTTATGCGTGAGGTCGACGCCTCTGCGGTCTACGTAAATGCCTCCACCAGGTTTACAGACGGCGGAGAGTTCGGCCTGGGTGCCGAGATAGGCATATCCACCCAGAAGATGCACGTCCGCGGACCTATGGGTCTTACGGCGCTTACCTCAATGAAGTATACCGTCCGAGGAAACGGACAGATAAGATAAAGAAACGGAAAGAGAAATTATGAAGGTCGGATTTGATAACGCACTTTATATCGCCAAGCAGACCGAGCATATCCGTGAGAGGATAGCCCGTTTTGAGGGAAAGCTCTATCTTGAGTTCGGCGGAAAGCTCTTCGACGATTACCACGCCTCCCGTGTGCTGCCGGGCTTTGACGTCAACGGAAAGGTCAAGCTTTTGGCGGCGATGAAGGAGGAGTCGGAGATAATAATGTGCATCAGCGCCGCCTCCATCGAGCAAAACAAGGTCAGAGCAGACCTCGGCATAACCTACGATATGGACGTGCTGAGGCTTATCGACAACCTCAGAGCCCTCGGTATCAGCATAAACTCGGTGGTCATTACCCAGTTTTCCGACCAGCCTGCGGCCGAGAACTTCCGCAACCGTCTGGAGATGCTCGGCATCCGCACCTATATCCACCGTCTGACCAAGGGCTATCCCACCGACGTGGCGACCATTATCAGCCCCGAGGGCTACGGTGCAAATCCCTACATAGAGACCACCAAGCCCCTTGTCGTGGTCACCGCTCCAGGACCCGGAAGCGGCAAGCTTGCCACCTGTCTTTCCCAGCTCTACCACGAAAATCTCCGAGGTGTCAAGGCGGGATATGCCAAATTCGAGACCTTCCCGATATGGAATCTTCCTCTCAAGCACCCCGTCAACCTCGCCTACGAGGCGGCAACGGCCGACCTTAACGACGTCAATATGATAGACCCCTACCACCTCGAGGCCTACGGTGAGACCACGGTCAACTACAATCGGGATATAGAGATATTCCCCGTTGTAAAGACCATCCTTGCACGTATAACCGGCAAGCCCGATACCTACCGTTCCCCCACCGATATGGGGGTAAATATGGCAGGATACGCCATTACCGACGACGAGGTGTGCTGCGAGGCCTCCCGTCAGGAGGTCATCCGCCGCTACTTCAGGGCCAAGTGCGACGCCAAGGCGGGAAACGTCTCCGCCGAGGTACCTGCCCGTATAGAGGTCACCATGCAGCAGCTTGGTATAATGGAGGGCGACCGTGCGGTCACGATAGCCGCACGTGAGACCCAAAAAGCCTCCGAGCGTCCCTCCGCCGCCATCCAGCTGTCCGACGGACGTATCGTATGCGGCAGGCTCTCCGATCTGCTGACCGCCCCCGCAAGCGCACTGCTCAACGCCGTCAAGGCCATAGCCGGGCTTGCCGACCCCATACACCTTTTAAGTCCCCTGGTGCTTGAGCCGATACTTCGGATGAAGAAGGAAAATCTCCACCTCAAGTCGGTCAGACTCAACACCGAGGAGGTGCTCATAGCACTCTCCATCTGCGGGGCTACCAACCCCACCGTCGAGCTTGCAATGGCACAGCTTCCCAAGCTTGCCGATTGCGAGGCGCATTCCACCGTGGTGCTCGGCGCGGCCGACGAATCGGCCTACCGCCGTTTGGGAATACACCTTACTTGCGACCCCAATTACATAAGCAAGGACCTTTATTACGTCTAAAACAAAGAGAGGATGTTACAAATGCAGGCAAAAGCACTCAAGCGCGGAGCCTATCCCGCAATGATCACCCCCTATACGGCGGACAACAAGATCGACTATCCTGCCGTAGAACGCCTACTGAGATGGTACGAGAAGGAGAACTGCGCCGGCGTACTGGCTATCTGTGCCTCCAGTGAGATCGAGCTTCTTTCCCTTGAGGAAAGGATCGAGCTTGCACACTTCTGTGTCGAGCACAAGGGCAATCTGACCATGGTCGTCTGCGGCCATTGCTCCGACGATTTCGAGGAGCAGGTCATTGAAATGAACGCTATGGCGGCGGCCAAGCCCGACGCTCTTTGCTTTATAGTTTCCCACGTCAACGAGCCCGGTCTGGACGATGACGGCTTTATTGCCAACACCAAGAGACTTATGGACGCCATCGAGGACAAGGAGATACCCCTTGGCTTCTACGAGTGTCCCGGCGGCGGAGAGCGCAGACGCTTCCTCAACGAGAAGATACTCAAGTGGTGCGCCGACACCGGCAGATTCGTCTTTGTCAAGGAGACCTCCTGCCAAAGCGCAGCCATCAAGGCCAAGATCGATGCCGTCAAGGGAACAAACCTCGGCATCTACAACGCAAACTCCTCCCTGCTTTATCAGTCGCTGTTGGACGGTGCGGCAGGCTTCTGCGGCATAATGGCCAACTACCACGGCTATCCCTATCAGTGGCTCTGCGACAACTTTGAAAAGCATCCCAAGGAAGCCGCTCTGGTCTCCGACCTCATCGGCGCACTTTCCCAGACTACCTCGGGATATCCTGCCTCTGCCAAGCTCTACCAGAAGAAGTACGGCGCATATATGGAGCCCTACTCCCGCCGCTTCAAGCTCAATATGAGCGAAGAGGACGAGTACAGACTGGGCCAGGTCCACAACGTAGTTACCTACCTCAGAGAAAAGCTTGAGGAGCTCGACAAGTAATAAAAAGGAGAACGCAAAATGAAGGTTACATTCATGGGTGCGGGAAGCACCGTATTTTCAAAGAACGTCCTCGGCGACATAATGACCTCCAATGAGCCCGAACTCCAGCACAGCGTTATCGCTCTTTACGACATCGATGCAGAGAGACTGGAAGAGAGCTATATGATGCTTTCGACCATCAACAAAAACTGCAACGAGGGCAGAGCCGACATCAGAAAGTACCTCGGCATACCCCAGCGTAAGGCCGCTCTTGACGGTGCCGACTGCGTCGTCAACGCCATCCAGGTCGGCGGATACGACCCCTGCACCATCACTGACTTTGAGATCCCCAAGAAGTACGGCCTTCGCCAGACCATCGCCGACACCCTCGGTATTGGCGGCATTATGCGTGCACTCCGCACCATGCCCGTGCTTTCCGACTTTATGCACGATATGGAAGAGGTCTGCCCCAATGCCCTCTTTATAAACTATACCAACCCCATGGCCATGCTCACCGGCTTTATCCAGAGGACCTCTCCGATAAAGTCCATCGGCCTTTGCCACAGCGTTCAGGGCTGTGCAAGAGAGCTGCTGCGTCAGGTAGGCATGGAGTACAATGACCGCTATCAGTGGAAGATCGCAGGCATCAACCACCAGGCGTGGCTCCTTGAGATCTGCGACGACAAGGGCAACGACCTCTATCCCGAGATAAAGCGCCGTTCCGCCGAGATAACCACCTCCGCAGGCGGCGACCGTGTACGCCGTGAGCTTATGCACCGTGTGGGCTACTACGTCACCGAGTCCAGCGAGCACTCCAGCGAGTACACCCCCTGGTTTATCAAGGACAGATATCCCGAGCTCATCGACCGCTACCAGATACCCCTTGACGAATATCCCCGCCGCTGTGTAAACCAGATCGCAGAGTGGAAGAAGCTCCGTGACACCCTTGTCAACGACGCCTCGCTGACCCACACCCGTTCCCACGAGTACGCCGCAAAGATACTTGAAGCCCAGATCACCAACGTCCCCTTCAAGCTCGGCGGCAACGTCCTCAACAACGGCTGCATCGAGAACCTTCCCGCCGAAGCCTGCGTCGAGATCCCCTGCTACATCGACGCCTCGGGCATCCAGCCCGTCAAGATCGGCAGGCTTCCCACCGTCTGTGCCGCCATCAATATGACCAACATCAACACCCAGCTGATGACCATCGAGGCCGGTATAACCCACAAGCGTGAGGCCGTCTATCAGGCCGCAATGCTCGATCCTCACACCACCTCCGAGCTTTCCATCGACGACATAGTCAGCATGGTCGACGACCTCATCGAGGCCCACGGCGACTGGCTGCCCAAGTTCAACTGATGAAAAAAGCCTGGTGGATACTCCCTGCGGCGATGTTCGTACTGAGCCTTGTGGGCGTAATGTACCTCAACTCAAGGGACATCGATCCCGCATCCTGCGTTTTCGACGGGCTGCCGACGACGGCCTTGAGCGAGGCCGAGGTCATCTCCCTTTGGGAAAACAACCTTGACCTTCTTGAAAAGGGTGAGCTGCCCGAGGGTATGAGCCGAGCCGAGAACGGAATGATCGCCGTGTCGAAGGGTGCAGACTACGTCCAGTACCTGGCAGATTTTGCCTTGGAGGGCTATTCCGACAGGGGCGGGGAGGGGTACAACCTTGCCTGCAACGTGCGTAGGCTTTCGGAGAAATGGAGCTACGTTCTGATATGGAACAAGCACATAACCTTCGAAAAGGAGTATATCTCACGGCTTGAAAAGCAGTTTGAGGAGGTCTCGGACCCTGTCTTTACCCTGCTTGACAAGGACCTTGCGCCCTATCCCGCCGAGAAGTCGAAAAGTGACTTTGCGGTGGTTGCGGAGTTTACCTGCAGGGGCGAGAGAATAAAGGCCTGCCTTGACCCAAAGACCAAGCTTTATATCGGTAAATGTCAGTGACACTGCTGCCGCTGCGGAGATCCGCAGCGGCAGTTTTTTTGACGGGCTTGAAAAATCAAAACGAATGTGATACACTATATTTTGGAGTGTACTTATAATGAGGTGTAGAAATGCGTTCTGACGACGAAAGGCGTACAATAAAGGAGCTTGGCTTCAAAAAATGGTTTACCGACGTCCTTTGGTACCACTATAAAATGTGGATACTTGGCGGGATAGCGGTAGTGCTTGCCGCCTCGGTAATTATTTTTTCCGCCACACAGCGTGAGCGCTTTGACGTTACGGTGGTGCTTGTCTCCTCCCAGACCGTACCCACAAGACCCTATATCGATCTCAAGACCTCCATCGGCTCGGTCGTCGGTGACGTAAACGGCGACGGCGAGATATCGGTCAACCTCATGTATATACCCCTTAACGACGAAAACGCCGCATCCCAAGCCTCGGCATATTCCTCTCAGTTTACCACCACCTTCCTAAACAGTGAGATAGTGCTCTATCTTATGGACGAGTACAATATGAGGATCAACAGCTCAAAGGGCTCCGAGGAGATATTCAACGCCCAAAAGGCGGCCCTTTTCGGTGCGGCAGAGGGCGAGCTTGCGGTATACCTTGGTGAGAGCAAGCTCCTGCGTGACATCGGCTTTACCGACGGGCTTGAGCTGTATGCCATGTTTAAAAATAAGCCCTACAACGTAAAGACACCCGATGCGATGTTCTATGCCCACGCCGAGATGATCGTCGACGGACTTCAGAAGGGAGAGTATACTCTTTATGAATAACGACATCACCTCCCGTACAAACCCCGTAGTCAAAAGGATGAAGGCTCTCGCCACCGACCCCGGAGCAAGACGGGAGATGGGCGAGTTTATATGCGACGGCCGAAAGCTACTTGAAGAGGCGCTTTTAGAGGGTGCCCTCATAACCTGCCTGCTTATCGGCTCCTCCGCCGATGAACGCCTCGCCGAAGCTATGCGGGGCAGGGGAGTACCCTGCTACCGTCTGCCCGACGACCTGCTTTCCTACTGCGCGGCGGTCAAGACCGTTACCGATGCAGTCTTTTCCTGCCGTATTCCCGAAGCCTCGGATACAGTTAAGGACGGTACCTCGCTGCTGCTTGACGGACTTTCCGACCCGGGAAACGTCGGCACGGTCATCCGCACCGCCGACGCCTTTGCCATCAGAACGGTGTTGGTCTCCGAGGGTACGGCCGACCCCTATTCTCCCAAAGCCGTGCGTGCCTCCATGGGCTCGATATTCCGTACCCGTATAGTCAAGGGAAGCCGAGCCGAGCTTGCCGATATGCTGGAGAAGAACAAGGTTCCGCTTTATTCCACCGTCCTTTCAAGGCTTTCCCGCCCTCCCGAGGAGTTTGACCTCTCGGGAGCCTGCATTGCCCTCGGCTCGGAGTCTGCAGGTGTCAGCGCCGAGATCGTAGGACGCTCAAGCGGCGAGATATTCATACCCATGCCCGGAAGCGCCGAGTCCTTAAACGTCGGCGTTGCCGCAGGCATAATCTGCTACGTCGCCTCAAGGGGTAGGGAGCAATGAGAGAGGACCTTATCTACCGTGTCTGGCTCTCGGAGGCTACTGCCGAGCGTCCCGCCCTGGCAAGAAGGCTGCTTGAGGAATTTGCAACGGCCGACGGAGTGTGGCGTGCAAAGCCAAGCGAGATAGGCGGACTTTTAAAGCCCGACGACCCTGCGCTGCGTGCCCTTTTTGACAAGGATCTGCGTACTGCGGGGAATATAATAAAGCATTGCTCGCAGGTAGGAATGGATATAATCTCCGCAGATGAGGAAGAATATCCCCCGTTACTAAAGCAAATTGCCAATCCGCCCCTGCTTTTATACGTTCTTGGAAAAATGCCCGATCTGAGGATACGGCCTGCCGTTACGGTGGTCGGACCGAGGATCGCCACGGCCTACGGCCTTTTCATGGCCGAAAAGCTTGGCTACCAGCTCGCAAGAGCGGGAGTCGTGGTGGTATCGGGACTTGCCGCAGGCAGCGATGCCGCGGCACACAACGGTGCTCTCAATGCCGAGGGTCTGACCTTGGCGGTGCTTGCAGGCGGTGCAGACGTCTGCTATCCTCCCGCAAATATGCCCCTTTATCGGCGTATACTTGAAAGCGGAGCGATAATATCCGAGCTTTCGCCCGGCTCAAGGGGCTCAAGATACTCCTTCCCAAGGCGAAACCGCATAATGAGCGGCATATCCTACGGCACTGCGGTGACCGAAACGCCCTCAAGATCGGGAGCACTTATAACCGCCTCCCACGCCCTGGAGCAGGGGAGAACGGTCTACGCCGTTCCGGCAAACGTCGGGAGACTCAGTGAGGGAAGCAACGGACTTTTAAAGTCGGGCGCAATAGCCGTCACCGAGGGCAGCGATATAATTGCCGACCTTCTGCCGCAGTTTTCCTCGGTGCTTCTTCCCGAGCTTGCCTCGGAGGACCCAAGAGGTGAACGCCTCCCCGAGCCTGCGGCCGTCGCACCCGAGGAAAATTCCTATACCGATGTGGCGAGAAGGATAATGGAGGTGCTTGGAGACAAGCCCCTACTGCCCGACGAGATAGCACAGCGTACGGGTATAGACATAAGCGAGATTTCAATGACGCTTACAATGCTTGAGATAGACGGTGAGGTACACCGTGTAGGCTCGGGCTATACGATATGATCTGAAAGGAAATGAGATCCATGGCCAAAAAGAAGCTGGTTATACTCGAGTCACCGGGTAAGGCCCC
>JAFXIT010000018.1 GCA_017532825.1 Clostridia bacterium
GTCGGCATCGACAACGAGGGAAAGGTCGTCAAGGTCAGCATCCTGAGCATGAACGAGACCCCCGGTATGGGCTCCAAGATCAACTCGGATAAATTCCTTTCGCAGTTTGAGCTCGGAAGCGGATTCTCCACCGACGGCGGTAAGGGAACAAAGATCGACGTCGTATCGGGTGCTACCAAATCGTCTACAGCCTTTATGAAGGCCGTCAACATTGCCCTTGAGGAATTTCGTGTGATAACAGGAGGTGCACAGAGATGAACAAGGCCTTAAAGACCGTAAAGAACGGTATCTTTGACGAAAATCCGACCCTAAAGCTTTTCCTGGGAATGTGTCCCTCCCTTGCTGTCACCACCTCTGCCTCCAACGCAATCGGCATGGGACTTGCCACCACGGCAGTACTTATCTGCTCCAACGCCGTAATATCGTCGCTTCGAAGGGTCATTCCGAAGGAAGTAAGACTTCCCGCCTACATAGTCATCGTTGCGGGCTTCGTTACGGCCGTAAGCCTTCTTATGGAAGCCTATCTCCCCGCTTTGTACAAGTCTCTGGGGCTTTTCCTCTCCCTTATCGTCGTAAACTGCATCATCCTCGGCCGTGCCGAGATGTTTGCAAGCAAAAACACCGTCTTTCTCTCGGTCTGCGACGGACTTGGCATGGGTCTTGGATTTACCTCCTCGCTCCTGCTTATAAGCTCGGTGCGAGAGATACTCGGCTCTCTTTCCTGGTTTGGCATCAGCCTTGCGGGAGAGGGCTCGGGAATGCTCTTCTTTATCGTTCCCGCAGGCGGATTTTTCGTGCTCGGTATGATATCCGCAGTTATCAACCGCATAACAAAATACCGCATATCCAAGGTAAAGCCGGGTTGTAAATCCTGCCCTGCGGCCAACGTCTGCGGCGGCAACTGTGAAGAGGAGGCGAAGGCATGAGGATCGGATTTATACTTGTATCTGTAATTCTTGTCGACAACTTCGTCCTTTCGAAGTTCCTCGGAATCTGCCCCTTCCTCGGAGTTTCCAAAAAGTTCTCATCAGCCATCGGTATGAGCGGTGCGGTCACCTTCGTTATGGCGCTTTCGGCGGCCGCTACCTGGCCTATCTACCATTTCCTGCTTGCGCCAAACGACCTTGGGTATCTGCGGACGCTGACCTTTATACTCATAATCGCAATGCTTGTGCAGATAGTTGAGATACTCCTCAAGCGCTTTATCCCCGCACTTTACTCGGCGCTTGGCGTATACCTGCCCCTTATTACCACAAACTGCGCCGTTTTGGGCGTGACCCTGCTTAACATCACCGAGGACTACAGCTTTATCGAGTCGGTCGTAAACGCCGCCGGCGGCGGTATCGGCTTCGGGATCGCTCTGATAATGTTCTCGGGAGTACGTGAAAAGCTTGAGACCTGCAATCTGCCCAAGGCCTTCAGAGGCATGCCTGCGGTACTTATAGCGGCCTCCATCGTCAGCCTCTCCTTTGCCGGCTTTGCAGGGCTTGCCGAAGGCATATTCGGCTCGATAGGAGGTTGATCAAATGGAATTTGCAATACCTATCCTCTTATTTGTAGGACTTGCGCTCTTTGCAGGAATAGTTCTCACCGTAATGGCACGCAAGTTCCCCGGCGAAACTACCGACGTCGAAAACTCCGTGCTTGACGCTCTTCCCGGTCTTAACTGCGGTGCCTGCGGATACGCAGGGTGCGGTGAATACGCCCACAGCATCGTTGCAAGCAATGCCCCCATAAACGCCTGTATTCCCGGCGGCGAGGAGTCGGCAAGAAAGATAAGCGAGATAACCGGAAGCGAGTTCACCCCCACCGTGAGCATTAAGGCATTCGTACGCTGTATGGGCAGCTACGACGTCACCTCTGACAAGTACGACTACCGCGGCGTTCTCTCCTGTGCGGCGTCTGCGAAGTTCTACGGCGGACGAAGCTCCTGTCGGTTTGGCTGCCTTGGCTTTGGTGACTGCCAGGAGGTCTGTCCCAACAAGGCCATTAAGGTAGAAAACGGCTGTGCAAGGGTCAATCCCTCTCTGTGCACGGGATGCATGCTTTGTGCCTCTAAGTGCCCAAAGAACCTCATCGTTCCCGTCCCGTCGAACCAAAGGGTAATCACCTCCTGCAGCTCGGAGGGCTTTGGTAAGGAGGTCATGAGCTCCTGCAAAAACGGCTGTATCGCCTGCAAAAAATGCGTTAAGCTCTGCCCTAACGGGGCAATCGAGATGAAGAACAATCTCCCTGTCATCAATTCCGAGCTCTGTGATGCCTGCGGCAAATGCGCCGAAGGCTGTCCCACAAAGGCGCTCAAGCTTATAAAACGCTGACGCCTCATTAAGGGAGCGCACGGATACGGTCAGACGAGACTAAAAGCAGTATCAATGAGGTAGGTCGTGGGCTACTTACAGTTCAAGAAATACATACCCTTGCTGTGACGTAGGTTTGGTCAGATTGTATCGAGGGCTTCCCATCGCAAATAACCTAGGAATATTTGTTAAAAAGCAGCCTACATGTTCAAATGCAGGCTGCTTTTTATTGTATTTTATTCAGGCTCTCTGCACGACAGGATCACTGACGGGTTATGCGGACGGTGGCGGTAGGACTGCCGTCGTTCTCGTCGATGCTGACGATCTCGATGGTGTAACCG
Source organism: Clostridia bacterium (assembly GCA_017532825.1). GTDB lineage: Bacteria > Bacillota > Clostridia > Oscillospirales > QAMX01 > RGIG6452. The sequence goes on from JAFXIT010000018.1 coordinate 2,639, forward strand.
AATTCGGAACGGTCATCCATAAGGCCGTCCACAAGGAACTCGCTGTAATCGGCGGCGTCAAATACATCGCCCTGGCCAAAGAAGTCTTCGGGGCGCAGAGTTAAGCGAAGATCGTCAGTGTCGGTAAGGGTGTTGTTACCGCCTGCTTGCAGAAGTTCGATGAGGTATTTGCCGTTCATATTATAGGAATTTGTAAAATGGACGGTGCCGATAGGATATGTAACGCCGTCTTCGCCTGTAAGCTCACGTAGCTCCATCCTGGCGTTGACATGGTAGATACGAACGCCTGTCACACCGTCAAGGCCGTAGTCTGTCGCATCAAACTCATTGAGTCCGCTGTCGGTGAAGAGGTCAACGAGTATATATTCGCCGAATGGACCGTCGTGTTCCACGCCTGCTGCGGGAATGACAATGGCATCTCCCGTGTCGGATTGCGCTCCGATGGTGATCTCGACGGACTGACCGCTTGCAAGACCGCTCACGATCTCCGGCTCGATCCAGCCGACCGCATACTTGGAATAGGCGTTCCAGTCGCCAAGACTTGAGGACTGCATATCGTAGTTGCCTACGGCATCGATACCGCTGTAGGAGACGTCGTAGTAGTCGACCAGGCCGAAATTATGGCCGAATTCGTGGATAATAGTATTTTTCCAATTGAGTGTCTCACTGCTGAGAACGATGAATTTTTTGAGGGCAGGATCGGTCAGTGTGCCTGCGCCATCAGCCGTGTAGCCCTCACGGATATGTATTGCGCCGCTAAGGCTTGCGACGTAGACCATATTGCTCTTGGGCGAGGCGCCGATGAAGATAACGGCGTCGAGAATGCCGTCGGCGTCTGCGTCAAAGCGGCTCCAATCCATATCCGGATAGGCTCTTTTAACCCATTCAACAGCCTCCGTCAGCAGGCCGTCAGAGGAGGGGTAGGTGTACTGCGCCTCCTCAAAGCTGTAGGAAGCGGAGTACCAGTCGCTGACAAAGCTGGTGATACGGTATTTGCCAAAGGAGACCTGATCGTAATAGCTGCTCAGGGAGAATCCGTCAGCGGGATCGCCGCTGTAATCGGTCACCTTGCCGTCCTTGTCGACGACGCGTCCGAGCGCCTCAAGGTAACTGTTCAGGGTGTCGTCATTGGCGAGTTCGGGGTGATCCGACCATTGGATGGGGATGACCAGGGCGGTCACATCGCCTTCGGAAAGGGCGTTGGCATAGGGTGCAAGGTCGTTGAGCGTCTGCGCACCGTAGAAGCGATCGACAAACGGCAGCTTCATGTCTACCGTTTCGCAGCCTGAAAGGGTGATCTCCAGCGTACTGCCGGCAGTGATACGGTCGGTCTCTTTATCTAATATCATGCCATTCGCATTTTTCAGTTCTCCAATGGTGAAACGGTCCATCTTGATGTCTTGGACGCCGCGCTCCATATATGTCATTTCGTTGATAAAAATGCTTTCGTTGCTCGGCTCGATCTCATCGAGCAGATCGGGCATGGCCAGCAGAAAGAAGGTATATATCTTGTTGTCGGGATCGTAGACCTCCAACGACGGATCGTAGTATTCACCATTCATGTAGGAACCGTAAGAGCTCGGCACAAGCTGTAGCTCACCAAGAGGTGTTGCGTAGGTCGCCTCGTCGTAGTATATAGTCAGCTCGCTGATGGTGAAGGCAGACGGGTTTTGCTTCCGGGCACCTATACCTATCATGTTTGGTTGCTTATGCAGTAGGGGAACGCCGGTGTAGTAGGGATCGTTGCAGTCGGATACCATGGTGACGACGGGCCAGGCCTCAAACAGTTCATCCCTGCTCTCAACGGAGGTCTTGCCGTTAAAGGTGTAGCCGCCGGTGAAGCTGAACCAGTTGTCGCCGGAGCCGATATCGCCGGCCGCGGGCTTGTATGCGCAGATACGTCCTATAGAATCCAACGCCATAACGGTGCTTCCGGGCGCAAAGCTGATCGAGCCCTCAGAGACAGTCACGCCCGCAGTGCCGACAAAGCGCATCTCGCTTCCGTCGGGAGCGGTCGTCGAGAAGGTAATACTGCCGTCGTCCATCGTCCGAAGGGTGCTGTAGTCGATATTGCTTATAACATCATAGGCCCTTACGTCATCCCACGAAACGGAAAAAGCATTGTCTATGAGTCCGAAAAACGGGCTCATGGGTGCAGTAGTATCTTCTGCAGAGCTTATAGGCGCAGTAGTATCGTCTGCAGAGCCTACGGGTGCAGTAGTATCGTCTGCAGAGCCTACGGGTGCAGTGGTATCGTCTGCAGAAGTAGCGGGCGCAGCAGTGCCCCCACCGGATGCGTTATCGCCGCCACCGCAGGCCGCAAGCGAGAGGAGCATAAGCATGGCAACAAGCAGCCAAGCGATTCGGTTTAGGGTTTTATTCACATCGTCATCCTCCTTTTTGAAATAATTATAACATATTTTCAGACGTGTCCTTGTGCCGACTCTTATAGGAGCCTTTCTTTTTCATCAGTTTCCCGAGGCGGAGCTGATATGTTTGAGCCATTTCCCGCTCTTTAGACGGAATATACACCAAATGCTCTTTATGATCTGGTCGATCTTAAGGGCTATATATATCCAGAATGCGGGAAGCTTTAGCACAAGTCCCGCAAGTACGCCAAGAGGTATCGATGCGATCCAGAGGAAGAGGATATCTCCCACCATCAGAAACCTCGTGTCACCCCCTGCACGGAGGACTCCCTTGGTAAGTATCGAACCGATGGACTGAAAGATAACGATCAGTACTATTGCATCCATAAGCTGATAGGATATCTCCTTAGCCTCGGCAGAAACGTCGTAGTAGTTTATTATCGGCGTACGCAAAAGCATTATAACCCCTGCGGCAAAGAGACCTATAAGCAGGCCCATAATAAGGAAGGTATATCCCTGACGCTGTGCCTTTTGATAGTCGCCCTCCCCCATTGTATGACCCGTGATAATGCCGCTTGCATTGGATATTCCCTGGGTCAGCACCGAGCTTAGCTGCTGGACCACAACGGTGACAGAGTTTGCCGCAACGAACGCCTTACCGATATGTCCCATTACCATTGCAACGGCGTTGTTGCCAAGAGCCAAGAGTCCGTCGGATATCAATACGGGTATACTTACACGGACGTATTCCGAGAGCATATCCCGACATCTCATGACGAAGCATTTGATACGGTAGCAGATGCGCTTATCGACAAAGAAGAAGTATCCGCAGATAAAGCAAAGCTCAAAAATACGGGCTATAAGTGTACCCAGTGCCGCACCCTCTATCTCCATTCGGGGTGCGCCGAGCTTACCGAAGATAAATACCCAGTTTGAAAACACGTTGACAAAGAAGGCTATGATCGAGCATATCAGCGGTATCTTCACCTGCCCCACGCTGCGCAGGACGATGGTACAGGTCAGTGAAAGCCCCATGCAGATATACGTGGGGATCATCCACCTCAGATAAAGAACGCCGTAGGAAACTATCTCGGCATCGTTTGAGTACATCCGCATTATGAGTCTCGGGACTGCGATGGTCGCAAGGGTAAATACGGCGCTGAATATCACGCAGAAGCGAAGCATCAGCGTGATGGATTTCTTCAGCGAGTTCATATCCTTCATACCCCAGAATCTGGAGGTCAGGACCGACGCGCCCATACCGATACCCATACAGCATATCATAAAAATATTGATAAACTGACCCGCAAGCGAGGATGCCGAGAGCTGTGCGTCACCCATATCGCTGAGCATGACCGTGTCCATAAGGTTTATACCGACCGTTATCAGCGATTGAAGCGATATCGGCACGGCTATCTTAAACATCTTTTTATAAAGGCTTTTATCTCCCAGATACTCTTTTATCGCAGACATCCGACTACTCCCGTTCAGAACTGTAAATACCATAGAATTATACAACTTTCGACCTAAAAGTTCAAGTCCTTCATTGACAAGACGACATTGCTGATGCTATAATCTATTCAGTTGATATTTTAGGAGGTAAGAGTATGGGAAAGATAACGATTTTACCTGAAACCACAAAAAACCCCATCACGCTTATAGGTTCCCGTGCCGGATATTGCTGGGGCGCTGACGTAAGCGACGATGCAAAGAACTATAAAAGAGGTCTTGACTGCATCACCTCCGACCACGGAAGGACCCTCGAATACGTAAATGTAGAGCTGGTGCTGGAGGGGTATTCTGCAAGGGTCATACGTGAGTGGTATACCCACATAGGCGGAGCGCCGACCCGTCTGCAGGCAAGCACCCGCTATATCGACTACGGTGATTTTGAATACGTCACCCCTCCCTCGGTCGCAAAGGATCCCAAGGCAGAGGAGATATACAAAAAGGCAATGTCCGCCATCTCCGAGGCAGGCAAGGCTCTGGAGGAGCTTGGGGTTCCCAGAGAGGACAGCGCAATGCTTCTCCCCCTCGGTATGACTACCAAGATCGTTGATCGCAGAAATCTGCGTAACCTTGTGGACATGTCCCGTCAGCGTATGTGCACCCGTGCCTATTGGGAGTACCGTCAGCTCTTTGGCGATATCTGCAAGGCGCTTTCGGAATACTCCGAGGAGTGGGCCGAGATCATTGCCGACCGTATGAAGCCCAAGTGTGAGGTGCTGGGATACTGTCCCGAGAAAAGAAGCTGCGGAAGAAAGCCCAAAGCACAATAAAAAAACATCCCCTGCGGAGAATACCGCAGGGGGCTTTTTTATTTGATAACTATTCCGAAGACCTCGGAAATGACCTTTTGCAGCTCGTCCTCCGAAAGCTCCCTTTCGGTCACACCGCTTTCGGAAAACTCTCTGAACAGGTTTCCGTCAAGGGTAAAGCGGCTCTCGCCCTTTCGTATGGCAAGCATATAGGTCTTATTAAACGGAGAATCCTCGGCAAACTCGCACCAAAACGAGGGGAATATGAAGTCAACGGAGTACTGCTCCTCCTGAGTAAAGGAGTATACGTCCCTCCAGGAATCGTTATACCTCTCGCTGAGCATATATCCCAACGCTCCCGAGTCGTATATACGGTATTCGCCGTTTGACTGGATGCTTGTATCCTCGGTATCCATCGGTACCGGCTCCATAGGCACGACCGCACCAACACCTACGTCGCAGAGAAAGCGGGCTTTAGTGTCGGGAACGGTAACTATCAGCACCTGATGCCGACGCTTGGGCATCCCCGTCTCCCCTCTGTGATAACGTGCCACACAGTTTTTCACTTCGTAGCCGATCTCCGAAAGAAGCCAACCGAAAAGCTCGTTTAGCTCAAAGCAGTATCCGCCGCGGCGGTCGGTGACGATCTTTTTAAACAGACTCTCACGGTCAAGAAGTATCCTTCTGCCGAGGAGTATGTCGATATTTTCATACGGCACCGAGGTCAGATGGGCTCTTTGTAGCTTTTTGAGATTTTCCGCAGTAGGCTCGGCAGTGCCGAGATACCCTATACGGTCAAGGTATGCCTGTACGTTCACACGCAGTCATCTCCCGTTATTTTTTTGAATAGGCCTTTATCGGTCCGCAAAGTCCCGACGGAGGCATCTGCATATATCCGGAGAAATGCTCCCTAAAGGAGTTGAGAAGGGTGTTTGCAACGGTTATCTCGATCTTGTTTTTACCCTCTCTGACAGCGCCCTCCACGTCAAAGACGTACGGAGGAGCAAATCTCAGACCGCAGTCGATACCGTTAAGGCGGAGCTTGGCGTTGTGGCCGAGATTTCCAAGCGAAATTACCGACGTAGCTTTGTCAAGCTCGACTCCGCCTCGTAGCGGATCTTTCCGGAAAACCTCGGCAGCACACGGCTGACGTTGAAAAGCTCGGAGGTGCCCCTGTAGGGAAGGAAGCTCTCCATACTATCATACTGTGCAAGGGATATGTTCCAGGTGGTGTCGATCTCTCCGAGCTCGCAAAGCTCGGGAAGGGCTTCTCCACAGGCCGGTCCGGAGATCACCACCGCAGAGGTAAACGGCGGCAGTTCTATGGACACACGGCCGTCATCGGTGCGGCAGGCAAAGTATTTCTTAAACTGGGGCAGGATAAGGGTGTACTCACCGACAAAGGGCAGTGCTATCTCTCCCCTTGCGGTATTTACCGCATCCTCGTTTACAAGCATGATCTGTTCGCTCTCATCCCTGCGGCAGTGCATGATACGAAGCAGGGGAAGCTCATTTTCGACCTTGACGGTCGCAAGCGATGAAAGCTCGGACCCGAGCTCTTTAAGTCTTATCACTTCACCGCCGACAGCTCCCTTGGTCGCAAGATCGACGTATATTACCCTCAGCCCCTCTGCGGCAAGGTCATTTATACGCTCGACGATATCCTTCGGGAGTATCGGTGCCGCAGGCACTACAAGGCAGCTATACTCGCCGCCGAGCGTAAGGCGGCCGTTTATCACGGATGCGGAAAAGAGATCGTCTGCACAGAGGATATCGAATGCAACGTGGTTGCGGTAAAACTCGGCGGCAGGCTTTTGGGTAAGCATCGCATCAGAGCCGTTTGCCCACTCCGCTTCTGCCTGGTAAAGCACCGCTACGGGGGCTATACGGCGGCTGTCCTTAAAGAGATGGACGGTATTTTTCGTATACTCCATCAGCTCGGTAAATCCCTCAAACTGCGGGTCCTTACCCTCTACGCCGAAGTGCGGAGGACAGTCGGGGTTGGGAAAATCGGGGGAGAATGCGTGGGGAACAAAGCGGTTTACCCCTCTGACTATGAGGAAGTCCATAAGCCACTTCATGACCGGCGTACCCTCTGCCCAGCCGTAAGCACCGAACACCTCGCACATCGCCTCTCCCCTTTTCAGCGGATCGTTGATGGCAGAGGATGCGGCAAGCTGACCAAGTACATTGTGGAAAAACTCGGCATCTACAAGTCCGGGCGAGCAGGCAGCGGCAGTGTCCACCCCCGCAAAGCCCGGCATTACCTGATTGAGAACGATGTCTATACCGCTCATGTGCTGACCGCGCTGGGAGCGGAAAAAGTGTCCCGCACTGCAGCTGAGCTTTGTATGTGAGTTCATATCCTCGACGATATGTCCTATGTATCTTACGCCGTGCTGTTCGCACCATTTTCCAAGCTGAACCGAGAAGTACTCTCCGTACATATCGGTTACAACGTCCATATAGGCCGTTCTGAGCTCCGAGGCATTCTCGCCGTCAAACCACAGTAAGGGGCTTATTTCAAGGATGGACCTACCAAGCTTTTCCTCAAGGCGTCTGCAAACCTCGTCCGTCCAAGGCAGGGCTATGCCCGGTACGCCGACGTTTGCCTTGAAGGAGTAAAAGCTTCCCTCGCCCGAGAAATGGAAGTTCTGGAAGCAGGGCTCATCGGAGAAAAATCCTGCGATGACGTTGCCGAAGTACCTCCCGTAATGGGCAAAATGGGGCTCGTATACCTCGTCAAGGAGTACCTTTACCGACTCGGGGCGAAGCATATCTATGTATTCCTGATTCGAAAAACGGCGGCTGGCAAAGATATTAAACACACGCCAGTACCCTTCGGGAACGTCCCAACAGAGTATATCGTCGTTTACGCAGTCGGTAAGTATTATAGGCTCTCCGACAAGCCCCTCTCCCTCACCGCTTCTGCGCCATGCACATACGGCTAAAAGCTCGTCTGCAAGATCCATACGCCTTACAAGTCCCGTAGCCTCCTTTGCAGGGCCTACAAAATCGGTGTGGCTTTCGACAAGGGTACGGGGCGCAAGCTCGGGATATTTGTTCTTTATGGCAGAATTTGCGTGACCCGTGGGGAAGTGATCGTCATCAAGAATCCACACCTGCATGCCGAGCTTTTCGGCCATAGCAAGGATGATGTCCATATCTCTCCACCAGCCGTCGCCGCAAAAATCGGGATGGGGACGGGATTCTACGCATACCGCCCTCGTTCCGCTTCGGTAGATAAGCTCCATCTGCTCCGGTATTTTTTCGGTATGGTTACCGTGCTGCCAGTAAAACGGCAACAGGCAGTTATCGGCCTTGCCCTCAATTACATCTTTTAAAAACTTGTCCATTTTCTCACCCTATGCCGTACTTATATTGTACTTTTTCGGTAAAACGATATGTTTTAAAATAATTCTATCCGTGTAAAGTGTTTTATTTTACAGGCGTATAGGCCTTAATACGACCTCTGTTTGCTCGGCCTTTACCCTACCTGCGGTCATATCAAGCAGCTTGACCGAGATACCCTCCGCTTCCTCGGGAGCGCAAAGAAGTGTAAGCACTACCTTCTCCCCGTATTCTACCGTTTCCGGCTCTCCGAGGAAGGCAGATATCCTTGCATGGTCGGAATAGTCTGCTTCTATGCGAAGCCTTACGGCGGGACGCATCTCAAATCTTCCGCCTGCGTCAAGCGCCGCCTTTGCAGATGCGGCATAGGCTCTTACAAGGCCTCCCGCACCGAGAAGTATGCCGCCGAAATACCTCGTTATGACAAGGGCCACGTCGGTAACACCCTCTCTTTGAAGCACCTCAAGGGCAGGCCGCCCCGCAGTTCCCGAGGGCTCTCCCGCATCGCTGAAGCGGACGGTATTGTTCTCCCTGAGGATATAGCAATATACGTTATGGGTGGCATCGGAAAATTCCGAGGAGACACTGCGTACAAATTCCCTTGCCTCCTCCTCGGTAGTAACGGGAGCGATGGAGCCGATAAACTCCGAACGGCGTTCGGTAAACTCCGCCCTCCCCGCTCCGACGGTGATATATCCCTTATATTCCATATTCCTTCACCGTCCCATAGAGCTTATCGTCACATTCTCCCTCGACGATGATTCCGTTGTCGGTATACTCCGTACCCGCAACGGCACCCTCCTTATAGAGCTTATCAAGCCTTGCACTTTCACCGTAAGGAAGCAGGATGCGGAAGCGTATCTTCTTTTTTTCGAGCACGGCGGCTATCTTTTGAAGCAGTCGGTCGACGTTTTCACCCGTTCTGGCTGATATACAGACGTAGTCGTCCCCCTCAAAGGGTACGTTTTCGGGGCAGAGATCGGCCTTGTTAAGGACGTAGAGCCTCGGTGTATCCTCCCCGCAGAGCTCGGAAACGAGCTTTTCGGTCACACGGGTCTGCTCCTCACGGTTTTCATCCGAAATGTCGGAAACTATAAGCACCAGATCGGCAAACGACAGCTCCTCAAGCGTCGCTCTGAAGGCATCGACAAGGTGATGCGGCAGATCACGGATAAAGCCGACGGTATCTGTAAGGAGTGCTTCGGTCTTTTCGGAGGGCTTGAACACCCTTGTGGTAGGGTCAAGAGTGTCAAAGAGACGGTTGTTTGCGCTTACCCCCGCTCCGGTAAGAAGGTTGAGTATAGTCGATTTTCCCGCATTGGTATAGCCGACAAGCGCCACAAGCGGCATACCGTTTTTTTCACGGCGGCGGCGCTGTTCGCCTCTGACACGCCTTATATCGTCTGCGTCACGGCGGAGCTTTGCTATCCTTTCACGGATATGGCGTCTGTCGGTCTCGAGCTTTGTCTCACCGGGACCTCTGGTTCCTATGGGGTTACCGCCCGTGGCTCCCTGACGGGAGAGATTCTTCCCCTGCCCCGAAAGTCTCGGAAGCAGATATTTATACTGGGCAAGCTCTACCTGCAGCTTTCCCTCCGCAGTAAAGGCTCGGGATGCAAATATATCGAGTATGATCCCCGTACGGTCAAGCACGGGAAGGTCAAGCTCGGCCTCAAGGTTTTTCATCTGGGAGGGCGAGAGCTCGTTGTCAAAGACGACGATATCGGCCTCCAGATCCTCGGCGGCCTTTCTTATCTCGGCGGCCTTGCCCGCACCGATAAAGGTCGCAGGGTCGGGCGTTTCACGGTTCTGGATGACGCTGAGCACGACCTCACCGCCCGCAGTCTCTATCAAGGCCGCAAGCTCGGCAAGGGTTGTATCGTCAGAGTGTATGTCGATGCCTCTGTCGGAGACGTTAAGTCCCACCGCAACGGCACGTTCTTTTCTCTTTTCCATGTTGGAAGCTCCTCCGTAGGTTCAATCACACGTCGGCTCTGCCGGGCATAGTATGGAGGGCGGCAAGAGGCTCCGGGGCCGCCGCTTCATATAAAGGGCGCTCGCAGTATATCCGCGGGCGCCCGCTGCGTTTATTGATCGGTATCCCCGATATGGGGTGTCGACATCTTTTTTTGTCTGGTTACAGTCCTTCCGCTAAGCTTCATACCAAGGAGCCAGCAGGCGGCAAAAAGCACCATACAGAAGACCCCGATGAGTATATATTCTGCCATGCTTGAGGGATAATATCCCAAAAACAGTAATCCCGGCACCAGAGCAATGACCGTTGCAGAGGCAAAGGGTGAAAACACCAATATGCCGATGCTTACTGCGGCGTTGAGGTTTTCGGGGTCGGTCACGGCAAGGTTAAGGCCGCCGTATATAAGGGAACCTCCCCAGATGACCGCCATAACTATCAGCGCCTTGAACGCTGCGGCACGTCCTGCGGAATACATCATTCCGACCCAGAACAGAAACGTTATAAGACTCATTATACCTCGCCAAACGTCAACGACGAAGACCTCAAGAAGCAGTCTGTAATTCATCACCGCAAATATTGCAGAGAATACGCAAAGCCATATGACGAAGTCTTTTTCGCTTAATTTTCTGCCGTATTTGGAGTTTTTGGGAAAAGAAATGCCCATTCTGATACCGTTCTCCTTTTATGGAATACCTTTAAAGAGCAAAAAGCTCCTTTGCGTTGTCGGAAAGTATCCTTTTTGCTATGTAGCAGGCGTATGAAAAGTCTATTGCACCGTCGTTTATCATTCCGTTCAGTGTCGATGCAAGCACCTGCTCCATGGCCATAAGTGCACCGACGCTGTCCTCGGGCATCCATGTATCACACCCCCAGGTCAGGCGGTGGGTGTCCGCTACCTCAAGGGCGGTAAGCAGATAGTCCCTTGCCGCATGTGTGGAAAGGTATGGGATCCAGCAGGTGTCGGACCATACGTTGGGCGTGGCAAGAAGCAGAGCATAGGTATCGTCCACCCAGGGAAAGCCTCCGTGCAGGAGATGGAATTTGGTATTTGGATGGGCCTTTATAAGCCCAAGAAGTCCTATCGGGTTTGTCTTTTCATACTGACCAGTACCGGTGTGTATCTGAAGCGGAAGTCCCGTATCTGCGGCAATTTCGGCGATCTCGTGCATTACAACGTCACCGAATGCGATAACGTCCGACTCGGACGCTTGGGGGTTATTCAAGGCCTTTTCGGCGGCCGCAAGATCGGTATTTTCAAAGACGATGGGTCTTTCGTAGGCAATGGCTACCTTTAATGCCACACAGCCCTCCGCCTTCTTTTTTTCAATGGCCGAGCGCATCTGATCGAGATAGTCCCTTACGCTTAAGACCTCCCGTTCAAACAGCGACCTTGCAAAAAAGCCGTTGGGTTCAGGCTTGTCGGCAAGCCAACCCGAGAAAAAGCAGTCACAGCGGAAGCTCGGGCGGAACAGCTCGGGATGTCCCAGATCGTCGCCCGGATGGGGCTGTCTCTCGTTGATGACGGCATCGTAGCGGCAATCTTCCCTGAGCAGTCTCAGATGATGCTCGGGATCGGAGTATGCACGTCTTACCGCCCTGTCAAGCTCCGCAACGGTGTCGGGACGGACAGGGATGCCGTATATCTTTTCAAGGGCAGTAAAGAGCCACCTGAAAAAGCTGTTGGTGCCGTATCTTTTTAAATATCCGTCCCAGGCTTCGGCATCCTCAAAATCGGGAGGCATCTTCACCCAGCCGACGTAGCTGTTTTCAAGCAGAAATCGCAGACCTATCCCCTCGTAGAGTCCGTCGTTTAAATGGTGGTTATGGGACGAAACGAGTCTGATCGAGCGGATATAGTCAAGTATATCGGCGTAGCGGTCGGTCATAAAACGATCCTCTCTATCAGCATCACCGCACCGTAGCACAGCGGCTGATGCAAAATATAGATCGGCAGGGCCTGTCTGCCGAAGAACTCCAACGGACGGAATCGCACGGTATAAAACGCTTTGGGAAACTTCCCCTCCTTCAAGGGCCTGCCAAGGGCCGCACCCCAAAGGTATACGAAAACGTAGGGAAAAAGCGGAAAGTAGTCTGCCGAGTAAAAGGCGATGTTTCTGATGCCGAATATCCACAGCCACCCGGGAACGTCAAACACCCGAAACTGCATCCACCATGTCACGGCGGCAACCGCCGCCCAAAGAGGAAGCTGTATGCGGATGGATATTTTTTCAAGGAAACGGTGCGACAGGGCGTATATCACAGCCGAGGCGCCGAGCAGATGCAGCACGCCGAAGACGATAAGGCTGCTTCCTCCGTCAAATACGGCGGTAAATACCGTTATACCTGCGGCGAATGCAAGCATTATCAGCCCACGCTTGAGGTTATTTCTTGACATGGCGCACATAGCACCCGAAATGACTATGAAAAGTGACGCAAAAAGCTGTTCGAGGAACTTCATCACCGCATTGTCAAGAAGTGCATCGGATATTATGCCCTCGGTAGAAAGATCGAAGGCAAGATGATAGACCACCATCAGCACCACCGACAGTCCCCTGAGGATGTCGATCATGCCGATGCGGCTGCGTTTATCAGACATTGAAGCGGAAGAGGACTATATCGCCGTCACGCATGACGTATTCCTTTCCCTCGCTGCGGATAAGCCCCCGCTCCTTTGCGGTAGTCATGCTTCCGACGGCCATAAGCTCGTCAAAGCCGATGACCTCGGCGCGGATAAAGCCCTTTTCAAAGTCGGAGTGTATAACGCCTGCGGCCTGCGGAGCACGGGTGCCCTTCTTTATGGTCCATGCACGGACCTCGGGCTTGCCCGCAGTAAGGTATGATATAAGACCCAGGAGGTCGTAGGAGGCTCTGATAAGACGGTCAAGGCCCGAGCTTTCAAGCCCAAGTTCCTCAAGGAACATCGCCTTGTCCTCATCGTCAAGCTCGGCTATCTCCTGCTCTATACGTGCACACACGGGGATGACCGCCGAGCCCTCGGCATCGGCAAACTCCTTTACGGCAAGGAATGCGGCGTTGGAGGCATATCCAGCACGGAAATCCTCCTCGCTCATATTGGCCGCATAGAGCACTCGCTTATTGGAAAGCAGGGGAAGCTCGGCAATTGCCGCCTTTCCCGCCTCGTCGCAGGAAAAGCTTGAGGCAGTATGTCCGTCCTCAAGGTGTGCCTTGAGAGCCTCAAAGAGCTCGGCATCGGCTTCGAATTTTTTGTCCGCCTTTGCCATCTTTCTTGAACGGTCTATTCTGCGTCCGACAAGTTCTATATCCGAAAGGATCAGCTCAAGCTGTATCGTCTCTATATCACGCACGGGGTCTATACTTCCGTCGACATGGACGATATCCCCGTTTTCAAAGCAACGCACGGTATGAAGTATGGCATCCACCTCACGGATATGGGAAAGGAACTTATTGCCCAATCCCTCGCCCTGCGATGCGCCCTTGACAAGTCCCGCTATGTCGACGAATTCGACAACGGCGTGGGTGACCTTTTCGGGCTGGTGCATCTTTTCAAGAGCGTCGAGCCTTGCATCGGGAACGGCGACGACACCGACGTTCGGTTCTATGGTGCAAAAGGGGTAATTTTCGGTCGCCGCACCTGCATTTGTAAGGGCATTAAAGAGGGTGCTCTTTCCGACGTTGGGCAGACCTACGATACCAAGCTTCATATATATCAAATCTCCTTTGTTTTATACTATATATTATCCTACATTATAGCACAACGGCCGACCTCTTTCAATAGCACTCCCCCAAATTAGGAAAAGATATCTTTACATCGCCGTCCTGATTTGCTATAATCGCTTTTGAACGGAGGTGGACTCATGAACACAAATCACCGACGAAAGTGCGATAGCGCAAAAGCTCTATTGCTATTGATTTATACGGCAAAAAGGTGTATAATGTAAGACAATCGATTGGAGGAATAACAATGGATAAAAACGTAAAGATCCCCGGCAGACTTTCCTTTGAAAACATAACCACCTACTCGGTCAAGGACAGGCACAACCTCGTCCGCATCGACAATCTCATAAACCTCGGCGACCCGGTCGAAGACTACACCGATCCCGACTTTTCCGAGCTCGTTGACCGTATAATAGCCGCAAGAAAGCTCGGCGCTCCCGTTATCCTTTCCATGGGCGCACACGTTATCAAAAACAATCTCTCAAGAGTCCTCATCGCCTTGATGAAGGGCGGATATATCACCCACCTCGCAGGCAACGGCGCCTGCAGTATCCACGATTTCGAGCTCTGCTACAACGGTGGCACCTCCGAGGACGTCCCCACCGCCATCGAGGACGGCTCCTTCGGAATGTGGGAGGAGACCGGCGGTTGGATGAACGAAGCCCTCAAGCAGGGTGCGGCAGAGGACCTCGGCTACGGCGAGGCACTTGCGGTATACGTCGACAGACACCCCGAAAAGTTCCCCCACAGGGACGACTGTGTATTCTACCAGGCCTACAAGCTCGGTATTCCAGCAACCTACCACATCGCCCTCGGCACCGACATAATCCACCAGCATCCCTCGGTGGACTTCGCCGCAATAGGCAAGTGCAGCGGCATCGACTTCCAGAAGATGTGCCACTCCATCTCCCGTCTTGACAACGGCGTATACCTCAACTTCGGCTCTGCCGTCATCGGCCCCGAGGTCTTCCTTAAGGCGCTTTCCATCTCCCGTAACCTCGGCTACCCAACCTTCCGTATCACCACCGCAAACTTCGACCTTATCGACCTCGGCGACTACCGTTGCAAGATCGGCTACGACGATCCCAACTACTACTACCGCCCCCGTAAGAACATCGTAAACCGCCCCACCAGCGTTGCCGGCAAGGGCTGGTACTTCAGAGTCGACCACAAGATATCCCTGCCCAACCTCTACAACAAGCTTACGGAGAGAACAAAATGACTAAGACCGAACTCAGAGAACATTACTTAAAGACCACACCCGAGCTTGCGCCGATAATGCCCGACGTCGAGAAGGCCATCTCCGCCATCTGCGAAAGCTACAAAAACGGCGGCCGTGTCTTTATTTGCGGCAACGGCGGCTCAAGCTCCGACTCGGCTCACATCGTCGGAGAATTTCTCAAGGGCTTCCTCCGCAAGCGTCCCCTTCCCGAGGAGGAAAAGGCGGCTCTTCGTGAGTACGGAGAGATCGGTGAGCTGATGGCAGAAAAGATGCAGGGCTCTCTTGCCGCTATCGACCTTACCACCCAGCAGGCGATCATGTCTGCCGTCGCAAACGACAACGACCCCTCTCTTATGTACGCCCAGCAGCTGTGGGGACTCGGACGCAAGGGCGACATCCTTATCGGCATCTCCACCTCTGGCAATGCAAAGAACGTCGTAGCCGCAGGAATCGCTGCCAAGAGGCTTGGTATGACCACCGTTTCAATGACCGGAAGCGGCGGAGGTCTTATAGGCTCCTTCTTCGACATTCCTCTAAAGGCACCCTCCTCCTGGACCCCCGAGGTGCAGGAGTACCATCTGAAGATGTATCATCTTATCTGTGCCGCAGTAGAGTTTGAATTTTTTGACATCTGACCCATATAACACCGTGTTTCCTAACCGATCCACGGTGTTTTTTAATGATTTTCTCCTTTACTTTTTAATGGTTTTGTGATATATTTACCCTAGTACTTTTACCTAGGAGACACGCTTATGAAAATTATGGTCACAGACGGTCAGGGCGGCCGTATAGGCTCTATGCTCTGTGCGGAGATACGCTCGGCCCTGCCGACAGCCGAGATCATTGCCGTCGGCACAAACAGCGCCGCAGCAGCGGCAATGCTCAAGGCCGGTGCGGATGCCGCAGCCACCGGCGAAAATCCCGTTATATATAACGCCCCCAGGGTCGACGTTATCACAGGCCCGTCGGGCATAATACTTCCGAACGCCCTGCTTGGCGAGGTGACTCCCGCAATGGCAATGGCAATAGGCACCTCCGATGCATATAAGGTGCTTATCCCCTTTGGAAAATGCGGCCTTTGCATGGCGGGTACCCCCGAGCTTTCGCTTTCCGAATACATCCAAGCGGCTGTCAAAAAAATACTGTCACTTGCAAAATAAAGACGAAAGTGGTATAATATTTGTTTGGCGGATACCGCACGTCCGCAAGGCTCACTTTGATAAATTCTCGGAGGCAAAGACCTTATGGCAACCTACCGTGTGATTAACACCCCCGATGATTTTTCGCTGCAGCGCAGCGTAGTATACAGAGAGATAAGGCTTGCAAATATTAAGAGGATCACCCTTGCCCTGCTGATACTTACCGTTTTTATATGGGTCGACGTTATCGGCACCGTCTTTCGTGCAAGGATATACTACTCCGGCCCCAAGGAGGTAACTCCCGACGAGCTTGCGGCAATAGCCTCTCCCCTCGACGAGCTTACAAGCTTCTCCTTCCCTGCAAACTACGAGGAGTCGGAGGAATTTGACGCACATCCCGGCCGTAACCGTCTTATGTATTCAAAGAACGGCTCCTGTTACCTAAGCGTCATCCCCTACTCTTACGTCAGTCTTGACATCAAGGAGCTTGACGGCATACGCTACGAGCTTGCCGACATCGGCGGAGTATATATGCTCATCAAGCGCTCTACAAACACCCGTCTTGACCGACTTACCGGCACGGTAGGCTATCTGCCCGAGGACATACGTCAGATCGCAATAAAAAACACCGACGTAGACCCCGAGCGCATAGTTCCTCTGTTTATGGACGGCACGGCGCAGGTCTTTTCCGACGTAAACTCCTTGGTAGCCTTTGACGTCGTTATAATACTTCTCTGGGGACTTTGGTTCTTCTTTATAATGCGCACCGCCCTCAACGTCCAGCGCCATCCCGCCTGGAAACGCATATTCGTCTGTCCCGGCTCGGTCGAGGAAAATATCCGTCAGATCGACCTTGAGCTTACCGCAGAGGACTGCTACAGTGTAAGAGGTGTCACGGTAACGAAAAACTGGACCCTTCGCAGAAAGCTTCTTTCCTTCAGCATAGAGCATGCTGACCAACCCTAACATCTATCATATCCTTGTCGGAGGTTTTACTCTATGAAAGAAAAGTCGGTATATTACCTTGTAGGAAACGCACATCTTGACCCCGTATGGCAGTGGCGTTGGCAGGAAGGAAGCGCCGAAGCAAAGGCCACCATCCGCTCTGCTCTCGACCGTATGAAGGAATTTCCCGAATTCGTATTCGTTTGCTCTTCGGCATGCGTCTACCGCTGGGTAGAAAAGTTTGCACCCGAAATGTTTGAGGAGGTCAAGCAGCGTGTAGCCGAAGGCCGTTTTGTGGTCGTCGGCGGAATGCACGTTGAGCCCGACTGTAACAATCCCTCGGGCGAAGGCTTTGCCAGACAGATACTCTACTCCCAGCGCTTTTTCAAGGAAAAGCTGGGCGTTACCGCCAAGGTCGGCTACAACGTCGACTCCTTCGGTCATAATCTTATGCTGCCCCAGATACTTAGCAAGGGCGGTATGACCGACTATATCTTTATGCGCCCGGGCGAGCACGAAAAGAGCATGGAGCACGAGCTTTTCCGTTGGGTCTCTCCCGACGGCTCCTCGGTCATTACCCACCGTATTCTCGACGGCTATTGCTACAACTTCCGTGATGAGGAGCAGTTTGCAAACCGTCTTAACGAGGTCGATACCAAGACTGCCTCCGACAGCGAAGCGGGATTTCTGTTCTACGGCGTGGGCAACCACGGCGGCGGCCCCACCATACAAAACCTTCAGATTATCGAAAAATGTAAAAAAGATCATCCCGAAAAGGAGTTTATCTACTCCACCGTTTCGGACTTCTTTGACCGCATAAGAGAGTCGGGCGTTGAGCTCCCCGAGCACCGTGACGACCTCCAGCACCACGCCGCAGGCTGTTATGCGACCGTGTCCGCCGTGAAAAACGGCATCCGCAGAAGCGAAAACGAGTTGGTCTCGGCCGAGATCCTCAGCATGCTTTCAAACAAGCTTTGCGGCACCGAGGTAAACACCAAGGCTTTTGAGGAAGCATGGAACAACGTATCCCTCCTCCATTTCCACGATTCGATGGACGGCTGCTCCATACGTGAGGTCTACGACGATGCAAAATACATCTACGGTATGGCTCTCAACACCGCCGCCGTGGAGGAAAACAACGCCATCCAGACCATTACTTGGCAGATAGACACCTCTGCCGGCAGACCCGGTATGCCTCTTATCCTGTTTAACACCAACAGCTTTGACGTCGATCAGACCGTCCGTGTCTTCCGCAGCGCCATCGAGCTCAAGGATCACGAGGGCAACGACGTTCCCTACCAGAAGGTGTATTCGACCACCGAAGAGTGCTTCTGGCGTACCGACACCATCTTCAAGGCGCACGTTCCCGCAATGGGCTACGCTGTGTACTACCTAAACGACGACTGGGTGCCGATGGAGGAACAGATCAGACAGGTCATTGACGTTCCCGACAGCCCCGTTAAGGCTATCCCCTACAAGGGCTACCGTACCTCCAACAACCACGAGGGCACCGTGCTGGAAAGCGACATATACCGCATTGAGTTTGAGCTTCACACCGGATTTATCATCTCCTTTGTTGACAAGCGTACCGGCAAGGAGCTCATAACCGGACGCGCGGCAATGCCCGTAGTCGTAGACGAATACTATCACGACACCTGGAGCCATGCAAAGAACTACTTTACCGACCGTATGGCACGCTTCGGTGATGCCGAGGTGACCGTAGTTGAAGGCGGCCCCCTCCGTGCCACGGTCAAGGTAGTCAGCCGTTATAACGATTCCAAGCTCACCCAGTACTTTTCCCTTGAGCCCGGTGACGAAAGACTCTACGTCCGTGCAGAGGTCGACTGGCGTGAAAAGCACAAGATGCTCAAGCTCGCATGGCCTATGAACGTCGAGGATCCCAAGGCCTACTACGAGATCCCCTTCGGCGTTATCGAGCGTCCCTGCAACGGCGAGGAGGAGCCGGGTCTTACCTGGACTGCCGTAAAGGGTACAAACGGCGGCTTTGCCCTTATCAACAACGACACCTACAGCTCAAGCGTAGAGGGCGGCACCATCTACCACACCGTTCTGCGCAGCCCCATCTACGGAGACCACGGCGGCCCCAGAACCGCCGAAAGCGAGTTTACCGAGCAGGGTCTGCGGAAGTTCTCCTACATCCTTATGCCCACCTCCGAAAGCTGGGTGCCCGTTATCCAAACCGCAAAGCAGCTCAACAAGCCCCTTGCCTTTACCCTTGAAACCTGGCACGGCGGCAGGCTTTCCGACCGTCCCTACAGCTCCCTTAACGTCTCTGCCGACAACGTCATTCTCTCTGCCTGCAAGCGCAGCGAGGACGGAACGGGTATCGTTTTGCGTCTGTACGAGACCGACGGCCGTGAGACTCCCGTTACCGTCAGCGGCGACATGATAAGCGTTCCCCTCAACGCAACCTTTACTCCCTGGTCGATGCGGACCTACTATCTCGCCGACGGCGCAACGGAGTGGAAGGAAGTTCTCTTAAGCGAATACGCTATAGACTGACATATCTCGCAGTAACTGATCGGAGGCGCAAATGTTTGGCATCGTGATAAGGTATATCTCCTGCGTGGCGGCTATATGGCTTACCACCGTGATCTACCCCTTATGCGCCTCGTTTGACAGCTACGGCGCTCTTGCGGCAGCGGCTGCAGTCCTTTTCCTTGTCAACAGTACCCTTCGCCCGATTCTCAAGCTGTTGACCTTCCCCATAGGCTGTTTTACGCTCGGACTGTCGGGGTTGCTCATAGACACCCTTATGGTCTGGCTTATATCGCAATACCTCCCCGGTATCAGAATAGAGGGCTTCTTTGTAATGCTCACCTGTGCATTACTCTGCTCCCTTGCAAACAGCGCAATGAACTACAGGAACAAACCGCAATGAGTTACACCGTTCACTTTCGCGGTATTACCGCCGATATTATCACCAAGCCCGGCATCTTCTCCGAGCGCGGTCCCGACAGGGGGACGATGCTTATGCTTGACAATGCCGACATATCCCCCGGCATGCGAATACTCGACCTCGGGTGCGGAAGCGGGATCGTCGGCACGCTCTGTGCCAAGCTCGGTGCAGAGGTGTTTATGCTCGACTGCGATCCGCTTGCCGTTGACGTCGCATCCCGGACCCTTGCGGCAAACGGAATTTCCGACGTAGTTCCCCTGCTTTCCGATGGGTTTGCCGATTTTAATGAGAAGGATCTCGACCTTATTCTTTCAAACCCGCCCTACCACACCGATTTTTCGGTTGCCAAGGGCTTCATTGAAAAAGGATTTAACCGTCTGCGTATCGGCGGACGGATGATGCTGGTAGTTAAACGGCCGCAATGGTATCACAACAAGCTTTGTGCGATATTCGGCGGCTGTACACAGCTATCAAAAGAGGGCTACACCGTTTTTACCGCCATCAAGCGGCAGAGCGGCTATGCCCGTACGTCTCGGAGGTAACCCCCTATGCACTCAGTAAAGCCCATAAGAAAATTATACTCTTTGCTTGAGACACACCCCTTTCTCTTTATCCTGCCGACTTCGGCGTTGATAACGCTGATGCTGGAAATGTTCAGCCGCAGGTCGGTCATCGAGGGACTTGTGTATATTTTTACCGACCCGCTTATGTTCCTTGCCAATATGCTCATCGTTTTGCTGAGCCTGTCGGTAGTAATACTCTGCAGAAGAAGGGTATTTGTTCTGACGCTCATATTCACGGTATGGTTCATACTTGGCCTTGCAAACTGCATCGTTCTGGGTATGCGTGTCACCCCCTTCTCGGCAACCGACCTGATGATGGCCCAGCACGTGCTGTCTATCACCTCTCACTACGTCACCCCTCTTGCTATGATCGCCATTGCAGTAGCCGCCGTGGCGGTGATCGTTCTTATGGTAATTCTCTGGCGGCGTGCACCGCGTGTCGGCATCAGACTCAACTACAAAAAATCTGCCATATCGGTGCTTGCCATCGTTGCCATATCGCTTGGTTCACTCACCTTGGGCGTCAGTGCCTACGTAGAGGATATTGAGACTGAAAACATCGTCGATTCCTACGACCGTTTCGGCTTTGCATACTGCTTTTCTTCGAGCATATTCGGCTTGGGTATCGACCGTCCCGAGGATTATTCCGAAAACGATCTTGATATACTTAAGCAGCAGCTTTCGGTCGTTACGGATACCCACACATCCGAGCCAAACATTATCTACCTCCAGCTTGAGTCCTTTATGGACCTGAACGACGTTATCGGTCTTTCCCTCCCGAAAGACCCAACCCCCGTGTTTACCGAGCTTCAGTCCAAATACCCCTCGGGTGAGCTCATCGTTCCGACGGTAGGCGCAGGCACGGTCAATACCGAGTTCGAAATTCTTGCAGGTATGCGTGTCCAGGACTTCGGGCTTGCCGAGTATCCCTATAAAACGATCCTGCTGGAGCGTCCCTGCGAAAGCATCGCCCACGCTCTTCGTACCTACGGATATTCCACCACCGCAATACACAACAACGTCGGCTCCTTCTACGGACGCCACCGTGTTTTCCCCAACCTCGGCTTTGAGCTTTTCATCCCCATAGAGTATATGGAGGATCCTGTCTACAACCAATTCGACTGGGCGCACGACTCAATGCTTACCGAGCAGATTCTTAAGGCGCTCGATGCAAGCGATGGCAGTGATTTCGTCTTTGCCATATCCGTCCAGGCTCACGGCAGTTATCCCAACGATTTCGAGATCGATCCGGGTATCAGCGGCCTCTGGGACGATTCATACGCATCAAAGCTGAGCTACTACATAACCCAGATAAGCCAGATGGACACCTTCCTCAAGGATCTCATCAGCGAGCTTGAAAAGCGTGACGAGGAGACCGTTCTTGTGATCTACGGCGACCATCTCCCCGCTCTTGATATCCCCGAGGAGCAGCTTGAATCACAGTCCATGTACGTGACCGACTACGTTATATGGAACAACATCGGTCTCGACGTTCCCGACCGCAACCTCACCTCCTATCAGCTTTCAGCACACATCGGAGAGGTCCTCGGCTTTGATCTTGGGCACATCTTCAACTACCACAATCTTTTCTTCGACTCGCAGGATTACCTGCCCAACCTTGAGCTGATAGAGTACGATATGCTTTACGGTGACGGCATTCTTTACGACGGCATTGAAAGCGATCATGTTGAAATGTCCATCGGACTGGACCCCATCGTCATCACCGACGTCACCTACGAGGATCACAACCTCTACATCCACGGAGAGCACTTTACCCCCTACTCCTTTGTCTGTGTGGACGGCGACAGAAAGTCCACGACCTACGTAAGCTCCGAGCTTATCATCGTTGAGGACTGCCGCAGACCCAAAAGTGACGACAAGATCACCATAGAGCAGGTCTCAAGGGACCGTGTTCCCCTTACAAGGACCGACCCCGCATACCTTGACTAAGTAAAAGCTCCGCAGAGAAAACTCTGCGGAGCTTTTATTCATATCCTGTATTTCAGATTTTTATCAAACGACATTCTGAAGTCGATGGATGGGTCGGGCGGACAGCTGTCCCACGCCTCATCGATCAACAACTGCATTGCAGCCTCGTCGTTTACGTCTACTCCCCGCTCTCTGGCCATCCTGCGGGCGCAGAATTCAAACCACAGATCGGTAAGCGAGCATTCTCCCTCTCTTATATCGTGGTGTTCCTCACGGAAGAAGCCGTCAAGCCAGTCGAGACGGTCAAGCTTCAGTGCCGAGCGTGCCGCCGCTATACGGATACGGTCGATCCTGCGGCAGGAGTCGGGCAGGGATTCAAACAGCGCCCATGCCTTTTCAAACTTCCGCCAGGCTGTCAGGACGTTGAGGTACTCGGAGGCCAACGCAAAGTCGTCAAATACTCCCTCACAGCCAAGTGCAAGGTCATAGTACCGCTCTGCTTCCTCTTTATCGTTTGCACAACGTGCAAGTATGGCAAGATTTCGGTATGCCCAGACGTTTGGCTCAAGCTCGACCGATCTGAGCCACAGAGAGCGTGCCTCCTCGGTCTGACGCCTGTCTTCCTCGGGATCATATGCAGAATTTGCGGGCTTTGTCAGATCGGCCACCTCATACACCGCCGTTCCGAGCTGGTAGAGGCTGTACCAATTTTCCTCACGGGCAACCGATTCCCTCATCAGCGGTATCCACCGTTTGCCGATCATATAGGAATCGGGAAGGCTGCGCACGTTTTCATGCGGCAACACGCCGTTTTCAAGCAGGTGTACCCAGGGGTACTGCTCTTTTTTGATGCTCGCTTTCGGGAAGCACATGGACGTCGGCACTTGGCCGTCCCCCTGTATCCTCATTCGCATCTCTTCCACAGCACCAAAGCCCGAGCCCATATGTACGATATCGTCGGCAGATACCGACTGCGAAGCGATGGGCAGAAGCTTTTCATTGAGAGCCTTGATCCCCTCCTCGGTAAGTATCTTCCCGAGATTTTCTCCGAAGTAGTCGCACGCCCTGCCGAAATCCTCGCAAAACAGACCGTCGGGCTCCAGCTTTAGGCCTCCAAAGACCTGCGTCCACTCGTAGATACCCTTTGCGGGCAGTATCTTATCGTGCATCTGTGAGGGTGCAATACCCGCCTGGATCTCTGCATAGTAACCCATACCCTCTCCGTCGGAGAGGAATTCCTGCCACCGTTTTCCTGCACGGTGCTTGCCCCAGGTAAACATCTTTTTATAGTACAGCGGCGCCGTGGAGCGTTCGTAGAACACAAGTCCGTTTTCGTAGGCCGCCGCCTCCCAGGTGCTTTCGCCCTCGTAATTCTCCTGAATGAAGTAGTCAAAGCTGCGTGTCGCCCTGGATGGATAGGTAACGTCGACTCCCGGCATGGCGTCGATATTCGGCAGGACCTCATAATCGCAGCTGCCGGTCAGGGAGATCACGTTCTTACCCGAGGAGAGCACCCTTGTTTTGCCCGTGTCGTTGACGGCAACGTTGCTCCACCAATAGGTCGTAGTGTCCTCATCAAAGGGGTTAAACATCTTTACGTGGGTAATGAGGTAGGGCGAGTCATCCGGCAGATGGAAATCGACCTGCCAGAATATCGACTTGAGTCGCTCAAATTCGTAAATACGAAGAAAGTCATTTCCGTCGGGGTCCTGCAGTATGGCAGCGAAGACGTTGTCGCAGGTAGTATATGTGTGTCCGATATTACCTATGTTCCACTCGATACCGCCCGAAAGCCAGGCGTTGCGGATAGCCAGATTTCCCGGCTGGATAACCGGGTTGACAAACAGCAGGTCCTCCCCGTTGATCTTGTCGTAGAGTGAGTGGAGACGTCCGCCGTATTCGGGCAGGAACCGAGCCTTCAGGTATCGGTTTTCCAGCACGAAGGATCTAAGCTTTAGCGGCAGACGCTTGCGGGAGTAACGGTCCTGCATAAGATAGGGCAAGACCTTATTGTCGCATCCCAGCGTTTCCTTGAGCTTCTGCGGAAAACGCTCGGTGGTGCCGGCAGATACCGGACCGTGCCGTCTGAAGGCAGGCAACGGACTCATACCCTCCAGCGGTGCTCCGGGTATCTCAAATATTTCGTTTTTTATCTTCATATTTTTCACCACACAGTTTTCGTTTTCTCCATTATAACCGATTCCGAGCCGTACGGCAATATGTTTTTCACAATTTTATCAAAAAAGGCGTCACCCCGACAACCGGGACAAACAAAAAGAGAACTTTTGTCTTCCAAAAGTTCTCTTTTTGCTGCGAAAGACTAACCAAAAGTAGTATAACACGAGGTAAGAAAGCCTAAAAGTAGTGTAAACCTACTGTCGCATCAGAAAATTGTGAGCTTCAGTCAGCAGTCTTTTTGAACTCTCGAACTGAAACACTGATATAGCAGTTTCATAATCCATTAATTGCACACTGCTTAACTCTGCCTCCTGTGCAGTTGGTACTTGGTCGGAATATTCAGCTAAAAAATATACTATATGCTTCAACCTTGTTTCACCATTACGCATAAAACTGTGAGTATCCTCAGTTCTAAAACCGTCGATCAACCGTACAGTCAAGCCTGTTTCCTCTGAGATTTCGCGTAAAGCGGCTTCTAATTCACTTTCTATTCCTTCTATATGACCTTTAGGGAATCCGTATATACCTTCTTTGGAACGGATAATTACATATTTTATTGTACTGCTCTCGCATGTGTAAAC